>PMIX01000052.1:0-14917 GCA_003158395.1 Myxococcales bacterium | reverse complement strand
TCGCCGATGCCGTTGATGGTGCATTCCACCTGGCGCGCCCCGTGTTTGACCGCGGTGATGGAGTTGGCCGTGGCCAGACCCAGATCGTTGTGGCAGTGGACCGCGATGATGGCCTTGTCGACGTTGGGCACGTTGTTCATCAGGTTGTCGATGATCGCCGCGAAAATTTCCGGCGTGGTGTAGCCGACGGTGTCGGGAATGTTGATGGTGCTGGCGCCGCTCTTGATGGCGGTTTCCACCACCTGGCACAGGAATTCCGGTTCCGTGCGGCCCGCGTCCTCAGCCGAGAACTGCACGTCGTCGCACTTGCTGCGCGCCAGCTTCACGCTTTGGGTGACCAGAGCCAGGATCTCGTCCGGCGTGCGGCGCAGCTTCTTTTCCCGGTGGATGGTCGAGGTGCCAATGAAGGTATGGATGCGGGGCCGTTCGGCGGGCTTGACCGCCTTGGCGCAAACCAGGATGTCTTTTTCCACAGCGCGCGCCAAGCCGCAGATGACCGGCCCTTTGATCTCGCGGGCTATGGTTTCGACCGATTCGAAGTCACCCGGCGACGAGATGGGGAAGCCAGCCTCGATCACGTCCACCTGCAAAGTGGCGAGCTGCCGCGCAATGCGGATCTTCTGCTGGACCGACAGGCTGGCGGGCAGGGCTTGCTCGCCGTCGCGCAGGGTAGTGTCGAAGATGAAGACTTTGTCTTTCATGATTGCACTCCGTGGGGGGCTTTCAGACTCGACGCGGCCGAGCATACGTCCGTCGGCCCGGCCACGCGAGCGTCAATTGCTGCGCAGGATGCGCGCCACAAAAGCGGGGCGCAGATAGAAGCCGCACTTGCCGATCTCGGTGGACTCGCCGGCGGGGCCAAAAGCCCGGCGCCGGTCGGCGGCGTTGCGCCCTTTGGGGCGCACCTGCAGGACTTGTCCTTGGTGGCCCGAAATCGCATCGCCCAGGCCGCGCCGGAAGTAGACGCGCACGAATACCTCGAAATCCGCCCGGAGCAGGGCTTGCTCGTCAGGCGAGGGCGTCCACAACCTGACCGCGACGACCCGGCGATCGCCGACCGAAGTCGCGCCGCGAGGAATTTCCAGTGCCACCCACAGCACTTGGCTCAGCTTCTGGCGCAGGTAGCTGGTCTCCCAGGATTCGCCAGCGATGACGATGGGATCGATCTGGCACACGGCGGTTGACTCGCGCGGGACCAGGTCGCGGTCCACCGGCACGGTCTTGAGCTCGATATTCAGCGCCGCGAAGTCCTGACCGCGACCGGGACCATCGCCCGCCCCCAGCTCGCGCTCGATGATTTGTCCCGACCAGCCCTTGGTCCGCACGCGGCCCGCGGGCACAGGCAAGCCCAGACCATCGGCCAGCTCGGCCAGGGTCACGCCCATCAGGGCGCGCGCGTGTGCGAGCAGGCGTTCTCGTTCGACGAACGGTACCGTCGACCCAGGGATGAGAGCGCCGAGCTGCGACTGCAACGCTCGACCGATCAGAAGCGCCCGCGGGCGCTCAAGCTCAAGCCGCCAGGCAACCAGCCCAGACTCACTGACGTGTCGCCCGAGCTGGCAGCGCCGCTGGACCAGATTCGATAGACGAGCACGCCCTCGACAACGGCAGCCGCGCCAGCGACCCCGAACATGGCGTAGGAGGTGTACGCGGCCGGCTTGGCACTGTCGCAAGCGGACTTCGCCGTCGCCAGGTTGCCGTCGGCGGCTTGGCTGTTGCAGGTGCTCATGTCGTTGCGAGCAATGATGTTCGTGATAATGCCCGTGGCCAGGGCCGCGACGCCCACGCCTCCGACCACCCACACCAGGACGCGGCCGAGGCCCCCTCCACTTGCGTGTTCAGCCACGAAAGGCGGCGGCTCGATAGGGATCGGTTTTTCCGGCTTTTCCTTGGGTGATGGCACGGGCACTTCCGACTTCTCCTCGGCCGAGGTACTTTCCGCAGCCGCCGATTCTGACCCGATGATGTCTTCTTTGACATTCTTGATCTTCGCTTGCAGGTCCGTGATCTTGGTCTGCACCTCGTCCTTGTCGGCAGCATCAGGCTTCAAGGTCAGATAGGCTTTGTACGACTTTAGGGCCAGTTCAAGATCGCCCGAACGCTCCGCAACCCGCCCGAGATTGAACGCGGTGAAGGCGTGGGCGACCATCTTCATGGAGCAGGCGTAGGCACGCACGGCCTCGGCGTCGTCGTTGGCGTTTTCAGCCGCCTCGGCCCGAGCGAACCACTCCTTGGCCAAGGCCCGGCGCTCTTCCGTCCGATCTGGCGAGGTGGCCGGGCACTCGGCCGCGTAGACAGCCGAGGGGCCAAGGAGCGTCAGTCCGCACAGCAAGAGGGACAGTGAAGACGCGAGGGAGAGGCAAACGCGCGAGTGTTTCATGGCTCTTACCGAAGCTCAGAATGGGTTGGGCCGGCCTGCCTCGAGATTCTTCCTGGTGCTTCCGGTGCGCCGGACACCGGCCGCCATTATACCTGAATCTGGCGCAGACCCGCATCTTGCGATTCGGACGTGCCGCCTGAACCAACCCGTGTCATGGAGCGCTGCCAAATGGCGTTGTTGCATGTCGACAGAATCGGCGCCAGTCATCGGATGGGAGCGTCCTCCCGGTCCGCCGTCCAGGGGCAGCCTAGGACGTCGGTGGTTCCGGTGCGGCTCTTGAAGGTGGCCGACCACAGGCCCAGTCCTGGCGAGGGGGACGACGATGAAGGGGCCTTGCTGCCCAACGCATCCGCTTGGCCGTCGCCATCGCGGTCGACAATCGGGGCTGAGCCGGACAAGAAGAAGTCGAGGTCTCGCCCGTCCAGCGCAGAGAAGCTTGCGTCCAGCCGCTGGATGAGGGCTTGCAGGCCCGACAGGCAGGCCGCGCTCACGCAGCCGGGCGCCTGTTGTACTTCCGCGCACAGGAGCGAGTCCAGAGCATCACAGCCTCGCAACATCGTCCCGTCCTGGCTGCGCGTCGCCGACTTCAGCAGAGCCTCAATGAAGACACCGACGTCCGCAACATCCGAACCGGGTGCGAGGCTGGACAAGCGGGGTGCCAAGCTGGATGCGGCGAAAGTAAAACGGGCGGCCGATCCTAGTTCCAGCGTGAAACTGTGAGGGCTGATCACGAGTTTACCTGCCTCGGACTCGCCGGACACGAATGCGTCTCGGCTCACCGGAGCCGCCAAAGCCGTCATGGCGATCAACGGATGATGGAGGGCGGCGTTCGGGAGCGCAAGGGCGGTGAGGTCATGTTCGATGTTGAACGCATTCTTGGAGTCGGTCGCGGTCACCGTGAGTGTCGAATTGACCGTGAGGCTGGTCAAAGCGTTGCCCAGCTCATCCGGCAGCGTCGTCAGTTGGAAAGCGTCAAGAGAGCCGGTGGGAAACAGGGCGTAGACCTTCGCGTCCAGGGTTGGGTTTCCATTTGCATCGAAATGACTTGCACAGGGCGTGGATGCATCGGGCGGTGCCCTCAGGGCGGCCAAGCTCGCGCCCAGGTCCCCTTCGCCCCCGGCGACCGGCTGGCAGTCAAGTGGATCCTCCGCACTGGTGCCACTGAGAGCGTCGATGGTGCAGTCGAGCCACAGCCGCGCCGGGTCGCAGGCGTCGTCGGACAATTCCTTCCATATGTTCTGGGCGGACACGGTTCCTAGCAGCGGCGCCGCAAAGGAAAACTGGGACACGGCTCGGAAGCTTCCCACAGGTGAAGGGTAGAGCCGCGTGAGAGGCAGCAGAACTCGCATTGGCTGGTCGGCAGACAGGCTGGCGCCAAAGAGGTCCATGCATCCCTCAGCCACGACCCCTTCGTGGGCGTCCACGGCCAGCCCCAGCACGGCGTGGACGCCGACGGTTGCAACGCTGGTGAAGGTTGCCGTTGGGTCGTCGCGAGACAACGACGGCACTTGTCGTAGGGGAGGGACGGGATGCGCCCGCGAAACGCTCGCGCATGATGCGCTGTCGTAAAAGTAGATATACGTCTTGCTGACCAGGTCGTTGTCACTGGGCGATTGGTCAGGAAAGACGGGCGTGATCTCCACCGTGGCAAGCGGACTGGTCGTTACGAAGATCGGAATAGGCAGAAGGACCTCCCCTGTCGAGGCTTCCACTTTGAATTCCAGCTTCTGCCCGCTTGCTCCCTGGCCGGCAATGACCTGCAGCGCAACCGCGCCATCGCCGTCGGTGAGGGCACTGGAGAACGAAAGCTGCGCCCCCCCGGAGCCGGGTGTGTCGGCCTCGTCCACGATGGAGAAATGCATGACCGCCCCCGGCACGGCTTCCCCTTGTGGCCCGAGCGCGTAGAACACGAGCAGCCCACTCCCGAAAGGCGGGATGGCCATCGTGTCAGAGCTGGCCCCGATGGAGGCCACCTCCATGGTGGCCGCGTCCGGCAAGGGCAGAAGAGAGCGATTGGAGCATGCCACGAGCAGAGCGCCCGCCAGCGCCCAGCGCCCGCCAGAAGGAAGACATGCAAGATGGCCCATCGGGTGCGACCGAACAGCAAGGCTAGCACAGCTTGGCGGCGTTGATCTTGCTGCCCAAGGCGAGTAGACCGGGGCGAGGAAAAATGGCCGAGTTCGCGCATCTCCACCTGCACACGCAATACAGCTTGCTGGACGGCGCCATACGCCTGGACGAGCTGTTTCCCCGGTTGCTTTCTCTGGGGATGAAGCAGGTGGCCATGACCGACCACGGCAATCTGTTCGGAGCCCTGCAGTTCTACGAGAAGGCCAAGAGAGGCAAGGGGTGAAGCCCATCCTGGGCTGCGAGACCTACGTGGCGTCGGATCGGCTGGCGAAGACCGAGCGCAAGAGCCACCACTTGGTCTTGCTGGCCAAGGACAACCTCGGTTGGAAGAACCTCGCGTACCTCAACTCGATGGCCTTCCTGGAAGGCTTCTACTACAACCCGCGCATCGACAAGAAGCTCCTGCGCGAGCACCGCGAGGGGCTGATCGGTATGTCCGCATGCCTGGGCGGCGAAGTGGCGCAGACCATTCTGCGCGCGGGGCCGGGCGCCGCCGAGATCGTGGCGCGCGAGTACGAAGACATCCTGGGCAAGGGGAACTTCTTCCTGGAGATCCAGTCCAACGGCTTGCCCGAGCAAGAGAAGGTTAACGCCGAGCTCATCACGATGTCGGCGCGCACGGGAATTCCCTTGGTGGCCACCAATGACTGTCACTACCTGGACCGTCAAGATGCGCGCGCCCAGGAGATCCTGATGTGCGTAGAGCAGGGGCGCACGCTCAACGACGAGAAGCGGTTGCACCACGAAACCGACGCCTACTACCTGAAGTCGGCCTCGGAGATGGCGATGCACTTTCGCGACGTGCCGCAGGCGCTTGAGAATGCGGCCCGCATCGCCGAAGCATGCAACGTGACCTTTGACCTCGGCCAGACGCACCTGCCGCGCTTCCAGGTCCCCGAGGGTTACGACGCCGAAAGCTACCTGGCGGAGCTAGCCCGCCAGGGGCTGGAGGCTCGCCTGCAGGCGTTGCACGCCCGTGGCCAGAAGGCGGACCCCGATCAATACCGTGCCCGCCTGGCGCTCGAGCTGGGCGTCATCCAGACGATGGGTTTCTCTGGCTATTTCCTCATTGTCTGGGACTTCATCCGGTTCGCCAAGCAGAACGGAATTCCGGTCGGGCCGGGCCGCGGCTCAGGCGCTGGCTCACTGGTGGCGTACGCGTCGTGCATCACCGACATCGATCCTATCGCCAACAAGCTGCTGTTCGAGCGCTTTCTCAACCCGGAACGCGTGTCCATGCCGGACTTCGACATCGATTTCTGCATGAACCGGCGCGACGAGGTGATCGCCTACGTCACGGCGAAATACGGCAAGAACAACGTGGGCCAGATCGTGACGATGCACCAGATGAAGGCGCGAAGCTGCATCCGCGACGTGGGCCGGGCCATGGGCTTGCCGGTTTCCGAACAGAACCGGGTGGCCACCCTGATTCCCGAGCCGGTGCAAGGCAAGTCCCCGCCTATCAAGGAGGCTATCGAAAAAGAACCGCGCCTCAAGGCGCTCTATGAGGGGGAGCACCGCGAACTGCTAGATATTGCGATGAAGCTGGAGGGGCTAAACCGCCACGCCGGCATCCACGCGGCGGGCGTCGTGATCGGAGAGAAGCCCTTGTGGGAGTACGTGCCTTGCTTCCGGCCTGAGGAGGGCGTGATCGCCACCCAGTTCGACATGAACGACGTGGCCAAGGTGGGGCTGGTCAAGTTCGACTTTCTCGGCCTCAAGACCCTGACCGTGATCCAGACCGCCGTCGAGCTGGCCAACGCCGACCGGAAAGCCCGAGGCGAAGCACCGCTGGACATGGCTGCCATTCCCCTGGACGACGCCGGGGTGTACCGAATGATCTCTTCCGCTGACGTGACCGGCGTATTCCAGCTCGAATCCTCGGGGTTTCGCGACCTCCTCAAGAGGCTCAAACCCGACTGCTTCGAAGACATCGTCGCCGCGGGTGCGCTCTACCGTCCGGGCCCCATCGAGGGTGGAATGGTGGATGATTTCGTCGAGCGCAAGCACGGCCGCAGGAAGGTCGAGGTTCCGCACCCGGTGTTGGAACCGATTCTGCGGGACACCTACGGGGTCATCGTGTACCAGGAGCAAGTCATGCAGATCTCGTCGGCCATGGCGGGCTATTCGCTGGGCCAGGCCGACCTGCTCCGCCGCGCTATGGGCAAGAAGAAGGCCGAAGCCATGGCCAAGGAAAAGGCCAACTTCCTGAATGGCGCTGCGGCCAAGAATATCGATTCGCGAATTGCTGAGGGCGTGTTCGACCTGATGGAGAAGTTCGCCGGCTACGGTTTCAACCGCAGCCACTCGGCGGCCTATGGCCTGCTCACTTACCAGACTGCGTACCTCAAGTACTACTATCCGGTGGAGTTCTTCGCCGGCCTGCTCACCTGCGGCAAGGACAAGACCGACGAGGTGGTGAAGTTCATCGCCGAGGCGCGCGCGCAGGGGATCAGCGTTTTGCGCCCGGACATCAATGAATCCGGCGCGGATTTCACGGTTGTGCCTGAGGAGGAGAAGGCTGGAGAGGAGACGCGCAAGCGGGGCAAGAAGAAGGCGGCCGAAGCGAAGAAAAAGGCCGCGCCGAGAAGCGAGCGCATGGTGGGCAAGGCTATCCGTTTTGGCTTGGCCGCGGTCAAGGGCGTGGGCGAGGGCGCGGTCGAGATGATCACCGAAGCGCGGAGCACGGGCGGCGCCTTTTTGTCGGTCACTGACTTCTGCCACCGCGTGGATACGCGCAAGGTGAACCGCAAGGTGCTGGAGGCGCTGATCAAGGCCGGGGCTTTCGACGGCATCGCGTCTGGCAAGGAGGTTAGCCGCGCCAAACTGTTCTCGGCGGTGGCTGCGGCGCAGGAGAGTGCGGCCGCGGCCCAGAGGGAGCGCGAAACCGGGCAGACGTCGTTGCTGGCACTTTTCGGGGGCGGCACGGCCGCGGCGGCGCCGCCTAGCGAGGATGTGTTTGGCGAGGGTGAGGAATGGACACCCAAACAGGTGCTGGCGTTCGAGAAGGAGAGCCTGGGTTTCTACATCAGCGGTCACCCACTGGACCGCTTCACGGGCGAGCTCAAGCGTTTTGCCAACGCCACCACGGCCAATTGCACCGAACGGGGCCCGCGGGCCGAGGTGATTCTGGGCGGTGTGGTGGCGGAGTACCAGGAGCGTGTGATCAAGGGCGGCACAGGCAAGTACGCCTTCTTCAAGTTGGAAGATCAGTTCGGCACCATTGAGTTTCACGTAGCCTCGGCCAAGCTCAACGACTATCGCGAGGTGCTGGCCAGCGGTGAGCCGTTGTTGATCACGGGCACAGTCGATGCGCCCTTCGGTGAAGGCGAGAGCGCGCGCGAGCGGCTGCGCTTCATGGATGCCAAGCCGCTGGCCTCGATTCGCGCGGAGCGGAGCAACTTGATGGAGATTCGCCTGAATGCGGACCTGGTCACGGATGAGCAGATGACGACGCTGCACACGCTGCTGCGCCAGTTCCCCGGGCCATGCCGGGCCCGCTTGCGCCTGGAGATTCCCCAGCGGAGCGAGACGGTTCTCGACTTGGGCGACGACTTCAAGGTCGCCGCCGCCGACGAGCTGCTAGCCAAGCTGGAGCAGATCTTCGGCGAGCGGGTGGCGGTTCTGCGGTAGCTCAGCGGACCTTTTGAGCTGAAACTGTCCCGCCCGCTACTGAATAGGCGACAGGAGTCGCATGGCGCACAGGGCCATGCATTGCTCACCTCGTCGAGAATCGCTGCTGTCATCAACGCCTTGCCGCCACGGCCGATACAGGAGAAGGAGATTTCGAAATGACTTCATTTGCTCAGCGTTCGCTTTGCGTCACGGCGGTGACAGGTCTGGTCCTGGGTGCGTGCTCTTCCAGCAGTACGCCGGCCAGCGATGGCAGCGCAGCAGGAGGTGGCGGTGCCACGAGCGCTGGGGGTAGGGTCGTGACCGGCGGCAGCACAGCAACCGGGGCCACGTCGGGGACTGTGGGAGGAAGCATCCAACCAGCCGGTGGCTCAACCGCGGCGGACGGCGCAGGAGGCCAGACGGCGAGCGGCGGTTCAACGGTCACCGGTGGCTCAACTGCTACCGGAGGCTTGTCGGCCTCCGGTGGATCAAGCGCAAGAGGTGGGACCACGGTGTCCGGGGGAACCACTCGTGGCACGACAACCGGGGGAACGACAGGCGGCACCCTTGCGGGAACATCGGGGAGCACCGGGGTCGATGCCGGAACAACCGGCGGCACCATAGCAATCGGAGGAAGGACGGCCAGTGCGGGGACGTCGGGAAGCACCGGGGTCGATGCGGGGACCACCGGCGGCAGCACGTCCAGCGGGGGCAGGGCAGGGGGCAGCAGCAGCGGATCTGTGAGCCAAGGTGGCGCCACCAGCACAGGCGGAAGCACAGCATCCGGCGGGGCGACGAGCAACGGCGATGGTGGCCTGGTGGGGGATGTCGCGAGTTTCCATTGCTTCAACTGGGCCGACAAGGGGGACAACTTCCAAGCCGGCGTGCTTCAGCCGTCCGGACTGTCCTCCTCGGACAGCTATGCCACAGTCAAGGCCAAGTCCGACGCGATCCTGGCCGGATTTCAAACCGTCCTCAAAGCAAACGCCATACGCATTCCGATTAATGAAGCCACGATTGTGACCAATCCTTCCTGGTGGACCGCCTACAAAGGGATTTTCGATTCAGCCATAGGCAAGAACATGCAGGTCATCGTGGCATACTGGGGACAGGCGGGAAACAACGGCGGGAAGCCAGCCGACGTGAACGTGTTCTACACGATGTGGCAGGCGGTCATCGACGCCTACCTGTCCAGCGATCTGGTCTACTTCGACATCATGAACGAACCCTGGGCGTACAGTCCAACCGCGTTTATTGACTTCGCTGCGCAATGGCTGGCCAAGTTCCCGACTGTTCCCAAGAACCGAGTGATCGTGGCCGGAAACTACAATGACAGCGATGTGAATCAGCAAGGGGCCGATCCTCGGCTGGCCGGCTGCTTGCTGTCGCTTCACGCGTATCCCAGCTCGTCCAAGACCAACACCACGACGGACCAAGGCTGGCGAGACTACATCAAGTCAAAGGTCGGCTCCTACTACAGCCGGGTCATCGTCACCGAATGGAGCGGCGCGCCTATGAGCACAGGGGTTGACTACAGCGGCGCCATCAACGGCGACGTCAACATGGCCTACCTGGTCGGCGTTGCGGGCCAGATCAAGGACTACGGAATGGGAAGCTGCTGGTGGGCAGGGCTCGAAACTGGAAACACGTATGCCATCGCCAACGTGACTGGCACAGGAACGAACCTCTCCATCAGCGTGACCAATGCCTCTGGCCTCGCTCGAATCCAGGCGGCCTGGAGCCCGTAGGATGTCGCTGGACAGGACCTCTACCCACTTCTATCGTTGGGCCGCTACGGACCCGCCGGCGTCCAGAGCTCGTCGGGCCGCACATCGGCGCCGACCTTAGGCCAAAGCGCCCGATCGTCCTGCCTGAAAATGCGTTCTTTCAAACGGTACCGCGCTTGGATCTCCTCGGGTATGGGCGACGGCAGGAATCCCCAGGCGCGATCCACCACGATGGTGCGGAACCGCTTCGACCGAATCACATCCACGAGATGCTGCTCGAGCTTCTGCGTGACCCGCCCGTCCTTGGACCGAAGGATGTCCACCAGTCCCATCGCGTGCGCCATGACAGGCGCGTTCCGCGCCGCATACGGATAGTAGCCGGAGGACATCACCCAAACCGGGCCCGGGCTGGCAGCCACGACCGCGAGCAGGTGACGCCCGGCTTCAACGTCGGCGCGCGAAGGCAGGATTCTGGGCCCACGCTCATACCAAAGTTGTCCAATCTGGAGCGCGAAGACGGCAAGGACGAGGAGCCGCTTGCCCAACGTGGAGCGAAGTTTGCCCATGACGAGCCCCGACGAGACGGCCAACGCCGCGTATGTGGGCATCAAGCCGTTCGGATAGCCCCCCACCTTGAGCAACGATGACATCGACGCATCCAGCGCCATAAGGGGGAATAGCGCGTAGAGGAGCCACCCTCCGATCCCCGCACGGCCAACGACGGCTCGGACTGCCACGGCGAGTACGCACAGCACCATCGGAGCGACTGGGCTCCAGAGGTAGGTCTTGAAGGCGTCCGGCAAGTTGTTCCACGCCACATCGTGCTGCATCGGCACCCGTAGGACGTAGAAGCTGAACCAACCGTGTGAGCTTGCCTCGAGCCAACCAGAAATCGCGGCCAGAACGCCGAAGAACACAGCAGAAGCCAGCGCTCCGCTTCGCCAGGAACGTACCACTCGGTAGACAAGCGGGGGAACGGCGAGCACCAGACCCACCTGTTTGGTCAGCGTGGCGAGCGCAAGCAACACGCCACACAGGACAACCGAGGTACGCGAGACACCGAAGCGCGCGAGTGCGTATCCCGACAGCACGAGGAGCAGGAACAAGCTGTCGGCACGCGCGATGTCGAACCAGTAGCCGGTCAAAGGGTAGGTGGCTGCGAATAGCCCCGCCGTCGCGAGACCAGCCGCCCAATCGCCGGTCTCGCGCCGAACCCAGTCGGCCATGACGACGAGACAACCCATGATGGAGAGCAGCGAGACGAGCCGCGGCGCGAAGAAGCCGATTCCGACGATCTTCGCGAAGAGTGCGGAAACGTAATAGTAGAACGGCGCGTAGAGCAGCGGCGCAAACTCGATCGAGGGCTCTCGGTACAGAGGTTGGCCTTCGAGGACGATCCGGATGTGGTCGAGGACAGCGCTTTCCATCCACTCGAGCTCGAACGGATGGCCAACGCGGGCGAAGGCCACTGAGAGAAGGCGGAAGATCGGAACCAGGGCGGCCACACCCAGAACTGCCGCGAAGATCGGGTGGAGCTTCCCCGGGTCGAACGGTCTGGATCGTGGTGCGCTCATGACCGCGGGAATCGTAGCGGAGCGCACTGCGCCATCACCTCTTTTCTTGCGGCTCGGTGCCTCCGGGGGATATAGCAATCCGTCGGTACTTGCTGATGAAGGCATCGTCGATCCTTTTGGCTCTCGTGAGTGTGGCGCTCAACGCGGCCGCTCAGCTCGCCCTCAAGCAGGGAACGCGGGTTGTTGGAGTGGCCGCCCACGACGTTTCCAGCGGTTGGACCGTCTTGTCGCGCGCAGCTCTTAACTCCTGGGTGTGGGTGGGACTCGTTGCCTACGTGCTGAGCGTGGCGCTCTGGATCCTCGTGCTGTCACGCGTCCAAGTGAGCTACGCATACCCGATTGTGAGTCTTGGATACGTCATGGCAACAGCCGCCGCGTGGGTCCTGTGGCGCGAGGACGTCTCAGCGATGCGCATGGCGGGGATCGGCTTGATCTGCCTGGGTGTGCTTCTCGTCGCCAGGAGCTAGGATCGCGCATGGCAGCTACAGAACCGAGAGCTGAAGACGTCTTTCTCTCCATCTGCGCGCCGGCCTACAACGAGGAAGAAACTATCGAAATGGTCGTTCGCCGTTGGGCCCAGGTCCTGACCGAGAACAAGGTGCCCGGCGAGATCATCATCGGGAATGACGGAAGCACCGACGGCACTGCAGCCATTCTTGGGCGGCTCCAGGGCGATCTGCCCTGTGTGCATGTGGTCGACCTTCCGAAGAATCGTGGTTACGGCGCGGCGCTGTCCGCCGCTGTCGCGGCCTCCCGCGGCAAGTACGTCCTCACCCTCGACTCCGACGGGCAGTTCGACGCCGGCGAGTTCCCCGTCCTGTTGGCTGAACTTCAACGCGGCGGTTACGATCTCGTCACTGGCTATCGGCAGCGGAAGCGGGATCGGATCACGCGCGTTCTGGCTGACCGCGCGTTCAACCTCATGGTCCGCGGGCTTTTTGGCCTTCCCTTGCGCGACACCAACTGCGCCCTAAAGCTCATCGAAGGGCAGGCTGCCCGCGCGCTGAAGGTCGACGCGCGGGGATTCCCGACGCCGACGGAGTTGCTGGTGAAGGCCGAGACCCTCGGCTATCGCATCGGCGAGGTGGGCATCACCCATCACGAACGAGCGGGGGGCACCACCAAGCTGAATGCTGTGCGCACGAGTTGGCAGATCGCCGCTTTCCTTGTCTACCTGAAGTACAAACAGATCTTGTATCGCGCTCGCATTCTCAACTCCTTCTGAGCGCCGAAGAAGGTTAACCGTGAACCAGAAGCTCCTGGGAGTCATCCTGGCTGCGGGTCGCGGGACCCGCATCAAGCCCTTGAACCTCTACCATCCGAAGCCGCTCCTACCGGTCTGCAACAAGCCGATCATGCAGTACCAGGTCGAAGCCATGCGGGCAATCGGGGTAACCGACGTGGTGATCGTCGTCGGGCACCTCAAGGACGACATCACCCGCTACTTCGGCGATGGGGCATCGCTGGGAGTGAACATCACGTACGTCGAGCAGAAGCAGATGCTCGGGATCGCGCACGCCGTCGCCCAGCTCGAGTCGGTCATCGATTCGCCCTTCGTCCTGTTTCTGGGCGACATTTTCTCCGTGCAAAAAGACCTGCCGGGCATGGCCGAAATGTTCTGGGCGCGCAAGGCCGGAGCGGTTTTGGCCGTCAAGTACGAGCCAAACCCCGAGTTTATTCGTCGCAATTTCGCCGTTATTCTCCATGCCAGTGGGACTGTGACGCGGGTGATCGAGAAGCCGCGCTACCTCACCAACAACCTTAAGGGCTGCGGCGTGTACATGTTCGACCTCGCCATCTTCGACGCGATCCGGCGCACTCCGCGCACAGCCCAGCGCGACGAGTATGAGATCACCAACTCCATCCAGATCCTCATTGATGATGGTTACCCGGTCTACCCAATCGAAACCATCGAGTGGGACATGAACGTAACCTTCGCCAGTGATCTTCTGGAGTGCAATCGCAAGCAACTGGAGCACCTCGGAAGAAACAGCCTGATTGGAGACAACGTCCGCATGCCCGAAGGGACGATCGTCGAACGCTCCGTCATCGGCAACAACGTGGTCATTCGCCATCCGATCGCGGTGCGCGACTCGCTCATCCTCGCCGATGTGGTCCTCGAACGCACGGAGGATCTCAACCGCATGCTAATCACTCCGGAAACAGCCGTCCACTGCGATCCACAGACCGGGGGAGGAGTGGAATGAGCTTTCAGCGAGCCTTAGTGACCGGCGGGGCGGGCTTCATCGGTTCGCACCTTGTCGAGCGACTGCTCGAGCAGGGGTTGTCGGTCACCGTTCTCGACGACCTCTCAGTCGGGCGAAGGGAGCACCTGCCAACCGAAGCCCGCCTCGTCGTTGGAAACGTGTGCGACCCAGACGCGGTCCGCCAAGTGGTGGACGGAGCCGACGTCGTATTTCACTTGGCAGCGCACGTGAGCATTCGGGCCTCAATGCAGGGCTTCTTGCACGATGCCCAAGTGAACGTGATGGGCACCGTCAACGTGCTCGACGCCTGTGCCCGGGCCGGAACCGTGCGCAAGTTTATCTGCGCCTCCTCCATGGGGGTGTACGCGGACGCCCCTTCCGCCGAGCCGATCAGCGAAGAGCATCCTACTCGGCCAGCGTCGCCCTACGGCGTGGGCAAGCTCGCGTCGGAGCGGTACGTTCAGCTGGTGAGCCGGGAAGCGGGGTTCGAAAGCGTGTGCCTGCGCTTTTTCAATACCTACGGGCCGCGCCAGAGCTACACGCCCTACGTCGGAGTCGCCACGATCTTCGTCCGTCGGCTCCTGGCGGGCCAGCGCCCGGTGATTTTCGGCGATGGTGAGCAGTGCCGCGATTTTGTGAACGTTCAGGACATCGCCCAAGCCAACCTGCTGGCGATGCAGCATGACGGCGTGGATGGTGAGGTGTTCAACGTCGGTACCGGGCGCGGCACCACCGTGAACCGCCTGGCCACGATGTTGTGCGCCCGCCTGGCTCCGGGGCTCAAGCCTTCCTATCTGCCCGCGCACGCCGGCGAGCTACGCTACTCGGTGGCCAGTATTGCCAAAGCGCGAAGAGTTCTCGGGTACGAGCCGGAAGGAGATCTGGAGCGCGATCTGGACGCCGTTATCGGGTGGTGCAAAGAGCAACGGTAAACTCGGGCCGCGAGCGCCCCGTTCGCCTGCATCGACGAACCCGGTGCAGGCATTGCGGACCTCCTTCGTCACGCTTTCCATCAGCGACATTTCGTCGCAGCCATGCTCACGCGGCTGGCCCACATGGGCGAGCGACCCTCCAGTCCAGCGCAGATCGGCCAGCGTGCGCGTGAGCGGTAGCGTGAGCGACCAGCGGCCAGCGTGGGCGGCTCGCGTGAGCGTAAGCGACCGGCGACCCGCGGCACCCGGAGCGCTCACGCCCTACGCCTTTCGCCTCCCGCGTACCCCACACGAACTCGCTACCGCCCTCGCCCTCGCGACCCGCTAACCGCGAGCCGCGGGCCGGCCCTGC
>PMIX01000320.1 GCA_003158395.1 Myxococcales bacterium | reverse complement strand
CCGGTCTGCGTGTTGGTCTGGCTGTTGGTTACCGTCTGGGTCCCGGTTTGGGTGGCGGTCTCGGTCCCAGTCGGGCTTGTGGTCATCGTCCCTGTCGCGCTCTGCGACGTGATGGCGGTCGCTGTCCCGGTCGCGATCGCGGTCGCGCTCGCGCCCGAGGAGGTGCTGGTGATTACCGCGCTGGTATTGGCGGTCAACGTACCCGTAGCAGTCTGGGTGACCGTCACGGTCGAGGTGACAAGGGTTTGGGACTGTGTCTCGGTTCGGGTGGCCGTTCCGTTCGACACATAGTCGAACTGGTACCCCTGGGCGCCCATGCCCGAGAACTCGCAGCGCCCGGCCTGGCCGTACAAGCGGCAAGAGCGGTCGCCATTCTGGCAGTCCGCACCGACCTCGTTGAAACGCGCGGGATTCTCGCCCGGAATCCCTTGCATCGACTCAGCGCTCTCGACCACGATAAGGAAGTTCGGCTTGCGGAGCTGGTACTTCACGATTTCCATCGGGCTGACCCTCGCGTGGCCCGATCCCGGAAGCGACCAGGACAGCACCAGGACGATCGTCGCCGCGCACCAGCGACGAAACGCACGGGATGAGCCAGAGGTCATACGAATTCTCCCAGGTACTTGCAGCAAGCAAGCCGCCGGCCAGATCCGTCAGCGAAGAAAACCTTCGTGATCTCGCGCCGGGATGCCGCTCTTCGGGTAGTCCGATATCGCCGTCTGTGCCCCTTCCGACCACCTTGTACCCGGAACGCCGTTGCGGACCCCGCAAACTTTTCAGGGCCCATCACATGGGAACTGTCGCCTCCCCCGCCCCGCCCTCCCCCGCCTAGGGCGGGCTCGGCTCCGCCGTGGTACCAGGGGGCTGTCCCGCGGGCGCCGTCGACGGCTCATGCGTCATACGCGAAATCCGAACCGTCGAGTTCTCCGCGTTCTGGAATTCGAGAACGACTTTCTTCTTGTATTCGGGCCAGATCTCGAAGTCCGGCAGCGGCTTCTTGGTCGTCAAGTCGATTTCCTGAATGACGTACATGTCCCGGTAGAGATGGCGGGACAGCTCGAACATAAGATCCTGACCTTGTTTGGCCACGGACAAGTCTTGCGCGCCGTAGTCCATGACCGTGAAGAGTCCCGGGCGGTCGGTGACCACCATAATGTTCTTGTCGTGAATCTGCTCGAAGTAGCGCCAGGTCTGAGCCGCCTGGCGGGTTAGGGTCAACTCGTTGATAAAGCGGCCTTCGCTGGCTACAGCCACGTGCAAGTACACGGCCGCAGCCGCCACCAGCGAGGGCAGCCAGAGCGGTGCGCGCCGGCAGAGCAACGCCACGACCCACGCGGCCATCAGCGAGACAAACGTGTCAAGCGGCACGAACAGCCGCGCCGATGCCGGGTGCAATGGCTTGCCCCAAAAATAGGGAAAGTAGATGGCTGCCATCAGTCCCACCCAGACCGTCGCGAAGACGGCGAAGCGTTCCTGGGCCACCTTGCGCTCGCGTTCGTGGGCGAGCTTCCACATCGAGCCCACCACGATGACGCAGCCGACAAGGCCCAGTGCCAGCAGCAAGGGCGAGTGGGGCTTGCGAAAATCGAACGGGTTCAGCAAGAGGCCGAAGTAGGTGCGGGTGTTCTCCCCCAGATGCTTCCAGCCAAACAGGGTCGCATTGAGCGGCTGTTCACTGTCGTCGGCCTTCAAGATCGTTTGCCAAACGCGGGGCAGAAAGAACAGGGGCGTGAACGCATACACAACCAGGTAGGGCTTCACGTGCTCCCACTTGACCATGCGCAGAGCGAACAGAAGCACGAGCGACGCAGCCAGGGAGGCAGCGCCTTCGTAGCGGATATGAGCGAACATGCACAGGTTCAGCCACAGCAGGGCCAGACGGTTGGCCGTCGGTTCCCTGGCATAGTCGAGGAAGCTCTTAACGGAAACCAAGGCGAAGAATCCCGCCATCACATCGAATCCACCCGAGCGGGCCGACACCAGGGTGATGGGATGGGCCATCACAAAGGCGCCTGCCAGGATACCGAAGACCTCGCCACCCAGGGACTTCGCCAGGCGATAGGCGACGAAGACGAACAAGGGGATGAGGATGGCGTTGGCGTGGAAGGCGTTGGTATAGCTGTAGCCCCTGACCGCGTGGAGCAGGCTGACCATGAAGGGAAAGAGCGCCGGACGCCGATCCATGGTGACGTTCAGGTTCCAGTAGTTCTGGTAGTACCACTTGCCTGTGGTCGCGAAGTCGGCGGTCTTGTTGAAGAACAGATTCTTGGAAACGCCGACCAGGTTGGTCTCGTCGGCCAACACGCGCAGGGCTGGCTCAATTGCAAGGATGGCAACCAGCGACACAGCAGCCGCCAGGATGAAGCCCCGCCAGTTGTCCTTCAGCCACGCCACCAGCCTGTCTTTGCTCGTGCCCTTGAGCGCGACGATGTAGGTCGACGCCCAAAACGCCACCATGGTCAGAAGCATGAAGTAGGTGCCGTGGACGAAGAATGGTTCCATCAGGCTGCGCTTGCGCAGGGTCACGCCCAGAAGGCCCATCCCGATCACCAGGGGCGCAGCCACAGCCAGGTTCCGCCAGAAGGTCGTCTTGTTGAACTGGACAGTGAGAGAAATCTTCATGTTGCTCGGTCCTCAGAAAGCTTGCTCGTCAACGTCCACCAGCGGACGTGCCCCACGGCGACCAGCCGGACGGGAACGCCAGCGTAGCACGACGCCACCAACTCGCGAACAGGCCTTGTGCGATCGAGGGCCACCGGTCGTCGCGCGCCGGATTTTCTAGTCCGCTCGCGCCTTCTGGATCCACGAGCGGCTGGCGGGTAGGATGGTGATGCGAATTCCCGTCGAGCCCCTGCGTGAACCCATCGATCCCCGAACTGGCCGAACCGTCCCAGCGCCACCCGGCGTCAGATGCCACGATGGCCCGGGGCGGCTGGTTGGCTACGGTCACAGCCAGTCGGGCGGTTAGGCTGGCAGCCCTGGTCGTTACCTGCGCGGTCTTTTCGCTGGCCATGATCCGAGACACGGTGGTTCCCTTCGACGGGATCGCGTTCGAGCAAGGTGATCCGCGGGACTCGGGCCAGATGGTGTGGAATCTCTGGCACGTCGCGGACTCAGTCCTGCACGGAAAGAACCCCTTCGAAACCAACAGACTCTACTACCCCATCGGGGCAAACCTTGCGAAGCATACGCTCGTGTCTGGCTTCGTTCCGGTCACCCTGCTGGTTCGGCTGCTCAGTGGAGATAGTCCCCTCCACCCCATCTACGCCTTCAACATTCTGGTCTGGCTGAGCTACACCCTCCTGCTTCTCTTCTCCTATCTCAGCCTGCGCGCTCTTGGCTTTGGAGTCTGCGTCTCGCTGGTCCCGTCCATCGGATACGCGTTCTCCGACTTCTACTACCTGCACGCGTCGCATCTGAACCTCCTGGCCGGCTTCTTCATGCCACTCTGCGCTTTGCTGGTCATTCGCCTGTGCCAAGCCCCCTGCCACTCTCGGGCGGTGCTCACTGCCTTGGCCCTGGCCAGCGCAGCCTATTTCACGGAGTTCTTCGTCAGCATCCTGTTTGGTTTCGCTACCTTCGGCCTGGCCATGCTGATCGGCAAGAGTACGCGCCAGAAGATCGTTGCTCTGTTTCGAACTCTCGGCCGCCGGACCCTCGTTGTGAGTCTGCTGGTGTTCGCCGGCGTCCTCTCGCCGCTTCTCTTCGAGTACGCGAGATGCCACACGCTCATGCCCGGGGCAACGGACTACTATTCGCTCTCAGCCAATTTGGCCGGGTACGTCCTGCCCGCCCGCCAAACGACTTGGCTCTACGGCGACCTGCTCCTGCCGTTGCAACAGAAAGTCACGACTGGCTTTTCCGGATTCGAGATCTTCCTGGGCTATCCATTTCTTCTCTGTCTCATCGCCGGCCTTGTCAGACCGCGGACCGGCTATCAGGCCGGCCTGCTATTCACGGGATTGATGTTCTTGATTCTGAGCCTTGGGCCGCACCTCAAGGTCTTCAACCAGGACCTTCCAGTCCCCCTGCCCTACACCTGGCTCATGAAGGTCCCCCCCTTCGACCAGAACCGCTGTCCGGTCCGCTTTGCCGCGGTTGCCATGTTCCTGTTCGTCCCCATCAGCGCCGCCGGGCTCAGCCGCATTTTGAGGACGTTGGAACGACGCCTTTCAAAGGCGTCTAGCGTGGTGGGGTGGGCCGTCCTGCTGGGGTGGACTGTCCTCGAAACCTACTCACCGGCGGTTCTCACACACGGCCATTTCCATATTCCGGCCAAGGAGCTGGCCCAGCTCAAGCCGGCCCCCGTCACGTACCTGCCGTTGGTCGAGAAACCCTGCGCGCAGTCGGTGCTGCAGACCCTGCACGGCTATCCCATGACCAATGGCTGCTTGGCGCGCCATTCCCTGGAAGAGCTGGTCTGGGCTGGCGAGCTCGATCGGGCATTCCACGAGGACCTGTTCCACTACGTCGCCCTTCTCAAGCAAAGCCGGGTGGAAAACATCCTGGTCGTCGACCGCGTGGCACCAGACAAGTTGCAGACCCTGCGGTCGAGTGGTTTCAACGTCGTCGAGGTCAAGCGCTAGCAACCAACTTCACGGCCTCTAGTTCCCCTCGACGACCAAGCAGGTTAGTCTAGGCCCAATGCGACGATTCCGAACCCTTTGAAGCATTCCTGACTGTCCCATGACAAGCGAGACGGCTCTCCCTCCACCCAACGGCGCACCGGCGCAAGACCCGCCTTCTGGGACAGAGGCCGAGCAACCTGCGCAGGCATCCCTCCGGACGCCCCCCGGAGGACTTCCGTGGGAAGAGATCCGGGAGTGGCTTTCCCAGCGCGACACGCTCGCATGGGTGCGCGAGGAGATGACGCGCGCCCCGCCGGAGCGTCGGGCCGCTGAGGCCCGGGCGCGTGCCTTCGTCGATGTGGCCGACTGGGTGCTGACGTCGACGACCGATGCCCCGCCAGAGCCACTTCTTGCGCTCTACCGGGAGGCGATCAGCTCGCTGCTGCTACAGGATGCCCCGGCCCATCGAACCCTGGCGGCCGCCCTCGACGTCGCTCCGCAACGGATGATGGAGCGGGCGGTGGGAGGACCCGCGAACTTTGATGGTCTACGCGCCGGGCTGGTCACCGATGTGAGGCCGGGAGCCCCCCTTGGCGAACAAATCGCCCTCGTGCACCTGGCGCAAGAACTGGCGCACGCGTTGCTTGAGCAGACCCCCACGCACAGGCTGCAGCGCGCCTTGGCTCGCCGTTGGCGCCGCATCCTCTTCGCCGCTGTGGCGGCTCTTGCAGCCATCGCCGCCATTGCGGCGCTCGGCCGTCTTCTTCTTGGTCCGATTGATCTCGCGCGCGGAAAACCCTGGAGAACCAGTAGCGTTCTGCCCGCGGTGTTTCCCGCCGACCTCCTCTTCCATACCGCGGACGAGATGAATCCGTGGTTCGAGATCGATCTCGGCAGTCCGGTGTCGGTGCAAGGCCTTTGGGTCAAGAACCGCCTGGACTGCTGCCTCGAACGAGCGGTCCCCCTCGCTGCTGAGCTGAGCGTCGACCAGGCCGAATGGCAGCGCGTGGCGCAGCAGGATCTTCTCTTCACCATCTGGGCGCCCACTTTCCACCCGACGATCGCCCGCTATGTGCGGCTCCGGGCTCTGCGCTTGACCGCCCTGCACCTAGCGGAAGTGAAAGTCTTTTGATGGGCCGTCGCTTCCGCGAGCATTGGCAACTTCTCGGCCTGGTCGCTCTCTTCATCGTCTCGCGCGCCCTCCTGGCTTCGACCACGGGGAAGTTGAGCATGGATCCTCTCACCTTCTACTGGCAATACGCGGACCCGAAGCTGCTCCGTGAGGATCTGCTGAGAACGATCTTCTATCTGCATTCCCAGCCCCCGCTCTACAACCTCTATCTCGGTCTTGGGCTCAAGCTGTTCCCGAAGAACTATTCGGCTGCTTTCGCCGCCTGCCAGTACCTGATCAGCCTCGGGTTTTCGGTTGCGCTGTTCGAGCTGATGCGGCGGCTAACCGTGCCGAAGACGCTGGCTTTCCTCTTGGCCGCGGCTTTCATCCTGTCCCCACCCTACCTCTCCTACGAGCACTGGCTGTTCTACGACTTCGGCGCGGCGGCCCTCCTCTGTGGCACAGCCCTCTTCTTTTCCTGGCACGTGGCCACGGGCCGGCTTGCCGCCGCCTTCGCCACCGTCGCCTTGGCCGCGACACTGGCCCTGGCGGTTGCCGGGTTTCACTACCTCTGGGTCCTGGCCATCGTCATTGCGCTCTGTCTTCTCCGTCGCGAAAAGTGGAAGAAGATCGTGATCGCCAGCGCTCTCCCGGTGGCACTGGTACTGGGTGTTCATCTCAAGAACCTGATCGTCTTCGGCCACTTCAGCGTCGACACCTATTTTGTGGCCGGCAATCTGGCGCTCATCTCCGTCAACCGGATCCCCCTGCCGCTGCGAAGGCAATTGGCGGGCCAGGGCCACATCTCGGACTTCTCGGTGGTCGGGCCGTTCGAGCAATACCAAGGGCCGAAGCCCGCCGCCAGCCGTCGTCCCACGGGTATTCCCGTGCTGGACACGGAAACCAAATCCAGCGGCGCAGTAAACCTTCACAGCAAGCTGTATCTCGACATCTCCGGCCGCCTGGTAGGCGACGCACTGTTCGTGGTGCGGAATTACCCCGAGTATGTTGCGCCCATCGCACGCAAGCTCGCCTCCTGGCTCAGCCTGCCCAGCAACGAGTCTTGGGGCATTCCCCGCTATGCGAAGCTGGAACGCATCGCCCGTGCGTTCCCGTTCGCCGTGTTCGGTCCCTCATCATCCCAGCGCGTGCTTCCCATCGTGTTACTGCTGCCGCTGGGCTACGCCCTGCTCATCGTGCTGTGTGGTCGGCACAAGAAGAGTGCCAAACCGTTCACCGCTGGCTGCGGCTATTTGGCAGCAACCATACTCGGGTTCAACGTGCCCTTGATTCTGTTCACCTGGGAAGTCCATCGCTACCGCTTCAGGACTGACGCGCTCTCACTGGCCCTCCTGGCGGTGTTGCTTGCGCATGTCTACCGCGCGGTGATGTGGCGATGGCGCGCGTTTGCCCCCGTCGCGCGCGCGCGGCAGGCGCTAGCTGCTTTTCCCTACGGCGGCGAGCCCGACCCCAGAGTGCAACCGAATGCCACAGTCCCCGTGCCGACGGTGACCGCACACATCCACGCATTGGTCGAGCATGCCAGCCAGAATGGTGATCTTCTTCTCCACGTCGGACCGCGACGCTTTGCAGCCCCGCCGGAACCCGACCCCCAGGTTCTCCGGGGCGTCAGGCACTGGCTTGATGTGAACGGCGAAGCTATCTACGGCACGCGGCCCTGGGTTCGCGCGCAGGCAACAACCACGGAGGGAGGACGGGTCCGCTTCACGGCCACCGACCAAGCTCTCTATCTCATCCTGTTGGATCCCCCTTCCGGGCTTGACCTGACGATCGACGATCTCTCGGCCGAACAAGACAGTCGCGTGGTCCTGCTCGGCGACGAGCAGGCGGCCATCGTGATCGCCCAGGAAGGACGGCGGCTCACGATCCGGATTGCGCATCCCGTCGATCGAGACCACGCGTCGGTCTTCAAGATCACACCGGTACCCGCTCGGGCCTAGAGCGTTAGTAACTGGTTAGTACGCCACGCGCGCGCCCACCGCGAGGCTGGCCATGGTGGGGTTGGTGTTGGCGATGTTGAGCTGGGTGAAAATGCGGACCATGAGCAGGTTGACCTGTGCGCCCAGGATGCCGCGGATCTTCGCCGCGCTGGGGCTGGCGTGGGCCGAAGCTGTGACCTGCGCCGTGCCCAGGTTCGCGTCGGGCATCCCCGTGGCATGACCGACCATCGCTGCGTTGACGTTCACATCCATCGTGCTTCCGCCGCCCACTTGCCAGTCGAAGCCCAGACCGCCGTACGCGGTGAACATGGTCAGCAGGCGCACGCTGGTGGTGACCTCCAGGGGAACGCTCTTGGTCGTCATGCCAATATTGAAACGGGCGTCGCCGCTAGCGGCTCCGGCTACGTTGACATTCAAGCCAGTGGTATTGGGGATGTTGAAGTTCGACGTAACATCGCGTTTCAGCCCGAGTGTCATGTGTGAGTAGTCAACTCCGGTGGTGACAGCAATCCCGCCCCAGCGCACCAGCATCTTGCGCAGCGACATGCTCCGGGATGGGCCAAGCAGCCGGACCTGGGCATGGACACCCCAGTTGTCGAGGCTGCCGCTCATGTCGCCGTAGTCTTGGGTGGGCACCTTCATCCAGTTGCCGAACACCATGACCGGGATTCCGAGGAAGCCGAGGCTGAGCCCTCCCATGAGCGAGGCATTGAGGCCCACGCCTTGTATGGGGAAGCCCTGGGTACTGCTTGGCTGATAGGTTCTGTCCATGCCCAAGGCGAAGCTGGCCGAGCCGCCGACCTCGAAGTAGGTCGCCTCAGAGGCGTAGTCCACACCCATGCCCTTGCTGGTGAAGTTTTGCGCGTCGCCAAAGCTTCTGAGAAACCCTGCCGTGTTCGTCGTCTGAAACAAGTCATTAAGCTTGCCGGTCAGGAAATTCTGGAGATCTGTGGCGCTCATCCCGGTGGCCTGGATGAATGCCTGCGTCTGCGGATCGGCGGTGTTGAGCTGCAAGGCGACGGAACCCGAGGCTTGGGCACGGGCGTCTGTCCCCAAGGCCGCCAGCACCCCAAACGCTAGACCGAGAGTCACGACGGTTTGGCGCATGATGCCCAGCATCTTACTCCCTTCGTGCATTGGCGTGCTGGCATTGGATGCCGCGCCCGCCGACGCATTACGCAGAGTCGCGTGGAGAGCCGGCGAGCTTTGCTCGCCGCGCACCATCATCGGGTTGGCGGACTGTCGTGTCGGTTATTTGTGTCCTGCTGCTTCGCTTCTTGGGGCGAGCGTAGCCCAGCTTTGCTGGGCGAAGCGAGGGGGGACCGGGGGACTGCGAGCGAGAGCGAGCCAGTCCCCCGTAAGATACAAGGGNNGTGGGGGGCCGAAGGGCAAAGCGAACCCTTTGAGGGTTCCCATCACAGAGACTGGCGCGCGAGCACGCCCCAGCACTTCTGCTGGCCCGACTGCGTGATGGCGCAAGCGAAGTTGGCGCCAGTGCTGACCTGCTTGAACTTTCCCGGGGGAACTGCACCGAGATCGGCGCCCTGCCCTGCCGCCAAGCCCACCCCCCAGCAGGCCAGGGATCCGTCGAGCTTGATGCCACAGGCGTGGGTCTCGCCTGCGCTGAGCAAACTAAACCGCCCAGGCACTGCCCTGGCTTGGCCGGATCGATCACCGCCCCAACAAATCGCAGCGCCGCCGGCTCGAATCCCGCACGTGAATGTCCCGCCCGCGCTGACCGCAATGAACTTCCCGCTCGGCGACCGCGCCTGACCGAGACGTCGGTCGCCCCAACACGCCACGCGGCCGCTGGTTGTGACCCCGCAGGTGTGCGCTTTGCCTGCGCTTATCTGCGCGAAGATCTCGGCCAGGGGTTGGCTTTCGCCCTGGCTGTCCCCGCCCCAGCAAACGACCGACCCATCGGCCCTGAGGCCGCAGGAATGTTCACCGCCCGCGGTGACGGCGGTGAACACTCCTTGGGGCGACTTGCTCTGGCCGTGCTCGTTGTCGCCCCAGCAGGAAACGATGCCCTGGCTATCAAGCGCACAGGCGTGGCGATCGCCGGTACTGACCTCGGCAAACGTCCCGGCAGGAGGGGCGGCCTGGCCGCGGTCGTTTTCCCCCCAGCAGCGCAAGGACTTGTCTTCGCGCACGCCGCAGACGTAGTTACTCGCGCTCAACTGCAGGTAGCGACCGCCAGGCAGGGTGGTGTCCCCAAAGCTGTCATTTCCCCAACATGCGACAGAGCCATCCGTGCGCATGCCACAAGTATGGGCCGCGCCCGAGCTGAGCATGATGAACTCACCCGCGGGCGCCTTGAGCTCTTGCGCCGCCTTCCAGCCCCAGCAAACCGCAGCCCCAATTCTCCTTACGCCGCAAGTGTGCCGGTCACCGGCGCTAAGAAACATGAACTGGCCCGCCGGCGGGCTTGCCTGCCCGTCGTCGTTTGCCCCCCAACAGGCGACAGAACCGTCATGGCGGATGGCGCAGCTGTGCTGCTTTCCTGCGCTGAGCATAAGGTGGCGTCCCTGGGGCGGCGCGCTCTGGCCCTTGTCGTTCCGCCCCCAACAGATCACCGCGCCGTCCAGGCGCAGGCCGCAAGTATGCCCTCCGCCCACGCTTACTTGCAGGAAGCGGCCGGCCGGGGCCTCGCACGCGCCGCTCGAATTGTCCCCCCAGCACATGACCTCGTTGCCAAGCCCCACGGCGCAGGCGTGATTTCCCCGGCCCGTGCCCAACTGCATGAATCTGCCTTCGGGCGGGCCTCGCCGATCGCCGGCAAGCTTGCGCCCCCAGCAGGCAATGCCTCCGTCGCTGCGCAGGCCACAGGTCTGCCCGTTCCCCGCGCTGACTTGATTGAAGGCCCCGGCCGGCGGCGTGCTTTCCCCGAACTTGTTGCCGCCCCAGCAGATTACTGTGTTGCCGGTCACCAGCCCACAGGTTTGGGTCTGGCCGGCGCTGACAAAAAAGATCCTGACCCCCGGAGCCGTGTCCGCCGGCGTGCGCAGCGCAGGGTCGGGCCTGGCCTCGGCGTCAGCCTTGGGTGCATCCCGCGCCGTACTCGGCGCCGTGGGCCCGCAGCGACAGGCCTGGCAGAACGCCAGCAAGAGCAGCGGGATGCGGCCGGATGACAGGCTCATCGACTTGGCTAGAACTCGAGGTACGCGCCCGCGCGGCCTTCGATGATCCAGACGAATTTGCTGCTAGTCCCGGACCCGCTCGCGAAGTCACGGCTGCGCGGCAACAGACCCACCTCACCGAACACACCGATCGGACCCAAGCCGAAGCGCAGGCCGCCGGCGGCGCCATAGGCGATCTCGCGCTTCACCCCGCTGCGTCCGGCCAGGTTGGTCACGGCGAAAATCGCGCGGCCGTAGATGGGCAGGATGGGGGGAACGATGGAAATCATCGGCCGCAGCTCCAGATTGGTCTTGCTGCCCGACTTGTCGGCGAAGTCAGTCACGATGCCGAGCTGCAGCCGCACGAGCGACAGAATCGGCAGCATGTAGCCAGGCGCGATCATCAGATTGAGCTGCTCCCAGGCCCGCGGACTGGAGACCTGGCCACCCTTGCCCAAAGACCCCTCCACCACCCAGCCGGCCTGGGAAATGGCAGGCAAGAGAACGGTCCAGGTCAACACTGCGGCGATGACGAGTTTGCGCATCTTCGATACCTCCGTGAGGCTTGACGTACGAAGCGTTCACTATATTCGCGAACGCCCCCGGGTGCGAGCCCCGCGNNCTTGGAGAGGCGGTTTCCCCAAGTCCGTCTGCCCCGCCGCTTCGCTTGTCGCGGATTGGGGTTTCCATAGTTCCCAAGCCTCGTCCTGGCACGCACGGGCGGACGTGATAGCTTCACGTCTGCCGAGCGCCTGGCTCGACCGAGGGACAGGACAAAGATGAATCTCGTAGGAAAGAAAGCACCCGAGTTCACTGAAAACGCCGTGACCGGCGATGGGAAGTTCACCAGGATTTCACTGTCGGACTACCGCGGGCAGTGGATC
>PMIX01000453.1:2298-2562 GCA_003158395.1 Myxococcales bacterium | reverse complement strand
GCGGCGGACCGAGGCACGGAAGTCGCGGTCCATGCGCAGGTTGAATTTCTTCCCCAACTCGCGCAGGCCTTCGGCGGTCGGGGACTCGAAGCCGACGAACACGCCCCGGCAGCCGGCATCCCGGGCCAGTGACACCAGTTCATCATCGTCCGCGAAATTGATGGTGGCTTGGGCTATCCATTCCTTGCCCAGCTTGGCCTTGGCCAGAGCACGGAAAAGCTCCTTAGCGCGGGCAATGTGCTCGGGGCGTGTGCCGACAAGGTT
>PMIX01000453.1:0-2230 GCA_003158395.1 Myxococcales bacterium | reverse complement strand
GTACGTCCTGGAGCACGCGTGGCCAGATGGTTTCTGCTTCCTTCGTCACCACCGAGTCCACATGCGCCAAGACTTCTTCCGAGCACATGGTCGCGTGGATTCCTCCCATGACGACCGGCACTCCCAGGCGGCGAAAATGTGCGGCCAGCTCGTAGGCTCTGGGCGCCTGGGACGTGAACGCGGTGATGCCCACCAGATCAGGACGAGGCAGGGTCGAGTAGTCCGTCGGCCCGAGGTTTTCGTCCAGGATCGTGACCTCCCACTCGGGTGGTGTCCGGCGGGCCAGTACCATCAGGCTGAGCGGCTTCCAGATGCGGTACCGATTCCAGCGATTCTTCTTGGCCGTGACACAACTGACCAGCGGATTTGTTGGGTTGACTAGGTAGAGACGGATGTTACACCTTGCTGCCGCTACTATCCGCTTTCCGGTCACGGTGCTGTCACGGCGCGGTCATATTTCGACGAGCTCCGGCACCCCGGGAGGGTTGGGCTACTGGCTCAGTATGCTCGTGCACCCCATCAGGACCGCCACGGACGTGTAGGTTCCGTTGGCCACGTTGTCGCACCACGAGCCGAAGAGCTGGATAGCGAGGTTGGTCGAGTCCGTGTAGTCCCAGCCGTTGGTCTGCGTGGTGTCGTGCGGGGCCCGGAGGCTGCTGTCATGGTTGAACTCGACGGCCACGTTGTTGGGCTCTGGGGGCGCCTTGCCCAGGTTGAACGTGCAACTGGCCAACGTGCCCACAATGGTGGCCAAGGCCGCGTTCAAGTCCTGGGGCGAGAGAGCCGGGTAGTAGTGGCCGGTGCCGCCCGCTGCGGCGAAGTTGTCCAGGTTTCCGGTTTCGGGACCCACGCCGACTACGTACACCTTGAACCCGGCCGCAGCCGCCGCGGTGATGGCCGCGACGGTCCCTGCCACGTCCGATGCGCCCGCGCCGACGCCACCTCCGCCAGTGGTGGTAAGACAGTTGGGTTCTCCGTCCGTGGCCAGCAGGATGTACTTGCCATTCGTGTCGGTCAGGGTCCGCAGATAGGCCACGGCGGTGTTGACGGCGACCTTGGTGGGTGTGTTACCGCCAGGAGTCACCCCGGCAATGGTTGTCTGGATAGTGGCGGCTGATTCCGGCGCGATGGGAACCTCCGGCGCCGCGACACCGCAGTTCCCGTCCGAGTTGAAGAGCTCGAGGCCCCAGTTGACGTCACCCGAGGCGCCAGAAAGCACGGCGTCTAGTCCAGAAACCACGGTTGTCCAGCGTTGCTGGCAGGTGGTGGTGCCGGCGGCGCACGTAACGGACGAGTCCATGGCGCTGGTCATGGAGCCGGTCTTGTCCAGAACCAGCAGCAGATCAGCCGGCTGTTTGGTGAGATTGACGGTCGAGACACCGCAGTTGTTGGCATCGGCCGAGGCGAGCCCTCCGCCAGCGCCACGACCTCCGGCACCGGCCACTCCTGCATCGGTGCTAGCCAGACCGCCCCCGACTCCACCTGCGCCACCTGTGGTGGTTCCGCCGCCGGTGCTGATTGTGCCCCCAATCGAGCCCGTCGTGCCTCCGGATGAGACAATCGTGCCGCCAGCGCGACTGATTGCGCCACCGGTGGAAATGGCGGAGCTTCCGCCAGGGCCACGACCGCCGATGATTCCGCCGGCGCCGCCTGTGGTGGTTCCGCCGCGGGTGCCGATTGTGCCCCCAATCGAGCCCGTCGTGCCTCCGGATGAGACAATCGCGCCGCCAGCGGGACTGATTGCGCCACCGGTGGAAGCGATGGCGCTTCCCCCAGTGCCACGGCCGCCGATGATTCCCCCTGCGCCGCCAACCGAGCCACCGAGGGAGACGTCCGGCTGCGCGCCCGGGGCATCTGGCACCCCGGCATCAACTGAGCCGCCCACGCCGCCAAAGCCACCGCTCCCTCCCGCGCTCGTGCCGCCATTGTCGGGGGTGTTCACGAGCCAGCAATAGTTGCCCGCCCCGCAGACGTAGCCGTCTGGGCAATGTGAGGTGCATGGCAACGCGCCGTTCTTGGGATGCGGGTTGTAGCCACAGGCCACTGGCAAGGCGATGACGAAAAGGCCGGCGGCGGCGACCAGGCTTCGCATCAAAACGCTCCTTGCGCAGAAATTCCCGCCAGGCCTGGTCCGACCATTGGCTTGACCCGGGCCACGGTTCGGCTCCTATCGGTGGACGGCCAACCGAACAAGGTGAGCACCGTGCCGGTTGCGAGCGCCGCGGCCCCG
>PMIX01000222.1 GCA_003158395.1 Myxococcales bacterium | reverse complement strand
CGGAACCTTGCCGGCGAACACACCGTCGAGGATTTCAGCGACGTTGTCGGGCGAGACCTGCATGAACGACAGGCGGCGCTTGCCCGGCATCTGCACGTCCAGCATTGGCTCAAAGGCACACATACCGATGCAGCCAACCTCAACAAACTCGACGTCCTTGTGCTTGGCTTCCAGGTACTGGCGGACCGCCTTGCCAACCTTGGCAGCGCCCGCGCCCATGCCACAGGTTCCTGCGCCAAGGAAGATGACAGGCTTGCTGACCACGTCGCGACGAAGCTTGGCCAGAGTGGCTTCCTGCTCGCTGTTCTTCGCCACGCCGCCCGCTTGCAGGTATTCCAGAACAATCGGGTCGGCCGTGGTCGACACGTCCAGGGGGGCGAAAAGGGACTTGGGCATACTGGTCATGACTGCACCGCTTCCTTGCGACAGCCGTCGAGGAGCTTGCGAGCCCGAGTCGGCGTCATACGAGCAAAAAACTCACCGTTCAGGCACATCACGGGGGACAGGCCGCAGGCGCCCAGACAAGCGACGACCTCCAGACTGAACACCCGATCCCGGGAAGTTTGCCCGGGGAGGATCTTCAGCTCCTTCTTCACCGTATCGAGCAGGGACAGGGATCCCTTCACGTGACAGGCGGTGCCTCGGCACACTTGAACGTGGAACTTGCCCGTGGGGTGGAAACGGAACTGGTTGTAGAAGGTCGCAACCCCGAACACCTTGCTGGCGGGCAGTCGCAAGTGCTGGCCAATCGCGATGACCGACTCCTTTGACACGTACCCTTGCGCGTCCTGAACTTCCTGCAAGATCGTGATCAGCGAGTCGCGGCGGGCATTCGGGTATCTCTTCAGGATGGGCTGGATGTCCTGTGTGACTGTTGGCATTTCACCAGATCCTTCTTGTTACTATTCTCACGCTGTGAAATATTTCACGACTACCGTATCATCCTAGGTGGCTTTTCGTCAAGAAAGCTTTCCGTAAATCCACATACGAATTCCTGTGGCTGAACCATATCGACGGTCGAAGCCTTTCACTCCAGGCGTTGGTTCGTATCTAGTTAAAATAACTTGGTATTATATCCACTTACGCGACGCATCGCGGGTCCCTCACCTGTGTTCTCATCGGCCGGCGGCTGACCAGCCGAAGTCGCCCCATTGGTCGCAGCCGCCTTCTTGCGCTCAACGAAGCGCCGGGAATCCCCGCGCTGGCCGAAGCCTATGGTTTCTCCTAGGCTCGCGATGCGCGCTTGCAGACAGCCTCGGCACTGGGTAGCCGATTCGTCCAAGCACGGCTTGCCATCGTAGAGCTGGTAGGCGCTCCGGTATTTCGGGTCGGTCAGGTTGGGCATGATGACGTTCGCTCCCGCCATCAACCCCTGTTCCCGGCCATCGGGCGCCAGGGTCTGTAACGCGGTCGCGGCCGCGATGTTCACGTCCGGAAGGTACAGGCGCGTGACCGCGATCATGCGCAAGGCGAGAGCCAATTGCGCGTGTCGTTTCCAAGCGAAGTTGCGAATCGACTCGCGCATCGGCGTGTCGGCGTGCGGAATGAACGGCCCCATGCCGATCATGACGACTTTCTCTTGCTCGAAAAACAGGACGTCCTGGGCGAGCTGCTCGACGCTCTGGCCGGGCAAGCCAATCATCGCGCCCGAGCCGAGCTGGTAGCCGATGCCGTGGAGCAGGCGCAGACAATCGCGCCGGCGCTCCCAACTGTGGTCCGCCGGGTGAAGCCGACGGTAGAGCGCGGGGTCGCTGGTTTCGATGCGCAGCAGGTAGCGCTCGGCGCCGGCCTGGAACCATGTGCGATAGGTCGCCTCTGATTGTTCGCCCACTGACAGCGTGATGGCCAATTGACCCTGGGAGAGCGCGCGAATCTTCGTCACCAGTTCTGTGATCAGGTCCACGAAGACCGGATCGCTGCGCTCGCCCGACTGCAGGACCACCGAGCCATACCCTTGCTCATAGGCCCAGCGCGCACCGGCCAAGATCTCGTCGATCGGGATGAGGTACCGATCAACCTTCCGATTGCTGCGCCGAATGCCACAATACAGGCAGTCTTTGCTGCACAGGTTGGACAGCTCGAAGAGGCCACGAAAGTAAACCACCGCGCCGACCGTGCGGACCTTGACCGCGTAGGCTGCGGCCTGCAAACGGCACTGCTCAGCCCGCGCGTCCGCGCCGAGTAAGGCGGCCAGGTCATCCGGGTCGGGCCTAGCCTTGGCCAGTATTTCGTCGAGTCTGGTCATGATGGGAAAGCAGGTCCTGCGCGGCCGGGAAGGGCGCCAGGGCGCGCGCAAGGATCCCCAGGCTGTAGGCGATGCAGAGTCCGTAATTGGTGAAGGGCACGCCGGCCGCGCGCGCCCGCAGGATGCGGCTCAGGAGTTCACGCCGGTTGAGGGTGCACGAGCCGCAATGGACGATGAGCCGATAGGGAGACAGATCCTCCGGGAAGTCGTGTCCCTGCACAGTGTGAAAGTCGAGACGGCCACCCACGTACTGGGTGAGCCAGCGCGGAATCTTCACCCGGCCGATGTCTTCTCCAATCGGGTGATGCGCGCAGGCTTCGGCGACCAGCACCGAATCGCCGGGGCGGAGTTGTTCGATGGCCAAGGCCCCCTCCACCTGGGCGACCAAATCGCCCTTGAGGCGCGCGAAAAGGATCGAGAAGCTGGTGAGGGGTACTGTGGCCGGCGTGTCCGCCGCCACCTTCAAGAAGGCCTGTGAGTCGGTGATGACCAGCCGGGGTGGCGCGCGCAAACCGTCGAGCGCAGCGCGTAGCTCGCGCTCTTTCACTACCAAGCCGAACGCATCGTGGTCCAGCAAATCGCGCAGAACCTGCACCTGCGGCAGGATCAAGCGTCCCTTGGGCGCTTCTTTGTCGATGGGGACCACCAGCACGGCCAGCTCGCCCGGGCCGACCAGATCGGCGACGATGGGCCGGCTGTCGAGAAAATCAGCCGGCGCTTGACTGAGCAGCGCCTCCCGTAGGTCAAGCAGGCCCGCGCCCGTGACGGCGCTGGTCTCGACCGTGTACAGTCCGCGCTCGCGCAGAATCGCAAGCTGGGTTGAGGAGGTCGGAGCGACATCGATCTTGTTGAACGCCACGGCCAGAGGCACCTGGCGCGCTTGCATCTCGCGCACCAAGGCCTCCTCGAAGGACCCCCATTCGCCCGCGGCCACAATCAGGCCCAGGTCGGTACGATCGAACACCTCGGTCGTGCGCTTCACCCGGAGATCACCCAAAGCGCCTTCATCGTCGATGCCAGCCGTGTCGATGAACAGCACGGGACCCAACGGGAGAAGCTCCATGGGCTTCTCGACCGGGTCGGTCGTGGTTCCCGCGACCTCCGACACCAGCGACACTTGCTGGCGCACCATCGCGTTGAGCAGGCTGGACTTGCCCACGTTGCGCCGGCCAAAGATCCCGATATGCAACCGCATGCCCTTGGGCGTGGTGAGCTTCGACTCAGGCATGGCGGTCATGGCCGCCCTCCCCTGTCGGGCGAGCCCAGACGGCACACGGCCTCGGGCGTGGTCAATTCGACGAACTCTGCTTCGGTCAGAATGCCGTCGGCCAAGACCACGTCGCGAATGGAACATCGGCGCTCGCTCGCCGCGTTCGCGATGGTGCAGGCGGCCTCATAGCCCAGGCGCGCCACCAGCGCTGTGACCACAGCGGTCGAGGCGTTCACATGCGCACGACAACGTTCTTCATTGGCGGCCAGACCGTCAACGCAATACCGGCCCAAGATCCGGACTGCACCGGAAAGCAGGTCCAAGCTGTCGAGCAGACAATGGGCGATGAGAGGCAAGAACGGGTTCAGTTCCAGGCTGCCTGCCGCGCACGCCTGCGCGATGGCGGCGTCGTGAGCCATGACCAACAGGGCTGCCTGGCTGGTGGCCTCGGCGATGACGGGATTCACCTTACCCGGCATGATGGACGAGCCCGCCTGGCGGGCGGGCAGCCTGATCTCGCCCAGCCCCGCCTCAGGGCCAGACGAAAGCAGACGCAGGTCAGACGAGATTTTGAGCAGATTCACTGCGCAAGCTCTGAGGATCCCCGAGACCTCGGCGAACACATCCGCGTTCTGCGTCGCGTCGACCAGGTTCTCCGCGCGCGCCACACCGAGCCCCGTCAACTGCGAGAGCGTGTCCACCACCTGAAATATGAAGGCGCGCGGCGCGCCCAGGCCGGTGCCGATGGCCGTACCCCCAAGATTCACCACGCGCAAACGTTCCGTGCACTTGTAGATCCGCCATCGGTCCCGTGCCAGCGCCTCGGCGTAGGCGCCCATCTCGCGGCCCAGCGTGATGAGAACGGCATCCTGCATCTCGGTGCGGCCGACTTTCACGACATGGGCGAAAGCCTTCTCTTTCTGCTGAAACGCCTCCTGTAGGGCCACCACCTCCTTTTCCAGCGAGGCCAGTAGCCCCAAACCCGCCACCCGCATCGCGGTCGGGAATGTGTCATTGGTCGACTGGTGCCGATTGATGTCGTCGAGTGGCGACACGCGCTGGTACGACCCCAACGGTTCGCCCAGGATCTGCAGCGCGCGGTTGGCCAGCACCTCGTTGACGTTCATGTTGGTGCTGGTGCCCGCGCCACCCTGCAGGGCATCCACCACCACGTGCTGGTCGAGTTGCCCCCCGGCCATTTCGGCACACGCGCGCACGATGGCTTCGCCTTTGGTCGGATCTGCTGTCCAAACACCCAGCCTCTGATTCGTGAGCGCGCACGCCCCTTTCACCGCGCCGAAGGCGCGCACCAGGGCCCGATGCACGGGCCGTCCCGCCAAAGGGAAATTCTCCAGCGCCCGCACCGTGTGCACGCCATAGAGCGCCCCCCCGGGAACCTCCCTCTCTCCCAGCAGGTCTCGCTCGCGCCGTGTCTCGGTCATGTGAGTAGGTTCGCCTCACACAAAGACATCGCGTTTTCCGCCCTTCACCTTACGCACCAGGGCCTCGGAGATTTCCTTCTGGCGCGCATCCATGTCGGCCAATGTGCTGCCCACCAGGGCTTCACCGACTTTGCGCGTTTCCGGGCCGGCGTAGTCCTCCAGGTATTCGGTGAAGGTCGACAGCGCGTTCGGATCGCAGTGCAGCTTGATCGCCCCCGGTTTGGCCAGGTCCATGAAATCCTGGCCCGTGCGTCCCAGCCGGTAGCAGCCGGTGCAGAACGACGGCACGTAGCCCATCGACGCCACGTCGCGCACCACCTCGTCGAGCGCGCGATGATCGCCGAGCTGGAACTGGCTCGATTCCGCCGGGTTGGCCTCGGCGTCGGCGTAGCCGCCCGGATTGGTGCGGCTGCCCGCGGAGATCTGCGATACCCCCAAGGCAAACGTTTCGCGCCGAATGTTTGGCGTCTCGCGCGTGGACATGATGATGCCGGTGTAGGGCACCGCCAGACGGAGAGTCGCGACGATCTTGCGAAAGTCGATGTCAGACACCGCGTGCGGCGGGTTTCCGGCGATGTCAGATCCGATGGCCGGCTCTAGGCGGGGCACGCTGATGGTATGAGGACCGACGCCGAAACGCGCCTCCAGGTGCCGAATGTGTTGCATGAGGGCCAGAATCTCGAAGCGCCAATCGGCCAGGCCAAACAAAATGCCGATGCCCACGTCGTCGATCCCGGCCTCCATGGCGCGGTCCATGGCACAGACGCGCCAGTCGTAGTCCTTCTTCTTGCCTGCTAGGTGAACGCTTTGGTAGGTCGCGTGGTGGTAGGTTTCTTGGAACAGCTGATAGGTGCCGATCCCGGCGCCCTTGAGCGCGCGAAATTCATCGACGGTCAAGGGCGCGACATTGGCATTCACCCGGCGGATTTCGCCCCTGCCCCGTTTGACACTGTAGATGGTCGCAATGGAATCGAGCACGTACTGGAAGCCCTGGTGCGGATACGACTCGCCCGCCACCAGCAAGACGCGCTTGTGGCCCTGGTCGACCAGGATCTCGACCTCGCGGCGAATCTCGTCCTGCGACAGCGCCCGTCGCTTGACCTGCTTGTTGCGCGCACGAAAGGCGCAGTAGGTGCAATCGTTGGCGCACAGATTGGACACGTAGAGCGGTGCAAACAGCACCAGCCGCGGCCCGTAGATCTGATCTTTCACCGCGCGCGCGGTCTGGAAGATTTCACCCAGCAGTTCGGGATCGCTCACGGCCGCCAGGGTGGCCACGTCTTCCATGCCCAGCCCGGCCAAGCCGCGGGCCTTGGCCAGCACGGCGCGGACGTGTCCTGCGTCCTTGCTCACCGGTGCTGTCAACACGCGAACGATTTCGCTTTCGTCTATGAATCCCAGGGTGTCGTGCATTTGTACTCCGATTACGCCACGTCATTCCCCGGCGCGACCGCCGGCAGGTGCACCGTGAAGGTCGTGCCGACATCCGGCTGGCTCGCCACCGTGACATCGCCCCCATACAGGGTGGCCAGCTTGCGCAAGATCGACAGCCCCAACCCGCTGCCCATGATGTTGCGGGTCTTGGCGTTCTTGATGCGCACAAACTCGCCGAAGAGCTTGGCGGTCTCTTCCTTGGTCATGCCGATGCCCGTGTCCTTCACCGCCACGGTCAAGCCCGCGGGCCCCTCCGATGCGGTCACGTCGACCCGGCCACCGTCGCGGTTGTACTTCACTGCATTGGATACCAGGTTGTTAAGCATGATCTCGATCTCGCCCCGATCCGCCTGCATCACCACCGGCGCGGGGGCGTGCAGTTCGATCGTGATGGCGCGTTCCCGCGCAGCCGGCAGCGCAGTTTCGATCGCCGCGCGCGCCACCTCGGCCACGTCGACCAGGGCAAATTCGCGTGCCTTCTGCCCGGACTCGATGCGCGTGAGGTCGAGCAGATCGACGATGAGCTTGCGCATGCCGTCCAGGCGCACCAGGCTGCGGTCCACCGCACGGGCCGCCGTCTCCGGATCCGTCGCCGCGCCTTCCTGCAGGAGCCGCAAGTAGCCTTCCACTGCCACGAGAGGCGCCTTGAGCTCGTGCACCAGCACGGACAAAAACTGAAAGCGAACCTGGCGTTTCTCTTGCGCCAACTTGCGTGCCTGCCAGCGCAAGATATGGTGCCGGGCCGCCTTGCGAACCGCATCGCGCAGCTCCTCCGGGGTGAATGGCTTGGCCAGGAAATCGAAAGCCCCTCGCTTGGTGGCGCTGACCGCGACATCCAACGACGCGTACGCCGTGATCATGATGACCAGCGCGTCGTCGTGTCTCTGATTGAGCCGTTCCAGCACATCGAGGCCGGACATTCCGGGTAGCTTGTGGTCGAGCAAGACGATGTCGAACTTGCCCGTCTCCATCTGCTCCAACCCCTCCTCGCCGCTCTCCGCATGCGCCACTTCCATGCACACGTGTCCGTCTGCGTCTGGCAAGGCCACACGAAACCCATCCAGCACACGCGATGCCCCGACCCGCATTCCGAGTTCGTCGTCTATGACCAACACGCGCAACGTGTCCATGGGGACAGCCTCCAGGTTCTCCGTTATCACGTTCTGCTTCAGTGCTGCGTTCATGGGTAGGGGATACTCCGTACTTCTTCCCCAGAGAAAGGCGTCCCAGACGGAACGCGGGGGGTCGATTGACTCGCTCGAAAGGGGGCCGTCATCGAGCGTCCTTCAGGCCGTTACCCTCCGGCGCCAGAAAACTCATGGATTCCTCGCGCCGTTCAAAACGCGGCAGCGTCACGGTGAAGGTCGTACCCGTCGGGCCGGCCGCCGCATCGGCGTTCGATTTGAGCCTGATGTTGCCCCGGTGCATTTTGACGATGCCATAGCTCACCGCCAAGCCCAGCCCGGTGCCACGCCCCATTTGCTTGGTGGTGAAGAACGGCTCAAAGACACGCTTTATGTTCTCTTTGGGGATTCCTACCCCTGTATCTCCGACCGCAAACAGAACCTGTTCATCGCTAAAGGCCGTGCGCACGGTGAGCCGGCCCCCTGCAGGCATGGCCGCCATGGCGTTGGTCAGCAGATTGGTGAGGACCTGCCTAATCTGATCCGCGTCGAGGTCGGCCAACGCCGCAGGATCTTGGTGTTCCACCACGACCTCGATGCCAGCGGGCGCCACCACGCTGCGCAGCGAGCTCTCTACCAAGTCCGCAATCTTCGTTGGCAGCAAGACGACCTTGTTCTGGCGGGCAAAATTGAGCAGTCCAGACACGATCTTCTTGCAGCGATCGGCCTGCTCGACGACCATCGACAAATCCTTCGATTGAGGTGAGTCCTCGGCACAGGATTCGAGCAGGAGGTGGGCGTAGAGCAGGACGACGCCGAGAGGATTGTTCACCTCATGCGCAATGCCGGCCGCCAACTGCCCCATGCTGGCCAACTTCTCCGCCTGGACCAAGGCCTGTTGCGTGCTGGCCAGTTTCGTGTTGGACAAGTCCAGCTTCTGCACCGTCTTCTTCAGCCGCTCGATGGTGTAGGGCAAGCACATCTCGTCTTCGGCCAGGCCGCGCAAGATGGCCACCGCGTGAGCGCGACAGGTGTCGTAGCCACAGGCCCCACAATTCAACTCGTCGTCCGGACCGAATTTTCCCATCTCGATCATGATGGCGCGGATCTCGTCGGCAGACGGGGTGGGCATGCTCTGGCTGGCGGTCTGGAAGCTGCGGGCCATGGACAGGTCGCGCAACTCGTCCATCTCGGCCGACCACGCCGGACGATCGAAGCTGGCGCGCTGGCTTTGCACATGACGGCTTATGTGGGCACGCCGGGCAAAGGGCGGCAGCTCGACGCTCATCCCCGCGCCCATCACGCAGCCTCCGCGGCAACAGAGCAACTCAAGCAGGTGGGCGTTGAACTCACCGGCAGAAAACTCCTGCAAAGCCTCAGGGAACGCCGCGCGTCCATCGGCCGCCACCACGTTGTTGCAGGTCAGGTCTTCATCGATGCCCGCGGTTTGCAGACTTCCCCGCGGCAAGGGAAACACACCGCCCAAGCCCGCGCGAGGCGGGTCGAAGTCAGACAAGGTGACCTCGCTTGCCCCGGTCCCGGCGAAGTCCAGCATGTCGCGCAGCTCGCGGAAGGTCAGGACCGCATCGACGCGGTCCTGGCCCGTCAGGCTGGCGGCCTCGCCCTTCTTGGCGATGCAGGGCCCGATGAAGACAATCTTGGTGTCAGCGCCGTAGCGCGCGCGCAAGGCCCGCGCCGTGGCCAACATGGGTGAGGCGATGGGGGCCAGACGGGGCACTAGTTCCGGGTGATAGCGCTCCACGAAGTTGACGATGGCCGGACAAGCCGTGGCGATGAAGCTGTCGTTCGGGCGCTGGGCGAGCAGGTCGCGATAGGCACGGGCCACCAGGTCAGCGCCGAACGCCACCTCGCACACCA
>PMIX01000349.1 GCA_003158395.1 Myxococcales bacterium | reverse complement strand
TGGCCTCACTTGTCCACCGGCCTAGGGGCCAGTGACACAAGACGCTTCGGGTGCTGAGCCTGTCGCGAACACAAATCCGCGAGAATCGCCGCTGGGTCGTGGTCGAGGGACGCAGCATAGGCTTCCCGGATGGCACGAACCTCGTCCACGATGGGATCGGAGAGATCCGGGGTCACGCCAGCAGTTCCTCCGGGGTACAAATCATCGGGGGTTGCAGACCGCGCAAGCGACATAGCGACTCAAGCCTAGCACGGATGTTCGCGTTGGCGATGTGGGTGCAGTTCCAGGTTAGCAGAAAGTCCATTCCGTGAATGGCGGCGGCGGCGACATGAAGGGCATCCACGAAAGCCTTGCGCGGAAGGGCTCCCGCGTCCACAAAACGGCCAGCCAAGTCCCCAACTTCGCCTGTGATCGTCAGAATGGGTATGTTTGTCAAAGCCAACAGCCGACGCTCGGCGGCCGAAGGATCCCCGCCGCCTGCTTCGGCGACGACTGCCTCTGAAACGAAAAGATCGTATCTGGCTTTGGCGGCCCACCACGCGTGAGTGATCTGTTGGTGAGCGGCTACGACAATGTCTCGACTTGGGAGCGACATCAGGTAGCCAACGACGCTCGTCTCTATGTAAACCTTGGGTGGCATCCGTTCAGACATCCTGTCTAGCCGGGCTTGACGTAGGCTTTCACCCGCTGCTGGCGAATCTCAAGTGCCCTGTGCTCCATCTCTGGGAAAAGCACGGCTTCGTAGATGCCAGACATGCGCAGCTCTTGTAGCAAGGCTCTCTTCGCCGCAGCCGGCACGATCAAGGCTGCGAGGGCAATTGGCTGGCAGAACTCTTCCAGTGGCCTGGACGGAATCACCTGGCGCCCTTCAAGAATCTTTCCACCGTGAAAGGTAAACATGCCTTGCTGCCTTTGATCGCAGCAAGTCCTTCTGAGATGGTTTCCACCTTTCCGATCTTGAACTTCGAAGACTGCGTTCCGTTTGGCGCCACGAGTAGACTCCAGCACGAGCCTGGTAAGTCTGCAAGGAGGGTGAATGACCCAAGCGCGAAAGGTGGTTTACCCACGGGGACATGCCGGGCGTCGGCTTGTGTGTTTCTCGACGGGGCAACCGACGTGAGAAATGCCACGTTTGCGCGTCGATGACAGTCGTCGGCCCTGGCGAGGCGCCGCGNNGGGGCGATCATATCCACGGGCGCATACCCCGAAACGACTATTGTCTTCACATCAAGCAGGCCGCTGTCGTCCGTGACAATGTGGTCCGCGCCGCCTTCGAGAGCCGCGGATACGATCGGGATGTCTTCCACTGGGACCGCGGGTGCGACTGGCGCAGCGGGAACTCCCCCGGCGATCCGGAACTGCTCCGGCAGCAGGAAAGTGCCGGCAACAATCTCGGCTTGTCTGTTGTACGAGTCGAGAAACTCCGCGACTTGGTCATCCGTCAAATGATAGCGTGCCCGAATCTTCGGCAGGCTCAGCACCGATCCGAGTTCGGTGAGGATGTGAGGAGAAGCCACGGCGATGAAGGCGCCCTCGGCAAGGGCATCAAACACGAAGGCGCACGCCGAGCGGCGTATGCCGAGCAGGCCACGCAGCACGACCTGGGTATCGAGGACTGCCCTAACCAGCACGGGTGCTTGACCGCCGAGCCTCTTTCACGGCCTCGTCGATCTTGCGCTCAGCTTCGGCCTCTTCCTCATCGGAGAGCGAGCCGACCTGACGCCGAACCTGGTCCGCCAACACGCGAAGACGAAGCCCTGGGGTGAGCACACCTTCCAGCACACGGGCTTGTCTCGCAATCGGAAGAGCGGCCAGGCGCCCTCGCAGCTCATTCACCTCACGGTCATCGGTCTTGGCCGGCAGTCCCATGGTAATTCCCTTTGCTTCTAGTGTACTCATCCTACCCCGGGATCGGCAACCACTCCTGGCGCCAAACCTGTCCTCGTCGCGTCGGTTTGGCGCCATGCAGGGGCGGCCGGACGAGCCGCCACCGTGCTTTCGCGGGCCAAGCTCGACATCGCGGGACAGGTGGCCAAGGTCGATCCCCAAGGCTGCGTCGCCTGCGCGACCTGCGTCAAGATATGCCCGTAACCCCCTGGACACGCAGTTCATGGGCATCCTGGAAGAGCAGGCGACCTGGACAGAGAAGTGCATGGGCTGTGGCGAGTGCATGCTGGCCGAGTTCGGCGGCATCTGTCCGGTCACCTCGTTAGAATTGTCCGATCAAGGACAGGCCAGGGCTGGTGGACGCTCGAGCGGGGATGGCCATGGGTGCCAGGCTCAGGTTGGTCAGGCCGTGCCGAGCGTTGGCGCGTCGGGCGGCGTTGGGCGCGGTGACGACGTCATACACCGCCGAAACGAGGGCCGCACCGATTAAGACCACCCCCAACATCTCCTCCTCACTTTCGCTTGAAGAATGAGTGCAGTCGTCACAGCTACTCGAGATCGCGGCAGAGAAAATTGCAGCGGAGCCCACTCCGAATCCAGCCACCCGCAATAGGCCCATGCCCCAGCCGCGCAGGTTCTCGCCAGCATAGGCGTAGCCGATGGTGGGACCAAGACCGACCCCCAAGCCCATGCTCACGAGACCTCCCAGCGCCAAAGTGTCGTCGTGTGCAAAGCCGAGGATGGCCGCCCCGACCACCACAGGCACCAGCGTCGACAGAGCCGACAGACAGACGGCCGTGCTGGGAGACTTGTATGTGAACTCACCAGCGGTCGACTCGAGATAGGCGTCCGTCACGCCGAAGCGGTAGCCGACGGTGGCGGTCAGCGAGGGGACCAGCCGCCCCGGTGATGATTCGCAACTTGTCGAAGCGAAGGAGCGCCCGCACTCGGAGTAGCTGTTGAGCAGATAGCCGAGACCAGCTTCAAAGCGGAGCGACCAGCGCCGGTTGGCTAGCTCCGCAGCCGCCATACCGGTGGCCCGGTAGGAAGGGTTCCAGTACCAGACTCCGTCGTCGCCTTGATCGCTGGAGTAGTGATCGCGTGACAGCGCGGCGCCGACACCGAGCGAGCCCCAGCCCCAGCGCAGCAGACGCGCACGGCCGAACAGGCCCAGCGGCGGCAGGGTGTCTCCTTTCAACGAGTTGAGCCCCACGCCAAGGCCCCCTGAGAATGTCCCGCCGCGATCATAGACCAGGGCCAGCCCGTAGGTGCCAAGAGGGTCGTTCCAGCCCAGATGCGCCTCGACCACGACGGGGATGCCATCGGACAGGAGCTGGGTCTGCGCACGGGCGACGGCCGGGTAGCACGGGCCCAAGAGCACGGCCGCGATGGCTACAACTGCGCCCGGCAGACCACGCGCCATCTGCACCGATCCGACACCCGCCATTGGGCGCACGGCTGCAGCGGCTGGCCAGCGCATCGGGTGCTCCTGGTTTTTCATCAGGTTCCGACCCAAGCAAATCCGGTGCCGGCGCACCTTTGGGGGTGGACCCAGTCATCACCGCAGGCTGGCTCGCGGGGAGTTCGAGACGCGGTGAAAAACTGACATCCTCACCCGGTGAAAGACCGCCACCTCCTTCCTCCAGTGAAGCGGCTGGCACTACTGATTGAAATTTGGACAGAGCCGTCGCGTCCCGAGTTCACCGCCGGGAGGGGAGTTCCCATCCAGGCTGCGGCATCTCTTTCGTCCCGTCCCTCCCGCTTCCATGCACCAGCCCCCCCTTAAATCGATTACGCTCCGCGTTTGCCAGCGGCGTCCAACTCCTTCGCCAGCTTGATGAGTTCCTCGATGAACCCTCCTGGTCAAGTAGCGCGGGAATCTTCCGAACAACACTCCATGCAAGCCCACCACGCGGCGGGCCGTTGACTTCTCGCCTACTCATCACGTCGATAGGTGTCCCGGAGATCCCATGCAACCCTTCGCCTTGGTCGGTCTTCTCTTGCAGGACGACGGGATGAAGAGTGTCTCGGCGACCTACCCCAACCGCTTCGGCGAAGACATGCAGACGGTCTATATCAACCAGATCCCGGGCGGGTACAGCAAGGCCTGGCAGGGCGCGACGGTGATCTACGGCGGGCACTACGGCGTGGATCAGACGAGCGGCACGCCTACTGACACCAGCAGCAACGGGCTCTACGCACCCTATGAACAACTGCAGCCCAAGGATTGGCAGCTCTTGACCCCGCCGGGTGAGCAACTCGGCGAGGCCTATCGGCGCTGCTGCACGAATTCTTAATTCATCTCGAACAAGGAGTCACCATGAGCACCCAAGCTGGCAACCATTCTTCTTCCCTTATCCTCCACCTGGGAACGGGGGCACTGGCCCTGCTTCTGGCCGCCTGCGGAAGCGGCGGCACGCCGACACCGGTGGTGCAAACCGGGAGCGGCAACGTCGCCCTCACAGTGCCCAAGGACGCGAGCGTCGGGGGATTTAACTACACCCAGGGCAGCTACCTGGAAGGCTTCGAATTCACGGCCGACCGGGCAATCACCATCACCCAGCTCGGCGCCTATGATTCCAACCTGTGCGGCCTGCCCAACGGCACCGAGAAGTTCGCCACTGTCCCACTCGCAGTGTACGACCTGACCACCCATGCCCTGCTGGGCACGGTCAACGTGAGTGCCTCCGATCCCGCGACCGGGGTCTACCGCTATGCCGCCCTCTCGACGCCCATCACCTTGAACACGACCGACATCTATGCCGTGGTCTGGGTTTCGCTCACGAACAACTACATCGCCTCCCCAGCGCTTGTCGCCTCGGACGTGAATCCCGCGATCAACTACCTCGCGATGGCTGGCTACGGTCCCGGCGGCCTGACCATGACGAGTACCATGGTTGAGCCCGACTGGTCCTTCACCATCGCGGCCAACGGCCTGTCGGCCCTGAACTACGACCTGGGGCCGAACTTCATCTTCGAGAACTGACTCAGCACCTATTCTTGGCGGCGTCTTGGCCATCAACAAAGTGGATACCAGCAGAGCATAGTTTCAGAGTATCGGGATGGGAGGTGGACACCGATGAGGTGCAGCGTCGCGATCCCGAGATCCGCCAGAGAACTGCGGTCGCGAGGACATGAGTCCGTAGCCACCACCCCGGACAGGAAGCATGCCGGGTTTTTCCTGCGCGGAGCCAGGCGGGCCGTGAGCGTGCTGACCTGGATCGCCTGCGCGGTCGCGCCACCCCACGGCCGGGCCGAGGTTTCCCACCCCGGCGGGGATGCGAGCGTGCCAGCGGGCGACGCCAGCCTGATGGCGCGCGAGAGGATGGTGCGGGAGCAGATCGCGGCGCGTAGGGTGAAGAACGCAGCCGTGCTCGCAGCCATGCGCAAGGTTCCGCGACACGAATTCATGCCCGAAAGCGTGCGGCTCCTCGCCTATGACGATCGGCCGGTGCCCATCGGCCTGGGCCAAACCATCAGCCAGCCCTACATCGTGGCCCTCATGACCGAGCTAGCAGCGGTGGGGCGTGGCAGCCGCGTGCTTGAGATCGGCACCGGCTCGGGCTACCAGGCCGCAGTGCTTGCCGAGCTTGGCGCGGATGTCTACTCGATCGAGATCCTGGCTCCGCTGAG
>PMIX01000181.1:6519-39021 GCA_003158395.1 Myxococcales bacterium | reverse complement strand
AACGTGTGAAGCGTCAGCTGGCCAAAACGACTACTTTCCGCCTTTGCGGCTCTGCTCGATCTCCTGCACGGCCTCAGTCAGGCGGGCAAAGATGGCGGCCAGCCTGGCCTTGAAGCTGCCGAGGTTCTGGCCGAAGTAGCGGTCCGGGTGCAGTTCTTTCGAGGCTGTGCTGAATGCGCGTCTGACCGTTGCGCTATCGGCGTTCTTTACCACACCCAGCAGATCCCACGCCGAGAGGAGCCGTAGCCGGCGGTGCAGCCGGACGATGCGCGACTTCAGCTGCAAAGATGCATCCGGCCATTCGACAACGTCGCCAGGTGCTACCGGGGACCCATCGTCGAGGCGTTCGAGCGGACCAGTCAGGGGCCGACGGTCCGCTGCCCGCGAGGGTGCAGGTTCGGCCGCCTTGACCGGCGGCTCGCCGGCCGACACCGCGCTTGCTACCGCAGGCTTCTCCGCCACCTGTGAGTGCGGGGACTCGTTCCTAGCCGTCCGGACTGGCGCCGACTCCCTTGCGCCAGCAGCAGCCTCGACGGCTAGCGGAGGCCGGGTGTGCGGTCCCTTTCGCGGCACCCCCACTTCCGCTTCCACCGGCCCAAGGATCAGTCGAGCCTTTTTGAGGTCGCGAAGAATCCGCAGTGTTTCGTCACGACCGAGAGTCGACACCATGCAGAGCTCGTCGTAGCTCGTCCGGCCATCGACCCGCGACAGGACGAAACCCTCCGTCGGCGAAAGCCTCTGGTGCGCCAAATCGATGCCGGTGTTGAGACGCGGCCGATCGGTGCCGGGCCCCAGGCCGACGATTTCGCCCTTCGATGTCACGTGGCCCTTGTCGCCTGGGCCGGCTAGCTGAGCAGCCACTCCAGCAAGGCCTTCTGCGCGTGCAGGCGGTTCTCCGCCTCCAGCCACACCTGACTGGCTGGGCCTTCGATCACCTCGTCGGAAACCTCTTCCCCACGGTGGGCTGGCAGGCAATGCAGGAAGATCGCCTTACCATCGGCACCGGCCATCAGGGCGCGGTCCACGCCGTAGCCGACAAACGCGCGACGGCGCGCCTCCACCTCCTCTTCTTTGCCCATGGAAGCGAACACGTCGGTGGAGATGACATGGCGCCCGGCCACCGCTTCGCGTGGATCGCGGACCACCTGGATGCGCCCGTGCCCCTTGCGAAGAGCCGTCTCGAGCACGTCCGGGTTGGGCTGGTAGCCGGCTGGACAGGCCAGCATCAGATCGAGACCGAGCAAGCCGGCAGCCTCGATCCAGGTATTGGCCATGTTGTTGCCATCACCCACCCAAGCGTAGCGCAGGCTGCGCAGCACTTGCACGACATCCGGCACTGATCCCGCAGGAGTTCTCGTTTCGTGTTCGATAAAGTGCGCGTACACGGTCTGCAAATCGGCCAAAACCTGGCAGGGATGCAGCAGATCCGTCAAACCGTTGATCACGGGTACCGTCGCATAGTCCGCCAGCTCCCTCACCCGCTCGTGGCCGAAGGTGCGCACCATGATCCCGTGGCAGTAGCGCGACATCACGCGCGCCGTGTCCTTGATGGGCTCGCCCCGGCCGAGCTGGGAGTCGTTGCGGCCCATCACCACGGCGTGACCACCCAACTCCCAGATCGCCACCTCGAAACTGACGCGGGTACGCGTGGAGGCCTTCTCGAAGATGAGCGCCAGCACGCGACCAGGCCGGGTGGCGTGGGGCGTGCGCACCTGGCGCAAGAAACGCAGCTCCTCGGCGCGTCGAATCAGCGCCGCGAACTCGGTCTCGGTAACGTCCCATAAACTGAGAAAGTCGCGCTTGTTGCCCATGACTCACACCTCTGACAAAACCGCATCAAGGATCGACAACGCCTCGTCGATCTCGGCCCGGCCCACCACCAGCGGCGGAGCGAAACGCACGACGTTCCCTCCCGCCACCGAGACCAGCAGCCCATGCTCGCGCGCCTTGACCACCGCGGCAGCCGCGTCGCCATCCATGACCAATCCTTGCAGAAGGCCCCGGCCCCGCGCGCAGCGTGTCTTGGGGCGCCGCCGCTCAGCCAAACGCGCGAGGGCCGAACCCAGGTAGGCGCCCGCCTCCTGGCAGCGCCCCAGCAGGTTCTGCTCGTCGATGACCTGCTGGATGTAGAGCGCCGCGGCCGAGGCCAGCGGGTTGCCGCCGAAGGTGGCGGCGTGCGTACCGGGCGCAAAGGCCTCGGCGACCGCCTCGCTGGCCAACATGGCGCCCATGGGCACGCCACCGGCCAGACCCTTCGCCAGAGTGATAATGTCCGGCACCATGGCCTCGCGTTCAAAGGCGTAGAAGGTTCCCGTGCGGCCCACGCCGGTCTGCACCTCATCGAAGATGAGCAGCACGCCCCGCTCGCTGCACAGACGGCGCAGCTCCTGCAAATAGCCAGGCGGCGGGAGGTTGATGCCCCCCTCGGCCTGGATGGGCTCGGCGATGAGAGCGCAGGTGCGCTCGCTGATCGCGTTGCGCGCCGCCTCGGCGTCGCCAAAGGGAATGAAGCGCACGTCAGGCAGAAGCGGGCCGAAGCCTTCGCGGTACTTGGCCTGCCCGGTGACCGAGAGCGCGCCGATGGTGCGGCCGTGGAAGCTGTTCTCGAATGCGACCAGCTCAACCCGCTTGGGCTGCTTGCGCACCACAATCTGGTAGCGCCGAGCGAGTTTGAGCGCAGCTTCGTTGGCCTCGGTGCCGGAGTTGCAGAAGAACGCCTTGCCGGCAAACGCTCGCCGCGCCAGGGCTTCGGCCAACCGAATCTGGGCCTCGATGAAGTAGAGATTGGACGTGTGATGGAGGCGCGCAGCCTGTAGCGCGATGGCCTGCGACAGGCCGGCGTGGCCGTGTCCCAAGACGCAAACCGCGATCCCGGCGGTCATGTCCAGGAAGCGGCGCCCATCCACGTCCCACAAGACGCAGCCTTCCCCGCGGCTCATCACCACAGGAGCGCGGTTGTAGTTGTTGATGAGCAGTTTCCGGCCCGCAGTCAGCAGTTCTTCGCTCAGGGACATTGGATGGACACCATAGCAAATGTCGCCCGGATTCGCAGTCCCGGGCCTATTCGTCCGTCCCGAAGCCCCCACAGGGGAGTCGGCGGACTCCCCGCGCGACTACGCCCTCCCGCGCTGGTTGCTGAAAGCCGCCGGATCGGCTCCCACGGTTTCGTGGTAGGCCTCATCCCAGGCAGAAGCCACGGAGGCGTCGAGCACCAGGTTGGGACGGACCGACGTGGGCAGCCAACCGCCGGCGCTGATTTCGCCCTCCAGCTGGCCGGGCGCCCAGCCGGCGCAACCGAGCAGCAGTTTGAAGACAGCCGGCCCTTCGCCACGGACCAGTGCGGCGAAAGCCGCCAGCTCGCCGGTGACCGCGATCTCAGGTCCAACCGCCATCTCCCCAGGCAGGGGTTGCTGGCCTCGGCGGTAGACCAGCCAGCCAGCCGCAGGCGCGACAGGCCCACCCAGACGGACGGGCGAACCGAACGAAGCCGTCTCCGGGATGTTGTGCCCTTGCGGCAACAGGTCGGAGGATGCCAGGAGCTCACGCACCGACATCAGCTCACGGCCGTTGATCACCCAGCCGAGCGCACCGTCGCCGCCTGAACGGCCCAGCAGCACCACACTGTGCTCGAAATTGGGGTCGTGAAGGGTAGGCGCCGCCAGCAGCATGCCCGGAGCCAGGTTGTCTCTCGCGGCGTCCTTGGCCATATGCCTTCAATTCTACGCCAGGGTTGGGTGTGGCGAGTTGGAAAGCTTTGTCGGCTAGCGTGTGCCTGAGCGTTAGCGTGAGAGAGCGGCGGGTTGCGTGGGCGACTCGCGTGATCTCGCTCTCGCGAGCCGCGACCCGCTAGACGCGGTCCGGCCTCTCGGGAGGTCCAGAATCTGTCGTCAGGCTCTGGCTACCCTGCCTCGTCGCTGTGAGCCGACCCGTCGTAGCGGAGCAGACGGGGCTTGTCATGGATCATCGTGTGCAGGTTGACCGGTCGACGCCAGATGCGCGCCAACGCCTCCAGGGTGGCTCGTGCGTGGTCCTGATGCAGGTCCACGCCCTCATGCCGGTGCGCGAGAAGTAGTTCACCTCGGTTTGCGTGGTTGGCGTCCTGGACCGAGATGAACGGTTCACCGAAGTTGGTCAGTTGGAACAGGACTTTGTCCTTGATCTTCTGGAACTCGCGTGAGTCGATTTCGTAGTTGCCGCTGCGCTCGTCGCGGGAAAACGAGAAGAACTGGTTCTCAGCGCAGAAATCGGCGGTGAAATACTCGTCGAGAAAGGTGACGTCGTCACACAAGCGCCGCACCTCGAAGATCTTTTGCCGTCCCAATCCCAACCGCTTGTCCCAGGTCCGACGCGCGTCATAGTCGTCACACTCGTTCCACTCCTTGCCGAAGCGCCCCTTGTCCCAACGCTCTTCGATGTGGCGCAGAAGCGTCAATCCCACCTTGTAGGGATTGAACCGGCCGGGCGCCGAGGCCAGCACGCCGGCGTTGTGGTCGGCGTAGTCGATGACCTCCGAGGGCTTGAGCACCTTCTGGGTCAGAAGCTTGCTGTGCCAGTAGGCAGCCCAGCCCTCGTTCAGCACCTTGGTCTGGCGTTGGGGCGCGAAGTAGTAGGCCTCCTCGCGCACGGTGGAAAGCAGGTCGCGCTCCCACGGTTCAAGCGGGGCGTGCTCAAGCAGGAACTGCAGCACGTCGCGCTCCGGTTCGCGTGGGATCTTGCGCGGCTTGTCGCGTTCGCCGTCGAGTTTCTTGCGCTGCTTTTCCAGATACTCGGGCGGGTTGATGAAGCGCTCCATGTAGCCCTTGGCGCGCAGGCGCGGCAGTTCCACGGGGGGCGTTTCCTCCTGCGGGGGCGGCTCGGCCGCGTGGCGGACGATGAAGGGCGACATGGGATCGAAAAGATTCTCCAGGCAAAGACAGGAGTCGAGGAAGGTTTCCACCTTCTCCAGGCCGAGGCGCTCGATGTGGCGCCGCACGCGGGTGGCGTGGTTGGCCATCTCGTCGATCATGTGGCGGTTGGTGCGGGAGAAGAAGTAGTTATTCTTGAAGAAGTCCACGTGGCCAAGGACGTGGGCAATCACCATCTTCTGGTCGACCAGCGAGTTGCCCTCCAGAAGGTAGGCATAGGCCGGGTTGTTGTTGATCACCATCTCGTAGATCTGCGACAGCCCGTACACGTGGCTCTTGCTGAGGCGGTCGAAGTCCATGCCAAAGCGCCAGTGCGGATAGCGCACGGGAAACCCGCCGTAGGCGGCCACCTCTTGCATGCGCTTGTAGTCCAGAATCTCGAAGCTGACGTCCCAGAAATCCAGGCCATAGCCGCGCGCGTACTCCTCGATCTCGCGCTGGATGTCGAGCAAGTAGGCCGGCAGGCGGGACTTCCGGTGCTGCACCTGTCACTTCCCCTTCCCCAAGAACGTGCGGATGGAGTCCGCGATGGCGTCCTTGCTCTTGATCTCGGAGGTGACCATCCTTTCCTCACCCTTGAACGCGTCGTCCAGATCCTTGATGAACTGGCCAGTTCCGTATGGGCTCTCCACCTGGCCGTAGCAGAACAGGTTCACCGAGGGCAGAATCTCGCGCCTGAGGATCTCCATGCAGGCGGAGGTATCGTCAGAAGACCAGTTGTCGCCGTCGGAGAACTGGAACGGGTAGATGTTCCATTCCGAGGCTGGGAAATCCTCGGCGATCATCTTGGCGCACAGGCGATAGGCACTGGAGATCATAGTGCCGCCCGACTCGCGCGTGCGGAAAAATGTGTCGCGGTCCACCGCGCGCGCAGTAGCGTCGTGCACGATGTAGCGAGATTCGAGGCCGTCATACTGGGCGCGCAGCCAGGTGTCGATCCAGAAGGATTCGATGCGCACGATCTCTTTCTGCTCGTCACCCATCGAACCCGACACGTCCATGATGAAGACCATGAGCGCGTTGGATTGGCGCATCGGCACTGTCTTCCACGACCGGTAGCGCCGATCTTCGCGCACGGGCACGACCAGGGGCCGCTTGGGGTCGTAGTGACCCATCATGATCTGGCGCCGCAGGGCCTGGCGGAAGGTGCGCTTGAAATGGCGCAACGACTCGGGTCCGGTGCGGCGAATGCCCACGTAGCGATCCCTCTGCGTGATCAGTCGTTCTTTGCCCTTGGGCTCGATGCGCGGCAACGCCAGCTCCTGCCCCAAAATGTCCGCCAGCTCCTCCAACGAAAACTCAACCTCCAGCACATGCTCGCCCGGCTCGGACCCCGCCTTGCCCGCGCCGTCTTCGTCCGGCTGGCCCGGACCGATGACGTCGCCCACCTTGCCCGGCCCCTGCGCCACACCACCCTGACCTTGGTTGCCGAAGTGAAAACGCGGCACATCGATCTGGGGCACCGGGATGGAGACGACGTTCTTGCCCTTGCGGCCGATGAGCTGGCCGCTGGAGATATACTGGCGCAGGTTCTGGCGAATCTTCCCCCGCACGATGTCGCGAAAGCGGCGATGCTCGGGGTCGATTCGCAGAGCCATCCTACTCCTTGGTGTCGCCTCGCGCGAAAATCGACGCCACGAAGTTCAGCACGTCGGTGGCGCAGATCTCGCAGTAGGCGTGGTTGCGGATGAGCCGATTCTTCACCACGTCGATCTTCTCTTGTGTCTCGCGGTCAATGACCGCGGAGACCAGACTGGTCAACTTGATCGAATCCTTCTGGTCCTCGAACAGCTTCAGTTCCAGCGCCTTTTGCAGGCGTTCATTGGTCCGGAAGTCGAAGTGCCGCCCCTCCACCGCCAGCGCCCCGATATAGTTCATGATTTCGCGCCGGAACTCCTCTTTGCGCGAGTCGGGGATGTCGATCTTCTCTTCGATGGATCGCATGAGCCGCTCGTCGGGTTCCTCGTCCTGCCCGGTGTAGCGGTTCTTGACCTTCTCTTTCTGCGTGAACGCCTTGATGTTGTCGATGTAGTTGGCGCACAGCTTGGAGATGGCTTCCTCGTCCGCGCTGATGGCCCGTTGGACCTCGTTCTTTACGATGTCCTCGTACTCCTGTTTCACCAGGCCGAGCAGCATGCTGTAGTACTTGCGCTGCTCGTCGCTGGTGATGAGCGAGTGGTGGCGCAGGCCGGACTCCAGCTCGTTCATCACCATGAAGGGGTTGACACAACCCTCGCCGCGATCGCTTACCAAAGCGTTGGATATCTTGTCTTGGATGTAGCGGGGCGAGATGCCGTCCATGCCTTCGCGCTGCGATTCCTTGCGCAGCTCCTTGATGTTGTCCTGGGTGAAGCCGGGGAGCGTCTTGCCGTCGTACAGCTTCATCTTCTGCACCAGGGTCAACTGGTGTTTCTTGGGATCCTCCAGGCGGGTCATCACTGCCCACATGGACGCCACTTCCAGCGTGTGCGGCGCGATGTGCTTGCCGCGGATCTTGGCCGCGTTGTAGTCCTTGCCGTAGATCTTCCGCTCCTCGGACACGCGCGTGATGTAGGGGATGTCGATCTTGACCGTACGATCGCGCAGCGCTTCCATGTATTCGTTGGAGAGAAGCTTCTTGTACTCGGCCTCGTTGGTGTGGCCCAGGATGACCTCGTCGACGTCGGTCTGCGCGAACTTCTTGGGCTTGATCTTGTGCTCTTGCGACGCGCCCAGCAGGTCGTAGAGGAAAGCTACGTCCAGCTTGAGCACCTCAATGAACTCGATGATGCCGCGGTTGGCGATGTTGAACTCGCCGTCGAAGTTGAACGCGCGCGGATCGCTGTCCGAGCCGAACTCGGCGATCTTGCGGTAGTTGATGTCGCCGGTCAGCTCGGTCGAGTCCTGGTTCTTCTCGTCCTTGGGCTGAAACGTGCCGATGCCCACGCGGTCCTGCTCCGATAGGACCAGCCGGCGCACGCGCACGTGCTGCACCACTTGGGACCAGTCGCCTTTGTAGTGGGCCATCAACTCGCGGAAGACCATGCGGCAGGCGGGATCAAGATCGCCGTCGACATGCACCTTGTCCTGCCCCGGCGCATTCACGCCCATCTCGATCAGCGCCCGACTGCGCCAGTCGGGCGGGATGAGGCGCAGCGGCTCCTCGTGCATCGGGCAGCGGAAGCTACTCTGGCCGCCGGCAATGGATTCCAGGCCCGCAGGCAGCGCCCACTCGAACGTGTACAGCGCGCCCTCGGGTACGCGCGAATAGTCCTCCAGCCCGCGCTTGAGCAGACGCGCGATGGTGGATTTGGAACTGCCCACCGGGCCGTGCAGCAGGATCACTCGGCGCTCGGTGCCGTAGCGCTCGGCCGCGCTCTTGAACACGCTGACCAGACGCATGAGCGGGATGTCGAGCCCGAAGATGGCGTCCTGGCCGCCGTGCTGCTCGTCCTTGAAGAAGGCATAGCGCGTCAGGCGCTTCTTGTTGTCGAGATATTCCTCCTGGCCGTAGGAAAGGATCATGTCGTAGACCCGCTGGTACGCGCTGCGGGTCACAGCGGGATTCTGGCGAACCACTTCCAGGTAATCCGCGAAGCTGCCGGTCCAGTTGATCTCGGCGAACTCCTTCTGATTCTGCAGGCCGGCGATCTTGCCGATGAGGGTAGAGGGATCGGTGCTCATCAAGTCTCCTTGCCGGCGTCGCACCGGCGGCGCCATGGAGGGTGGTACTTTCAGTTTACCACGCGCGAGCCCGGGGGTTCACCACCGCAGTCCAGACTTGTGCCACACCCAGCGAGCCTCCTCGGAATGCCGTACAATGCACTCCATGCCAACTATCAAGCGCATCGGCGTGCTCACGGGCGGTGGCGACTGCCCGGGCCTCAACGCGGTCCTGCGGGCCGTAACCAAGACGGCCATGCACATCTATGGCCTCGAGGTCTTCGGTATCGAGGACGGGTTCTTGGGGCTTATCCAGAACCGCATGCGGCTGCTGGGCTGGAACGACGTTTCCAACATCCTCACCGTGGGCGGCACCATTTTGGGCACCAGCAATCAGGCTAATCCGGAACACTTCGCCCTCGAGCGCAACGGAAAAACCGAGTGGGTGAATGTGACGGATCGTGTGTACGACCACCTTCGGGCCAACGACATCGATGCGGTGGTGTGCATCGGGGGCGACGGCACCATGACCGGCGCGGCCAACCTGATCAAGCATGGCATCAACTGCATCGGGGTGCCCAAGACCATCGACAACGATCTTGAAGGCTGCGAGCGCACGTTCGGCTTCGAGACCGCGGTGCACACCGCGGCTGAGTGTCTCGACAAGATCCACACCACCGCCATGAGCCACCACCGAGTGATGGTGGTCGAGGTCATGGGCCGCAACGCCGGGTGGCTGGCGCTACACACCGGCGTGGCGTCTGGTTCCGACGTGATCCTTATTCCCGAGATCCCCTACGACATAGACAAAGTGTGCGAGGTTCTCTGCAAACGCAGTCGAGCCGGCAAGCGCTTCTCTATCATCTGCGTGTCGGAGGGCGGCAAGCCCAAGGGCGGCGATGTGGTGGTGCACCGCCGGGTGGAAACCAGCCCGGACCCGATCCGCCTGGGCGGCATTGCCAACAAACTGGTGGCCGATATCGAGGCCGCGACCAAGCTGGAGGCGCGCGCCACCATCCTGGGCCACATCCAGCGCGGCGGTTCGCCCACGCCTGGCGATCGCGTGCTGGCCACCATGTTCGGCCACCACACCCTCGACCTTCTGATGCACGGAGCGGAGGGGCAGCTGGTCGTGCTCAGTGGGGGCAAGCTGGGCGCCGTTCCGATCGAGTCAGTGGCAGGCAAGCAGCGCAAGGTGGCGCTCGACGATCCGCTGGTGCTGACGGCACGCGCGGTGGGCACCAGTTTTGGGGACTAGAGCGGCGCTCTAGCTCTCCCGCCTGCGTCGCAGACGCTGCAGTTCCGCCTCGAAAGACGGAGGTGGGGCGCTGGTGAAGTGCAGGTGTTCGCCCGTGACCGGGTGATCGAACCCCAACGTGCCCGCGTGGAGCAGCAGGCGCTGGGCTGGCAGGAGCGCGCGGCCGGCGCGCGTGTGGTCACGCAGGTAGACGGTCTCTCCGACCAGAACATGCCCCTGTTCGGCCAGGTGGATCCGAATCTGGTGCGTGCGCCCAGTTTCAAGACGCACGCGGCACACCGTCGCCGCCGGCAGGGTCTCGATGACCTCGACGTGGGTGACCGCTGGTTGCCCCTCGTGGGGCCGCCGTGTGCTGCCGCGCAGCCCGTCACCGCGGTCGGCGATCAGGCGCGATTCGATGCGAGATGGCCGGACTATCCCGTGCGCCACCGCAAGGTACTCCCGCTCAGCCTGGTGCTGCTGGAACACACGGTGAAGTCCCCGTTCGGCGAGCCTGGTCTTGGCAAAACAGAGCAACCCCGAGGTGTCCTTGTCTATGCGGTGGACTGTGTAGAGCGGCGTCGCGGCCGCGCGCCTCCCCTGGTGCCGCCAGGCCTCACGAATGAGGTCCAGGGCCGTGCCTCTCTCTTTGCGCTCGTAGGGCACGCTGGAGACGCCTTCCGGTTTCTCAATGACGATGAGATGGCCATCTTCGTACACGATGCGGAAGTCGGGTCGGGTTGCCGTGCGGCGTGGGTCGGGGGCGGTGAGGTTCCAGGACACAGTCTCGCCGCCTATCAATCGTCGCGCTGAATCCAGCTCTCGCTCTCCATCCACGCTGATCTTGCCCGACGAGCACAAGGCGCGCAGATCGCTCCAGCTTTGGCCGGGCATCTGCGCGCGCAACGCAGCCGCCAAGGTGCCATGCGATGGCGCCGTGAACTCACCGCGAACCGGCAAGGACCGCACAGTCATCAATTATGCTTCCCGTCCCAATGCACCGTAGCCAGTTGTCTAGAACTGGCCCTGTGACACGAGACCAGGAACCAGCGCCCAGCGGCCGTCAGTGGTCTGCACCGGAAGTGCGCTGGGCAACGGTACCCCGCGGGCCGGCCGCCCTTGTGCGAGATCCTCGTGGTGTTTGTCGTACCGCCACGTCAGGAGCAAGCCGGCCGCCAGGCCGACTCCGGCCCCGGCCAGGGCATAGCGGGCCATGTTGGGCCAGAACTCGGCACTGTCCTCGGCGCTCCCGCAGAACCCATTCTTCCGGCCCGAAACGCACGCCTGTACAATCGCGCCGGCGAAACCGCCAGCCACCGCGGCGAGATCGATCAGCATGACCCGCTGCCAGCTTGGCCCGTAGGCCCGCTGGTCAGGCAAGTAGGCGAGCCCTAACCCAGTCACCAAACCTGCGTTCATGCCGGCCAAAATGCCCCACCCAACGCGGTCCGTGCGTATGTTCGCCGTGGTGTTGCCGTTGGCGGTCTTGGTGCTGGGTTTCAGGCCGAATCCCAGGGCCGGAACAGCCAGCAGGCCGGCGGCCGCACCCAAGAAGGCTCCGCTCTGGATCACCGCCACGCGACCGTAGTTGGGTGCGTGGTCCTCTAGCCACCAGCCCGCCACCGAGCCCACGGCAAGTCCCGCCGTACCTCCCAGCCAGGCGCCGGAAATGTTTTGCGTGAGCGCCAGTCCCAAGGAGAGGCCTTCCAGATCGCCAATCCAACCGCCGCCGATGCGGAACAAGGCCAGGTTGTCCCTGATGTAGGCTGGAACCAGGGCCGCCGAGATCACACCCGCGCCGATTCCCCCCGCCAGGGCGCCAGCGGCCAGCAGGGTCAGATTCCCGGCCTGGTTGGGAGCCAGTCGCGTGGTTACGGCCATGCCGGCACCCACCGCGCCGATGCCGATCCAAAAATCTATCAGCTCAGGCCGTCCCGAGCGCTGCAAATAGACCAAGGGGAAATCTAGCTTGAGCTGCTGCCCTGGCGTCAAGGACACCATGTCATGGCGGGGGAGGTAGTCGTTGGCCTCGGCGTAGATTTCGTAGTTTCCGGGTTCCACGTTCTGCGCGTAGGGGTTCTGCGTGCGGTTGCCTCGCACATAGAGGGTGGCGTTGCGGGGTACGGTGTGGATCTCGAGGCGCGCAGGAATGGGGTCCAACTTGAAGAACAACGGCTTGGTCTCCGCTACCTCGATGGCGATGTCCCGGTCCTGGCCGGCGAAATTGGGTTTGGACACCGTCACCCGGTAGTGGCCGCGTGGCACGCGGAACTCGTTGGGCGCATCGCCGGTGAAGACTTGGCCTTCGCCCTCGATGCGAACCTGTACCTGGTCAGGCACGGTGTTGATCGCGACGATGCCGGGCCGGCGGTTGATGGCATCGATGCGGAGGCGGGCGATGCCAGCCAGCTCCTCGCTTGACGGCTGCGCCAAGAATTCCTGGTAGTTTGCGCGTGCCTCTTTGAGCAGGCCCAGGTGGTACTGGCACTGGGCGATCATGAACAGGTTTTCCTTCTTGGGCGAAAGCTCATTCGCGAGCTGGAACTCGACCAGGGCCTGCTCCTTGTTGCCCGCCTCGAAGAGGCTGACGCCCGCTTCGTAGTGCTGGCGCGCTTGCGCGGCGCGATCGGCGTTTTGCGCTTGGGCCGGCGTGCCCACGACGAAGAACGCCACCAACAAGGCCGCGAGCAAGAGCCCGGTGACGCGAGAATTGGGGCGGGCGACCCGTATCACTCGTCACTCTGGTAGGGCGAAGGCGCGACGGCGTCGTCGGCCTTGGACTTCTTGCCTCGCTCGACGGGGACGGCGGAGGCCGCAGCACCCGAAGCGCGAGCACCACGCGACTTGGCCACACGCCGGCCGCGTTCAGGCATCGAGGGCGCCAGTGCCGGCGGAGCCGGAAGCGGGGGGGCCGCAGGCGAAGCCGCGGGGCGCGCCAGAGGCAGCGCCGGCTTCGGTAGCGCGGGCGCCCCGGGAGCCTGCGCTTGCGGACCGCGGCCCACCAGCGCCACCGCGATCGCCGCGCCGAGCGCCAGCACACCCAGTGCCGCGAGCGGCCAGCGCAAAGGATGCTCAGCAGGCGCCTCGCTGGGACTTGGCACATCCCGCAAAGCGACCGTGGAATCCCCGGCTAGCAGTCGCTCGAGATCATGCTCGAAGTCGGCCATGTGCTGGTAGCGCTTGTCGCGGTCCTTCGCAAGCGCGCGCATAACCACGCGGTCAACTGCGACGGGTATGCTCAACTCGGGGCGAAGCTGCGACGGCGGCGTCGTTTCCTGTGTGAGCACCTGTGAGATCACGCCCAGGTAGTTGCTAGCGCGAAAGGGAACCTCGCCAGTCAGGCACTCGTAGAGCATCAGCCCCGCGCTCCAGATGTCAGCCCGGTGATCCACATCTTCGCCACCGCGAGCCTGTTCAGGGGACATATAGAGCGGCGTGCCCAGCACGGTGCCCGTGCGCGTCAGGCGCTGCCAATCCACCCCTTCCTCACGCACGTGGACGGCCTTGGACACGCCGAAGTCCACGACCTTGACGAAGTCAAGATCGCCCCGCCGCACCAGGTAGATGTTCTCGGGCTTCACGTCACGGTGGACGATGCCTTTGGCGTGGGCAGCCGACAGGGCGCTGCAAACTTGGCGGAGGATGCCCAGGCTCCGTTCCACGGGAAGAGGCGCATCACGCATCACCAGTTGGGCCAGGGCCTCGCCGTCCAGGAATTCCATGACCACGAACGCGCGACCATCGCTGGTTGTGCCATAGTCGGTGACGTCCACGATGTTCTCGTGACCGATGGAGCTCGCCAGCCGCGCCTCCTGCAGCAAGCGGGCGACCAGCTCCTGGTTCTCCAGAAACTTCTCCAGCAAGACCTTGACTGCCACGCGTTTTCCGATGATGGCGTGGCGCGCCTCATACACCGCCCCCATGCCTCCCTCGCCAATTCTGCGAACGATCGCATATCGTTCGGCCAGGACGGTCCCCACCAGCGGATCAAATCGCTCCGCTGGCCCTGCAGCCATGTCGCCGGTGGGCGTATGCGGCGTCGTGTCGGACAGGGAAGGATCGACCTCGGCCATGGTCGGCGGGATTGTAGCCCGCCCAGAGCCCAAAAACACGCGCGACGGCCAATCCGCTTGACGAAGGATGGTGTCGCTCGTAGCTTTTCCAGCCCTATGTCGAACCTCAAGATCGCCAATCCCAAGCTAGCCGACGCGGGCCGTTTGCGCATCGAATGGGCCGAGAGCCGCATGCCCGTTCTCCTGCGCCTGCGCGAGGAGGGCCGCAAGACCCAGCCCCTGGCCGGAATGAAGGTCGCGGGCTGCCTGCATGTCACCAAGGAGACCGCGGTGCTTGTCCGCACCATTCGGGCCGCCGGCGCGGAGGTGTCATGGTCCGGGTGCAATCCACTGTCCACTCAGGATGACGTGGCGGCTGCCCTGGCCGCGGAAGGGACATCCATCTATGCCTGGCACGGCCTGACCAAGGACGAATTCTACTGGTGTATCGACAAGACCCTGGAGATGAAGCCCACCCTGACTCTCGATGACGGCGCCGACCTCATCTTCAGCGTGCATGACCGCCACCGAGAGCTGGCCACGATCATCATCGGGGGCACCGAAGAAACCACCACCGGGGTGCACCGTCTGCGCTCGATGGCCAAGGCGGGGAAACTGCTCTACCCGGTCATCGCGGTCAACGACAGCGAAACCAAGTGGGACTTCGACAACGTGTACGGCACAGGCCAGTCATCGCTGGACGGCATCCTCCGTGCTTCATCGGTGCTCATCGCAGGCAAGACCTTCGTGGTGGCGGGCTACGGCCATTGCGGCAAGGGTGTAGCCATGCGTGCCCGCGGCCTAGGCGCCAACGTCATCGTCACCGAGATCAAGCCCACAGCGGCGCTCAAGGCTATCCTGGATGGGTTCCGTGTGATGCCCATGGATGAGGCGGCCAAGCGGGGTGACATCTTCATCACCGCGACTGGCATGAAAGACGTCATTGTGGGCCGCCACTTCGACGTCATGAAGGATGGTGCGCTGGTGTGCAACACCGGCCACTACGATTGCGAGATCAACCTGGTCGATCTAGAGGCGCGCGCCAAGGCCAAGCGCGAAATCCGCTTTGCCAACGAGGAGTACATGCTCAAGAACGGCAACCGCGTCTACGTCCTGGCCCAAGGCCGACTGGTCAACCTGGCCGCCGCCGAGGGACACCCGTCCGAGGTCATGGACATGTCGTTCGCCAACCAGTACCTGGCTCTCTGCAAACTGGCCCGCGACGGCAAGACCATGAAGCCGGCGGTGTACGAACTCTCCCCCGAACAGGATCAGGAACTCGCGGCCATCAAGCTTCACACCCAGGGCATCCACATCGACAAGCTCACTGCTGAGCAGGTGAAGTACCAGGACGACTATTCGTCCGGTACGTAGCGAGCTTTTTTCACCACAGAGGGCACATCGCAGCCTGACGGCCGCAACCAAAAGGGATCACTCCGGCCACTGCCACGACCACGACCACGACCACGACCACGGCTTCTTGCAGCCATCGCGGCGCTGTCGAGAATCTTCGCGGCTTGCGAAGAAACTCAACATCAGTAGTACAGAGCCGGACCGGAAAGAGAAAGGTTGAATCCTGCGCGCTCCAAGTTCCTTCTTCCTATCCGATCTCTGTGATCTCAGTGCTCTCTCTGGTGAAAAAGCTAACCAATCCCGACGGGCTTTCGGCGACGACACGGATGCGGTAGTCTTGCACGGGCGCGTTCGGCAGAACGACGATATCGCCCCGGTGCGCTTGGTCGAGAGCCTGGTTTGCGGGTGAGCGATCGCGATCAAGACGCATGAGTTCAAACCGGCCCGCGGCGCCGCAAACGAAGAAGCGAAGACGCCCTTTGTCCTTGATGGGATCGCTCACCACGCGATACCGGCCGGGGTCGGCTTCCGCTGGTGCGGATCGACGCAGAACCAAGTAGCTGAAATCCACCGGCGAGCGGCCGGCGACCAGGACCTCAGCGCTGTCGTGGCACCAGTCGCGCTCACGCTGGAGCGCGGGACAGCCCATCTGGGAAAGGCAAGGTGCTGCCACACGAAGTCCGGCGGCCAGCACCCGATCACGCACGCCCAGAAGTGCCCGCGAGGTGTCGCGCAGCGCCGGCTCGACTACGATGCACGCCCCATCCGGTTCCAGCAAATCGCAGCACCAACCCGCCACCAGTCGAGCCCGTCCGTCGAGGTCCAGCGCACCGTCCAGCTCGTTCAGCAAATGGGCGGCCACGATCAGATCGAAACGGCCGCTGACGCCCGCGGGACGCACTCCGCGCAGCACATCGGCAACCAAAATGTCGGGCCCGGGCACCTTGTCGACCGCCACCAGCTCGACAGCTTCGCCGAATCGTCGTCGAACCGCCCGTCCTGCCGCTCCCGTGCCGGCGCCCAGGTCGAGCACGCGCCGAGGTCGGCCCGACTCAAAGTCAAGCTGTCCGAAGATCCGGCGAAGGGCCGCCCCTGTTCGCGGCGCAATCTCGGCCTCGTACTCCTGCCGCAACTCGGCCCTGGACAGATAGCCCGAACCCACCAGCTTCCGGTCGCCGACCAGCCCGCGGTGGATGCGCGTCTTGCGCCGGCGCATCCAAGGCCCCTTGCCGACTAGCCGAACAGCTTGAGAACCAGGGGCTTCAGATCACCAAAGGTGACCACGACCAGAAGGCCCATCAGCAGCATGATGCCGACCATGTGAATCTTGGCCTCGAGGAAGGGGTTGACGTCGCGCCTGCGGACCGCGCCAATTGCCAAGAAGACCGCCCTCCCTCCGTCCAGCCCTGGAATGGGGAGCAAGTTGAATACCGCCAGCGCAACCGAAATGAGTAGGACGATTTCGAGGAACCTGGTGGCGCCCTGCTGGGCCGCGCTTGCCATTTCACGCGCGATCCCTACCGGGCCGGTCAGTCCGCCTTTCACGCGGCCGGAAATCAGATCCCACAGGTTTGTCACGATGCCGGTGGCGACCGCGACCGGGAGCAACGCCGATTCCTTAACTGCTGAGAGCACGGGCCCACGCGCGCGCACCATATCGAACCTGACGCCAATCATGTAGACGCTGCTTGCAGGATCTTTGCGAGGCGTCACCATCACCGTGACCGGGCTGCCCCCCCGCATCACCTTCACAGTCACGGGTGCGCCGCCTGAACCCCGGACGGTCTGGGTGACCGCTGACGGCGCGGACACGGACTTGCCGTTTATCTCGGCCAAGATGTCGCCGGCGCGAAGCCCCGCAGCTTGCGCTGCCGTGCCTGGGAGCACTTCATCGATGGTCGTGGTTCCCGTAGGCTGCCCATATCCGACCATGACGACCAGGGCGATCAAGAACGCAGTGAGGTAGTTGGCTGCTGGCCCGGCCACCAAAACCAAAAGCCGCATCCAGCGCGGCCGGTTGGGATAGACGAAGGGATCGTTTCGATCGTACTCCTCGTGCGGGTTTAGCCCCGTGATCTGCACGAATCCCCCAAGCGGGATGGGCGCGATCTGGTAGGTCGTGTCTCCGCGCTTGAATGACGCGAGGGCCTTCCCAAAGCCGATCGAGAATCTCTCGACCCGCATCCCGCAGAGACGGGCGACCATGAAATGACCCGCCTCGTGCAACACGATCAGCAACGCGAGCCCTAGGATTGCAACAAGAATAGACATCCGCTGATGAACTGTAGCAGGGTTTGTCCGCGGTTCATACTGCAGGAAGGCACGACACAACCGGACGGTCTGCGAGCACTGCAACCTCGCCGGCCACTCGGGCGGGTCCGCCCCAGAGGAGTGGTCTTCGGCCCTGGTGGCTCTACTTGCTCGTCTGCTGCACCACCGTCCCCACGAGCTTATTCGCCGCTTGCAGCACCAGCACTGCGACGTCGGAGACTCGCGGTCCCGTGAGTGTGGCGGCCGAGGCCGACACGCCCACGGCGGCCGCCAGCACACCACCGCTACCCCAGACCGGCGCGGCTAGGCAGCGCACCCCCTCTTCGTACTCCTCATCGTCCAAGGCGTAGCCCTGTCGGACAATCCGGCCGCACTCGGCCGCCAGTGCCTCAACAGTGGTGAGGGTCCGCGGGGTTCGTGCTTGCAGTGGCGCAGACACCCTCTCCAGGCGGGCTCGCGGCCCAAAAGCCAGGAACACCTTTCCGAAGGCAGAGCAATGCAGATCCATCGGCGCGTCCGACCCATCACCCGCGGGCGGGGCGTGATGGCTGCCGCAGGCCTCGACCACCACCACCCTGTCTCCGGCCAGCAGGGCGAGACACGCAGTTTCTCCTGCAACCCGAGAGAGCTCACTCAGAACCGGTAGAGACGCAACGCGCAGAGCGGTGTCTGCAATCGAGCGCAGCCCCGTGCGCAGCTCAGGGCTGGCGGAGAAATCGAACCCATGTCGCTGCAGGAACCTCTCGGCCGCAAGCGTGTGCAGGATGCGCAACACGGTCGTACGCGGCATCTTGAGCCGACGCGCAACCACAGAGGACGAGAGATGATCATCCGATGACGCAAACAGCCGCAAGACGTGGCAGGCGCGTGCCAGGTTGGGAATCCGATATTCTCTGGTCGCTGCGCTCGGGATGGCTCGCCTTGCGGGGCTCGGGTGGTCGGCTTGTCGCAAGGCGTGACTGGCCGCGCTACCCAACACAGCGACACTGGCAACTCCCGGGCCCTCCGGGACAATCCACAACGGGGCTGACTTCAGGGTTGTCTCCATGTTTGTCACCTCCGCGCTTGGGCGCCGCGGGAAAAGAGGCAGAAGGCGGACAAGTCCAAGCGATCAACGCCAGACCCCGCCTGCATCTGCTGCGGTTGGTTCATGATTTGAGAAGTTAGGGGCACGCAGACGGCGAAATCCGTGTACCTATGTGACACCCGCGTGTGCTGAGTCGTGTTCTCCTGTGGCGCGCCTCGCCGTGGCGGTCGCGTTACGCCATGGCCGATGCGATCTCTGCGGCCAGGGCGGACGGATTTCCGGGCACAACCAGGGTTAGGCGCCTGTGACCGGCTAGCTCGGGCAGGCCACCCACCGCCGACGCAACCACAGACATTCCAGCGGCCAGCGCCTCACGCACCACGACTGGCGCGCCCTCGGTGCGGCCGTTGAACAATGATCGGCAGGGATGAACAAAGAGGTCGGCGGCGACCATCCACTCGGCCAGCGTTGCGGGACTCACGAGGCCAGGCAGGCGAAGGTCCACCGCGCATGCGGAAGCCAGTCTGCGCAGCCTGGTCTCCTCCGGACCTGTGCCTGCGATCACCAGGGTGGGTCGCACCAACGGAGGCAGATGCCCGACCGCCCACACCAGCACGTCGAAACCCTTGATGGGAACCAGCCGGCCCGCCGCAAGCACCGTGAACGCCTCCAGTCCCAAACGACAACGCAGATTCTGCTTTCCGCCAACCGGCCGCGGCCGAAACAGCAACGAATCGTAGGGGGCAGGCCGCACGCAGGTGCGCGCCCCAAGTGCCTCCGGAGTGTCGCCACACAAGCGCGCAAAGCGATCGCGCAGATCCGAACTGGCAAACACCAGCTCAGGCCCGCCGCGACAAAGGCGGCGGGCCAGACTAGCGCCGCCCGGCAAGCGCGCGAGCAAGAACACGTCGCCACCATGGGCGTGTGCGCGATGGCGGAGATTTGGCGCCACGGCGCAGGCCACCAAGGCCGAGGGTACCAGCCAGTGGGTTTCAACCGCGTTCCACCCGGCTGTGCGTTGTGCAGCCAGCGCTGCCATGCGCGCGGTGAAGAGCGCGGCCTCAAGCCACGCACGCGCGCGCTGTCCAGATCCGTTTCTCTCCAGGGCCTCCGGTGCACCGCCGGCGTAGAAAATCTCTGCAGCACCCCCCGTGGGAACTCGAAACACGCGCACGTTGTCCTCGCTCTCCTCGCCCCCCGTGCCGGCTGCGATGACCTCCACCGCCTGTCCCGCGGCGGCGAGTTCACGCACGTGCCTACGCACGAACGAACCCGCAGGGTCGTCAAGACCGCGCGGATACGAGGTGCAGATGACGCCGATCACGTGGGAGGCAGCTCGGCTAGGGGCTCGGATCGCGACAGCCGTCTTGAGAGGTGGCGGCCCACACGGGCGCAGAGGGCACGCGCGAGCAGCAAGCCAAGCGGCCCCAGCACCCGCGAGATGCGGATGCCTGAACGCCAGGCGGGCCCATAGACCGGCCGCACCGGCACGTCGACAGCGCGTGCGCCCGCCGTGGCCAGGCGGACCAACAAATCGTTGGGGTATCCGTAGCGGGGGAACACCGGGCCGGCCAGAATCGCGTCTAGAGCCCGTCGGTTGGCTGCCGTGTAGCCACATTGCGAGTCGAATAGGTGCGTGTAGCCCGAAGCCAGCCGAGTCAAATGCGAGAGCACGAAGTTGCCCACCAGCCTGGGCAGCGGCATCACCCGACACACACCCGGCCACGCAAATCGGTTGCCCTTGGCGTAGTCAGCCCGGCCGGAAACCACGGCACCCACCAGCGAGGCCAGGTTCGCAGGATCCATCTGCGAGTCCCCTGCCATCACCGCCGTCACCTCCGCGCCCAGGGCGCGCGCCCGCACATAACCGGTCGCGATGGCCGCACCCACGCCGCGATTGCGCTCGTGGCTGAGCACTTCCAGACCGCGCCTCTGGCTGCGCCGGGCGATGCGCGCGGTACCGTCCGTGCTGGTGTCATCCACCACGATCACGTGATCCACGAATCCAGGAATGGAGCGAACCGTGCGCGCGATCTTCTCTGCCTCGTTGAAGGCGGGAACCACGACGGCGATCCGACGGCCGGAAAACATGGCAGGGGTGAACGGGGTCGGGAAAAGATGGCTCAGAACGGGTTCGCAGCCCGCCCGGAGGTGCGTTCCCTACGCTCCTTGCCGGCCCCATCGGACGAGCCGTGGTCTTTGCCAGCTTGGCGGTTCTTGCGGTGACCCGATCGGGAAGCGACGCTGCTCTTTGTTGCAATGGGAGGCTTGACCTCAGGGGGTGGCTGAGCTGGCGTCGGATCCAGAACCACCAACCCGGACCAGTCGGGCCGCACCTCGTGGGTCAGCTCGCGATACCCTGGCAACCGGAACACCAGGAACGTCGACTTGTCCTCGCGATACTCGAATTTTCTGCGAAACGGCGTCTTGCCAATGGTTTCATTCTCGCCCGCGACGAAAACCTCCGCCCCCGACGGATTCGACTGTATCGCCAGGTTGAGCATCTCAGGTCTGGGCCCTGACGGGGGCACGGTCCCGTTGGCTGCAGGCACGGTCTCGGGCGGCTCACGTTGCAGGCCACGCGACCCAGCCCAGAACGCGCCCCCCACTGCCAACGCCACGCCGATCACCACCCAGGTGGTCTTGCGCGCCAGCAAGGGCTTGCGCCTTAGGTCGACGTCAAGGACGGGCGCTGGCACTGGCGTCAGCCCTCCCCGCCGAGGCAGCGAGCCGGTCGTGGCCGGCGGCGCCGGCGGCACCGTGCTCGAGGTCACGCGACCCGTGCTGGAACTTGTCCCTGTGGCACTCAGTCGCCGTCCAGTCGTGCTGGAACGCGGCGGGCTCACCGAGCCGGTGAGCGGGTTGCGCTGCGTGGCGGTCAAGCGAGCCTCGCCCCCGGCGTCCGAGGGGAACAGGCTGCCGATGAGCTGGGCCAATTGAGTAGGCTGGAAGCGGGCGGCGTGAACTATGTCGTCAAGCGCGTCGGCCATTTCAGAGGCGGACTGAAAACGATCGAGCGGATCCTTGGCCAGCGCCTGCAACACGATGTCGTCCATTTCTGGCGGACACAGCGGGTTGTGCAGCGAGGGCGGCGGCACATCGCACTGACGGACATTTTCGATCGTCTGAAGATCATTATCACCCTTGAAAAGCCTGCGGCCAGTCAGGATCTCGTGCAGCACGATACCCGTGGCGAAGATATCGATGCGACGATCGATTTCGTTGCTGAAGGTTTGCTCGGGCGCCATGTAAGCGAACTTGCCCTTGAGCGTTCCTGATTTCGTGCTTTCGTCCTTCTCTCCACCGAGAGCTTTGGCGATGCCGAAGTCGAGGATTTTCACCGCCCCGTCGCTGGAAAGCATGACGTTGGAAGGCGAAACATCGCGGTGGATCATCTCCAGCCTAGTGCCGTCCTCAGCCGTGAAGTCGTGGGCATAAGCCAAGGCCCGACACATCTCACGGCCGATGTAGGCCACCAGTTCGGGACGCGGCGGACCAACCCGCGCCCACAGCGTGCGCATGGTTTCGGCCAGATCGCGGCCACGCACATACTCCATGGCCATGAAGTACTCGTTCTCCACAGCCCCTAGCTCGAACACCTGGACGATGTTGGGGTGAGTGAGCCGCGCAGCTAGCTTGGCCTCGTCGATGAACATCTTGGTGAAGGCAGGGTCATCCGAGAGGTGGGGCAAGATGCGCTTGACGACAAAGATGCGCTCGAAGCCTGCCGGCCCCTGGACACGCGCCTTGAACACATCGGCCATGCCACCACGACCGATGCGCTCAAACAGCGTGTACTTGCCGAATGAAATCGGCTGAGGAAGAACTACCCCCACGTTGATAGTGTCGATTGTACCGCAGAATGCGCTACGTCCGCTCCTTTGCCCACCAGGGCACCCAGATTTCACCCCTTTTCTGACGTCGGCAGACTAGAAGGGACCTGCCGGAAAATGCAAGAGTCTCTGCACCGCGAGAGGGGGGCCAGCCCCGGGCCAGCCGAGAATGGGTCTGGGCGTTCCGAGAAGCCCCATGTGGTGGCCGTCGGCGGCTTGGACCCAAGTGGCGGCGCAGGCCTGGTGCGAGATCTCCTCACGGCGGAGGCGCTGGGTGCCCGGGCGATGCTGGTGGGTACAGCTTGGACGCGGCAGGACGAAAGCGGCGTCAAAGGATTCGAACCGCGTTCCCCAGACATGGTGCGAGCCGGCCTTGAGAGTGCGCTTGCGGGGTGCCCGCCTTGCCGGACCGCAGTCAAGATCGGCATGGTGGCGGGGGCTGGCATTGCTGCCGCCATCGTCTCGGGCCTGCAGGACTGGCCCGGACCAGTCGTCTTTGACCCCGTTCTGGGTGCCTCGGGCGGTGGCTCTCTTTTCGAGGGTACGCCTGCTGATCTGCTCCCGCTTGTGCGCCGGGCCATTCTCGTGACCCCCAACCTGGCAGAGGCCGCCTGGCTCACGGGCCTGGCGGTGGAAACTCTCGACCATGCACGCCACGCTGCCCAGGCGCTGGCGGCGTGGGGGCCGGCAGCGGTTTTGGTCAAGGGAGGCCACCTCCGCGGCCCAGCCACCGACGTGCTTCACTCTTCGACAGGCGAGCGGCTCTTCGAGGGCACCCGGCTGCCGGGCAGGAGCCCACGCGGGACCGGCTGTGCGCTCGCCACGGCCATTGCGGTCGAGCTGGCTAGGGGCCAGCCACTTGAGCAGGCTGTTGATGCTGCCAAGGCTTGGCTTGCCGGACGCATCCAGGCCGCCGTTGCGGTCGGCAACGTGCGCCACCTGTGAAGCACGTCGACCCGATGGCTCCCAGGGCGCGACCTACTCCGCAGTGTCGGACTCTTCAACCGACTCGTCGGTGTGCTGGTTGTTCCAGTAGGGGGCCAGGTGGCGGGCAAGCACGATTCCGCACAGTGCCAGCATGAGGAGAAGCGCGACTCGCAGTAGGCGACGCTTCCTTGCTTTCAGGCGGGACACTGCGGGCAGGATCCCGGTCCAGCCGCAGGCCGGGGTGCACGCGTAGTAGCGCACCGGGTACACGATGGAGAGCAGCCGGTGACTGAAACTCCGCCTTGTCCGGTGTAGAGACTGTCCGCACCGTGGGCAGATCAACGTCTGGCTCCTTGCCGCCTCCATGATGGGGGCACGCTACCAGATTGCGAACGCCAGTCGAAACCTTCCTTCCCGCCTCGGCCCTGTCGTGCTATCGGGCGCGGCCCTGCCCCTGCTCGATGATGGACTTGGTCTTGCGGGCGATCATCAGCTCTTCGTTGGTGGGAACCACCCACGCGCTAACACGCGAGCTGTCACGCGTGATGACCTTCTCCTGGGCGGTCGAGCTGTTCCGTTCTGGATCGAGTTCGACACCGATGAACTGCAGCGGGGCCAGCACGCGCGCCCGCATTGGGACAGCGTTCTCGCCGATGCCGCCAGTAAACACGATGGCGTCGCAACCGCTCATCGCTGCCACGTACGCCCCGATGTACTTGACCAGGCGGTAGTCGAATATGTCGAGCGCAAGCTGGGCCCGGGCGTCGCCTTCCTTGGCCCTTGCGATCACCTGGCGCATGTCGTTGCTGACACCGGACACACCCTTGACGCCACTCTTGCTGTTTAGCAGCGTGTTCATCTCTTGCGGGGAGAGCTTGTCTTTGTCCATGATGTAGAGGACGACCGCGGGATCCATGTCGCCGGTACGCGTGCCCATCAGCAGGCCCTCGAGTGGCGTCAGCCCCATTGATGTGTCGAAGGACTGGCCGTGCTTGACCGCGGTGATGCTGGAACCGTTGCCCAGGTGGCAGGTGATGATTTTTAGCTTGGTGAAGTCCTTCTTCATCAGCTCGGCACAGCGACGAGCCACGTACTCGTGAGACGTACCGTGGAAGCCGTACTTGCGCACGTGGTTGCGTTCGAGCTGGTCCTGGGGCAGGCCGTAGGTGTACACATGCGGCGGCATGGTCTGGTGGAAAGCGGTGTCGAAGACCGCGACCTGGGGCAGACCGGGGAAGATCTTCTCGCAGGCCGCGATGCCAGCCAGATTGGGTGGGTTGTGTAGCGGGGCGATGCCGATGCACTCTTCGATGGCCGCACGCACCGCCGGGGTGACCAGGGCCGAGTTGGAGAACAACTCGCGTCCGTGTACGACCCGGTGCCCGCAGGCGTCCACGTCAATTTTCTCTTTGAAGAGACCGTGTTCGCCGTCGAGCAGCATGTCCTTCATGGCGGCCACAGCCTGCGTGTGGTCCTTGGCCACGACGTCGCCGACGATCTTCTCGGGCGAGCGGCTGTCGCGATAGCTGAACTTGGATTTCTCGCGCCCGATTTCCTCGACCAGGCCCTCGGCCATCAGCGTGGCGGTATCGTCCGTCGGGAGATCGTACAGCTTGAACTTCAGCGACGAGCTGCCGCAATTGATGACCAGTACCTTCATGAGTTCAACTCCAGGAACTACGGCTTCTGCGCGTACTGGACACGCACGACGTTGATCGCAATCACGTTGAGCACATCGGCAGCTTTGCAGCCGCGCGAGAGATCGGACGACGGCTTGGCCATGCCCTGCAAGATGGGACCGATAGCCTCCGCCTTGCCCAGCCGTTCGACCAGCTTGTAACTGATGTTGCCCGCGTCAAGGTCCGGGAAGATAAGCACGTTGGCTTTGCCCGCCACGGGCGAGCCCTTGGCCTTGCGCTCGCCGATGGCCGGAATGAGCGCGGCGTCGCCCTGCAGCTCGCCGTCGACGATCAAGCCAGGCCGCTTTTGTTTCACGGCCGCTGTGGCGGCGGTTACCTTGTCGATGTCGGCATGCTTGGCACTGCCCTTGGTGGAGAACGACAGCATGGCCACGCGCGGGGTGTCACCGGTTAGGCTGGCGTAGCTGTCGGCGGTGGCAATGGCGATGTCGGCCAGCTGGTTCACATCCGGAGCGATGACCACGGCGCAGTCGGCAAAGAAGACGATGCCGTCCTTGCCAAAGGACTTGTCGGGCACCACCATGGCGAAGAAGCTGGACAGGGTCTTGAGGCCCGCCTGCATGCCGATGATCTGAATTCCGGCGCGGCATACGTCGCCTGTGGTGTAGAGCGCACCTCCCACGAAGCTGTCGACCACGCCCTTGCGCACCATCATGGCGCCGTACCACAGGGGGTCCTTCATCTGCGCGACCGCTTGATCCAGGGTGAGGCCTTTGGCCTTGCGCAACTCGAAGTACGTGTTGGCGTAGTCATCGAAATTCGGCGGCTTCGTCATGTCGACGACGTTGATCCTGTCGAGCGACAAAGACGCCGACGCCGCGGTCGCCTTGATCCTGTCGGGCGCGCCCAGAAGGGTGATCTCCGCAAGGCCCTGCTTGGTGGCCAGCGCCGCGGCTTCGATGATGCGAACGTCCTCGCCTTCTTGCAAGACGACCTTGCGGGGACTGGTCTTGGCCTTGGCGTGAATCTGTTCGATGAAGGTGGGCATGATGACAATCTCCTCGGGAGGCTTCAGCCAGCGCGGCGCGCGCGTACCGACCCTGCAGACCAAACCGGGCTGCGACTGGGCGCGCTTCGGGGCCGGTCGATTGTGGCCAAGAATAGGGTGGGAGGGACGGCCAGCGTCGGCAAGCAATCGGACGATACCACGCCGGCAGAGTAGACCCGCCGGCGGGCCTGATCAACAGGCTTCGACCGGATTCTCGCTATCCCGGACGCTGCGCGACCAGCGCCTCCGCGTCGGCAAGGTCCTTCTCGCGCTCGGTGGCGCGCTTGGCGGCGATCAGGTCGTCCCGGCCGATGATGGTTATGCTGACTCCGTCCACCTTCGTCGTCGTCCGGCGCGACCATGCGTCGGCAAAGGCGAGGCCACGCATGCCCTTTACGAAATCGATGCGGTCGGGGGGAACGCCGAGCCACACCACCTTGAGCGGGGACGCCGCACTCAGATGTTCAACCGCCAGGGTGGGAGCGCCGAAACTGTCCAGCGCCCGATAGACGCATTCCAGGTTGCCGGGCGCGTCGTCCAGCCAGATGTCCATGTGCCGGGTGGTACGCGCCTGGCCGTAGAAATCTACAGCGTGGGCTCCCACGAGCAGGTAACGCGCGTCAACGTCGGCGAGTGCCCGCAGGAGACTGACGAAGTCTTGGTTGAGTTCCAACTTGGCCTCCTCTGGTGTAGGGATGGCACAGGATTGCACGGAAACGGCTATCTTGGCACAGGAGTGTGCCGTTTCCTATGAGAGGTCGAGCCGCGGCGAGCGTGAGCGGCTGGCGGATCGGCCTATCTCTCGTTCACAGGCTCAAGCGCGCGGCGGATGGCGTGGGCTAGCTCTTCGGGCGTGAAGGGTTCGTGCAGAAGGCGGGCACCGCTTTCAAAGACCCGACGCTCGGCCAGTGATCCGTAGCGCTGACACGAAACGAACAACGATTTCAATCCAGGTAGAATCGCCTTCATCGAGCGCACGAACTCGCGTCCGCGTACCCGGGGCGTGGCCAGGTCGGCGACCAGTAGGTCGATCGTGCCCTTGTGAATGCGCGCGAAGCCCTCCGCATCGGCCGGACTCATCGCCTCGAGCACAACGTAGCCCAGCTGGCGCATGATACTGCACGCTAGGGTGCTCACCGCACGATCGTCAAGCGCGACCAGGACGGTCTCACCGCGCGCGCCTGCTCGCTCGATCAGGTCGGGGCTCGGGACCTGGTCAGACGGATCGTGCCCGCTGTCGCTCACTCCATCGGCGACCTGCGCGAGAGGGCCGTCGATCGGCATGGCCGGCAGCTCTTGCGTCCGGTGAAGCTGGCTTGGGCTCACGTCCCAGGCGTCAACCACAAGCAGGGGCTGGTCGTTGGGACCTGATGCCGCCCGTGCTCGCGTTTCAAAACTGCGCCAGCCGCCATCGGCCTGGCGAACCCGTAGCTGCAGCCGCGTGGGATCTTCCGCCGCTTCGGTCAAGGCGCCCAACAGAGACCGGACGGCTGTCACGTCATCAGGGTGAAGGATCTCCAGGAAACTGGTGCCCAGCAGTTGACCGCGCCGATAGGCCAGAAGGCGCGTGACGGACGGGCTGATCTCGCGGATGCTGCCCGCGCCATCGATCACCAGCAACAGATCAGTCGAGCCATCAGCCGTGCTCCTGCGCAGAGGAATCCATCTTGGTCGGGGCTGTCCGGCTTCTCGCGCGGTTGATTTCTTGTTTCCCAAACTCACGGCCAGATCCCCTATGTCATCGCGCTGCCCCCGAGAGCCGATTTTACGGCGCGCCCCAGATCCTGGACCAACGCGCTCTTGGTGACGAAATCGATAGCCCCTGCCCGCCGGGCCAGCGTTGCATAGGGAGACTCGGGCAACGAACTCACGATGATGACGGGCAGAAGCGGCTTGACGGTTCGGATCTCTTTCAGAATCTCGATGCCGCTTCGGCCCGGCAGGCGCAGGTCAAGCAGCACCAAGTCGAACGGCTGAGTCCACGCCAAGCTCAGACCCTCTTCGCCGGACATCGCCGAAACCATTTCTGCGTCGGGCAGCGAGCCGGCCAAGAGCTCGCCGATGCGCTGGCTGACCGCGGGATGGTCATCCACCAGGAGGATTCGGGGGGGCCGTCCAGGACTGGCTGCCATGACCCCAGCGTCCCATGCTGGCAGCGTCACCTCTGCCGGGAGCTGTCCGATTCGGCTGTCGGCCAGTGTCCTACAAGCGCGGCAGGAAGAAAGGCTAGTCGACCAAACCTTCGCGGAGAGCGTACTGAATCAGCTCTGCGTTGGAATGCATCTGCATCTTCTCCAGGAGGCGGGTGCGATAGGTGCTGATGGTCTTCTCACTCAGAGCCAGCCCCGCACTGATTTCCTTGACGGTCTTGCCTGTCGCAATGCCGCGCATGACTTCAAGTTCACGATCCGAGAGCCGCTCATACGCGGGCCGTGANNGCCAACTCCTCGGCGGCACCCTCTTTGTTCACATAGCCGGACGCCCCCGCGCGCAGCGCACGCAACGCGTAGTGCTCCTCGGCGTGCATGCTTAGCACCAAGACCGGGACCGTTGGACGTAGCCGTTTCATGTCCCGCAGCGCGTCGACCCCTCCGCGCCCTGGCAGCGAAATGTCCAGCACCACGACGTCCCAGGCTTCCTCTTGCAGCTTTTCCAGGGCCTCGCTGGGTTTGCCCGCCTCTCCGAACGCCACCTTTCCCAACGCCTCGGTGAGGATATCCCGCACGCCTCGCCGAACCACCGCATGGTCATCCACCAACAGTACCCTTGTCATCGCTCATATCCTCGGCACCCGGGACCGAGATCTCAAGTGATATCGCATCCTCATGTCTGGTAGCAGCATTTGCTGACGCAACCAACCACAGGAAACCATCAGGCGTGACACCTCCTTCTGCTGCTTAACCCCCAGCACACCCCTCTATTATGCGCAAGCGTCCCCGATTTCAAGGCGAAAGCCGCAGCCACCGTCGCTCTTATCAAGGCCTTTCACGCGGAGGCCAGGTATCCTCCGCGCGAGCTGGTGCGATGCTGCCGGTGATCTATCAGGAGAGGGCTACTGGAAGATGATCGGAATCTTGCACTGATCCGTGCAGTGGACCAGGGCGTTCGGATCATTCGGGTCGGTATCTGGGTTTCCGCTCGCGTCTAGCTTCACGTTGTTCAACTGGCCCAAGTCACATTCCTCGTGCAGATCCGTGTCGAGAATGCCATCGCCGCAGTAGTGCGGTGTCGTGCATCCGAAGGTGCACCCGGTCTTCGTGAGGTCCGAGCCGTTGTTCTTGCCGATGTCGCATTGCTCTGGCGGGCTTTGCGTTACGTTGTCCCCGCAGAACGCCCCCCACGTGCAATCTGTCTTGCAGCCGCCGTACAGGGTGTCGTTGTTCGCCCCCAGGCAGCCCGCGGGGACCGCCACGGATCCATCGCCGCAGTCACATTGCTCGCCCCCTGACACGATCCCGTCGCCGCAGTGGGGCTGGCATTCCGACAGCGTGGTGGTGTAGCCATTGAGAGAGAGCTGGAAGTTCGACTCGGGCGGGTGACGATCGGCCCCGAAGATTGCAATCTCGTAGACCTTGCCGTTGTTCAGGTTGAGGTTGGCGGTTCGGGTACGGAAGTCATCCGGTCCAGGAGCCGGCGGGGCCGCCCCGTTTGTGGGCGTGCACCCTCCCGCCAGGTAGGTGGCGGCGGTCGGCGGCGCTAGGTTCCCGAGTGCGTCGAGACAGCCACCTTCAATGATGTTCGCCGTACCTGGGTCACCCGAGACGACGACCTTGCCCGGCGTCTGTTGGTGAACACCGCCAAGATCGAGAACCAGGATGCCGTTGATGAAGACAAAGAGATCATCGTCGCCGAAGAACTGCAAGGTGAAGCCGGCCGTGCTGTCGTACACGAAGAAGTAGCGCGCCTCATCGGTGAAGTAGGAGTCGTGCTTCACGCCCGTAGTCGCTGTGACCCAGCAGCCATTGCTCAACGGGTTCTGGTTCGGGCAATCCGCCTGAGTCACGCGGGGTGGGAAGTAGTACTGGTCACCCTGGCAGACGGTCCAGATGGGGCTTCCGTTGCCATGGTTCCAGTAGGGCCACAGGTCGCACAGCGTGGCCTGGCTGGGATTGAGCGTATCGAGGGGGTAGAAGCCATTGTCAGGACCTGCAAGATGCGTCTTGCTGGCGTACTGGTAGAGATTCGTCCCGATGCTGGGCATTTCGAGAACCGAGACGAAGGTCTTGTTCACGGTGCTGTCATCCGTGAACCATTGCTTGAAGCTGTTCGCATCCTTCACGATCGGCACCATTCCCTTGAAAATTGGGCCGCCAGGGGTGCTTGCGGTGTAGCCGACCAGGGTGCCGGCGACGCTGCCAGATTCATTGGTCAGGGTGATGGCAGTGCCAGCGTTGCCGCCGAGGTAGCCGGCGGCCCCGTTGGAAAGCGGGCTGTCGTTGGCGGCCTGGGTATAATTTCCTTGAATGCGGGCCGAATTGCCGATGTTCCAATCGCTGAACTGGCACGCGCACTGGTTGTTGGCGCGCTTCGCGTTGTAGATCGGCTTGCCATTCAAGAGATTCGGGTCTGGAATATCCCAGCAGCGCGCGGTCGAATCGTTCCCCTTGGCTGGCCCGCCCGAGTTGGGGACACAGATGGTCGTGGGCGAGGTGGATGCGTTCGACTTGTTGCCCAGCCAATAGAAGTCCGGGTGGCCGCCGGAAGCAACGTTCTCGGGCTGGAAATCGCGGTAGATGACGGGCATCTCAAGGCACTTCTTGCCCACGTTCGCAGGCAATGTGCAATCCGACGCATCGGTTTGCGGACTGGTGGTGCAAGTGAACCCAGCCTCTTTCTTGCACGAGCTTGAGCAGCCATCACCGCTCACCTGGTTGCCGTCATCGCAATCCTCGCCCGGATCCAGGTTCCCATCGCCGCACGCTGTGGTACAGGCCTGGTTGTGGCCCGAGCTGTCGCGACAATTCGGCTCCTTGGTGCAGGTCTTCGAGCAGCCCTTTCCATCGCCGTAGAAGAGCCCATTCTGGCCCTCACAACCGGTCGGCAGCTTGGTCGGATCGTTGCCACAGTCGCACTGCTCACCCGTCTCCTTTACTCCGTTTCCGCATTGCGCCTTCGTGCAGGGCTGGCCTGGCGTGGGGCACGCGGCGCCTGGTTCTGTCTGACAGGTGCTCGAACAACCGTCGCCACTGACGGCGTTCCCGTCGTCACATGATTCGGTGCCAGTCAGTTTTCCATCACCACAGAGCGGGAAACAGGGCTTTCCGGGCACGCGACATTGCCAACCGGGCTCAACGTTCTTGCAATCTGCTGAGCAGCCGTCGCCGCTGACCGTGTTCCCATCGTCGCAGGTTTCGTCAGAAGTCAATATCCCGTTCCCACATTTTCTCTGATCAACGCAAGGCTGGCCAGGGGTGTCACACTTGAAGTTGGCTTCCAGCTGGCAAAGTTTGTTGCAGCCGTCACCGTTGTTCCTGTTGCCGTCATCGCATTGCTCGCCCAGGTCCTTGTCTAGAACGCCGTCGCCGCATTTCTTGGAGTCAATCTGGACTGTCGTATTGCCCCCGCTTCCGCCGCCGGAGGTGACGCAAAGGATGCCACAGCCCGCGTTGCCTGCGTTGCCGCCACCGCCATTTCCCGCTCCCCCTCCGCCTGGGATGTTTCCGCCTCCCGACGTACGGGTGCTGGTATCGACTGTGGCGCTGGTACAGCTTGCTCCCGCAAGTAGAACAACTGCGGCGCCCACCATAAGTAGGGCGCCACAGCTTCTCAGGATGCGAGTACCGATACGGATGGAAATCGTTCTTGTTGACATGGGACGCACCTCGTCTGGGGGGAGTGCGGATACGTTAGGCCGGCCGACCGGGCGTCAGTATAGCAAACTCGCTGCCCGACCTGTGGGCCGAAACTTTTTTGCTACCACGACTTGTCAAGGATTAGCTCACGCCCCCGTTTTGTTCTCAAATATCACTCTTGCCTGCGCCTGCATATCCAAGAACTCTCCTGCGCCGAACAATGAGAAGGACCAGGAGCGTCATCGAACGTGGCTCAGCGTGTCTAGAACAAGCAGGCGACAACGTTTGGGTCCGAGACCTTACACGGCACAGCTTCCCGATGACGAGGTCTGTTAGTCGAGCGCTCGACTGCGGCGATGAATGCTGCAACGCGACTCGCCATGGAGACGTCAGGCTGCCATGACGCGGCGTGGCCGCATCGTGACAGGGAGATGTGATATGAATACCGCCCGGTTGGCCCGGCGGTCCGCAGGTCTTCCTCCGGCGTCGCGCCTCGCCTCACCCCTCACAGGATGGATGATATGGAAAACGTAAAGATCCTTCTCGACGAAAGCGAGATCCCGCGGCAATGGTACAACCTGGCAGCCGATCTTCCCACGCCGATGCTGCCGCCTCTCGGNNTGGATCGACATTCCGTCCGAGGTCCTCGACATCCTCTATCGCTGGCGTCCCTCGCCGCTCCGGCGCGCGGTGTATCTCGAAAGGCACCTGAAGACGCCGGCGCGCATCTACTACAAGGACGAGAGCGTCAGCCCGGCGGGCAGCCACAAGCCCAA
>PMIX01000181.1:0-6509 GCA_003158395.1 Myxococcales bacterium | reverse complement strand
AAGCTGATGATGCAGGTGTGGGGGGCGAATTGTGTCGCCAGCCCCAGCAATCTCACCAACGCCGGCCGGACCATCTTGGCCAGCATGCCCGACACTCCGGGCAGCTTGGGCATCGCCATCAGCGAGGCCATCGAGGCGGCCGTGACCGACAGCACGGGCCAGACCCGCTACTCACTCGGCAGCGTGCTGAACCACGTGCTTCTGCACCAAACCATCATCGGTCTGGAAGCCAAGGCTCAGCTCAAGAAGGCGGGCGAGAGGCTGCCCGACATCGTCATCGGCTGCGCGGGCGGCGGGAGCAATTTCGCCGGATTGGCCTTCCCCTTTGCCCAAGATATGATCAACGGGGCGCAGATGACCATCATTCCGGTCGAGCCTGCGGCGTGCCCCAAGATGACCAAGGGCCAGTTTGTGTACGACCACGGCGACGTGGCCTGCATGACGCCGCTTCTGCCCATGCACTCGCTCGGGCACATGTTCATTCCCAAGCCCATCCACGCCGGTGGGTTGCGCTACCACGGGATGGCGCCACTCGTGTGCCAAGGCATCGTGGAGGGCCTGTTCAAGCCCCGCGCCGTCGCCCAGCTCAAGTGCTACGAGTCGGCCATGATCTGGGCCAAGACCGAGGGCACCATCTGTGCGCCCGAGACCAGCCACGCCATCGCGGCCGTAATCGACGAGGCCAACAAGTGCCGCGAAAGCGGTGAGCAAAAAGTCATCCTCTTCAACTACAGCGGCCACGGATTGATGGATCTGTCTGGCTACGACGCCTACTTGTCAGGCAAACTGACCGACTACGTGCTGCCCGACGAGGAGATACAGAAGAATCTGCAGGCCTTGAAAGGCATGCCCAAAGCCGAGGCACGCAAGACGGGCCGCTGGTAGGAGGAATGTGGTGACAGGCGAGCGCCGGCGCGGCTCGGCGGGCAGCGTTATGGTGGATCCCGATCACGGCGAACTGGGGACCAGGCACTTGCAGCCGGGGGAGCGCTGTCCGAGCACGGCTCTGGCGCGACAAGCTACGTCCCGAAGATGCAAGATTTTCGAACGAATCGGCAGCGCTCCCCCCCTCCAACATCACAAGTGGAATTGTACCTCGCCGAATCGCACGCAGCTTCCCGCGACTTCTGCGGGCGTCCGCGCCCGGGCTACTTGAAGGAGCCGCAGGTGTCCCCCAGACTTCTCGAGTGCGTGTGAATGCCAGCGACCTTTTGAACCGAAACCGCGTCGGGCGTCACTGCTAGGGTGACAGATTCCTCATATTGCAGAGGCCATCACTACTCACACCGACCAAGGAGATCGATAGATGCATCACGGAAGCTCGGGAATACGTCTCGGTTTGTTCGCGACGCTGGTCTGCCTGGCTGCCGTGGGCTGCGCGCCAGCCAGTGAAGGCGGGGCGTCACCAGGCGGCAGTCACGCTGGGGGCGGAGGAACCACGAGTGCTGGTGGTTCGCAGGGAGCGTCCGGAGGCAAGTCCGCCACCAGTAGCAGCACGGGCGGCTTTACGGCGAGCGCCGGCGGCTTCACGGCGAGCATGGGTGGCTCTACGACCAGCACGGGTGGCTCGACGGTTCCAGCGAGCACAGCGGGCTCCACGCCAACGGGCGGTTCGACAACCACGACCTCCTCCGGCGGAAGCAATGGCGGCACAAGTACATCTGCCAGCTCCAGTGGAGGCTCGGGTATGGGTGGCTCTGGCACCGGTGGCGGCGCGATGGGCGGCACGACGGCCAGGGGCGGCATGACAGCGACAGGTGGCACGGCCGCGGGGGGAACGACGGCGATGGGCGGCGCGACCAGCAAGGGTGGCATGACCGCGACAGGCGGCGCGGCCGCAGGGGGAATGACGGCAAAGGGCGGCACGACGGCGACAGGCGGCGCGGCCGCAGGGGGAACAACAGCAAAGGGCGGTACGACTTCAGCCGGCGGGAGCGCGAGCGGCGGAAGCACCAGTACGCCATCGGCGGGCAAAGTCTTCAGCCAATGCCGATTCCACTTCGGCACCATCGATTCGATAGCGAAGAACGGCGGCGCGTCTTTGATCTCGCAGTTGGACTTCTTCACTCCTGGATGGATGATGGGTACCTTCAACCAGGGCTACGTGTGCACCGAAGCGAATTCAGGTGGTGCTCTTGCGGGTCTGGTCCCGGTGGACGTCACCTACATTGCTGCCAACGAGGTGAAGAACGCACACAAGCTGTGCGACTGCAACGTGAGCGGCTGCAGCGGCGGCAACTTGTGCAACTATGGCGCCCAGTACATCACCCAGGACTGGTCGACCATTCTCAGCCAGTACACAAGCAACTCAACCGGTTTTGCGGCCTGCCTGGGTGGACGTCCGATCATCTTCGAGATGGAGCCGGATTGGTACCAGTACTACGCCGGTGGTCAGACCCAGGCTTGGACGCCAGCACAAGCAGGGACCAACATGACGGCTTTGGTCAATGCGCTGAAAGGCTCGTTGCCCAACGCGGCCTTCTCCATGGATATCTCGCCGTGGATTCCCAACAACGGCTCGGCCTGGTACACCAATTTCAACATGGGCCTGTTCACCTTCATCAGCACCTCGGGTGGGGGCACCGACGCCAACAATACGAAGATCCGGTCCAGCAACGCCATGACCTGGGCCGGGGTGCACGGGGTGACGGGCAAGCCGATCCTGGCCGATACGGGCTACGGAGCCGCCGGAGCCTCTGCGGGGGAAGATCCGAACTGGAACGTGGCCGCCAACATCAACGCACGTATCGCCGACGGCGTGATCTCGATCAGTCAGTACAACCCAGGCGGCAGTTGGGGCAATACGATCTCGAGCATCCGAGGTCAACTGAGTACGCCTTCCGTTTGCCCGTGATTTTGGGCTGGCCTAACGGTCAGGCCACGCTCGCATGGGCGTGGGCCGCGTCGAGCAATACCGATCGGTTGTGCTCGCGCGGTTTCCGTCTATAACCACGGGCGATGGAGATCCACGCATCTGATATGGGAACCCTCAAAGGGTTCCCATTCCCTCCCGCGACGGTGCGCCGCCGGCGAAGCCGGCGGGCTCCCCACGCGACTAGCCCCAAGACGCCCGCCCAACTTGGCTTTGCCATGCCTGCCGAATGGGAGCCCCATGAGGCCACCTGGTTGGGCTGGCCCCATTGCCGCAGCGACTGGCCGGGCAAGCTTCACACCATCGAATGGGTCTATGGCGAGATCGTGCGCAAGATCGCGGAGGGCGAGAAGGTACGTATTATCCTCGAAGGGCCGCAGAGAGAAGCCAGGGCGCGGCGGCTTCTTGCCCGAGCCCACGCCAACCTAGCCAACCTGGAGTTTNNTTCGCGCCCCCTCGGATCGCGGCTGGTCGCGCGACTTCGGTCCCATCTGCGTGCGCAAGCCGGGGCCAAGACCCGAGGTCGCCATCGCCAAGTTCAAATTCACCGCCTGGGCGAAGTACCCCAACTGGCAGAAGGACAACCGCATCGCGGAGCGAATCGCCCGGCAGCGGGGCATGCGGCTCTTCCCGGTCGCGCGGAGGGGCGAGCCGGTTGTGCTCGAAGGCGGCGGCATAGACGTGAACGGCCGCGGCACCCTGCTGACCACGGAGGAATGCTTCCTCGACCAGGAGATCCAGTGCCGCAACCCCGGCATGGGCCGCGAGGAATACCAGAGCGTCTTCCGCGACACCCTAGGCGCCTCCAACGTCATCTGGCTGGGTCACGGGATCGCGGGCGACGACACCCACGGCCATGTCGACGACCTGTGCCGCTTCGTGAACCCAAGCACGATGGTCGTCATCCAGGAGAAGAACGAGCGCGACGTGAACTTTGCGCCCCTGCGCGAGAGCTGGGAACGGCTGCAAAGCGCGCGCTTGCAGGACGGGGCGCGTCCCGAGGTGATCGCCCTGCCGATGCCGGCGCCGCTTCTCCACGGCGATTGGCGCCTTCCGGCCAGCTACGCCAATTTCTACATAGCCAACGCCGCGGTCATCGTCCCCACCTTCAACGATCCGGCGGATCGCGTCGCCCTGGGAATCCTGGGCGAGCTCTTTCGCGACCGTCCCGTGGTGGGCATCCACGCCGTGGATCTCGTCCTGGGCTTTGGCACCTTGCATTGCCTGACCCAACAGCATCCCGCGTAACGTCTCGCGCCTGCTTCCTGGAAATATCGCGAGGCTCCGAGTAGTTATACGCCTTCGGAAATTTCCATTTGCCGAGGAGATCGTATGGACGTCCGTGTCATTAATGAAATGGTCCAACAGCAATCCGCTTTCGTCGAAAACCTGACCGCGGAAGTGGGCAAAGTCATCGTCGGCCAAAAGGCCATGGTGGAGCGCATCCTCATCGGCCTTCTCGCCGGGGGTCATGTGCTGCTGGAAGGCGTTCCTGGCCTGGCCAAGACCTTGACCGTCAAGACCCTGGCTGACTCTCTCGCCATGCGCTTCCAGCGGATCCAGTTCACGCCCGACCTTCTGCCCGCGGACATAGTGGGAACGGTCATCTACAACCAGAACCGCGGNNGCGCCCGCCAAGGTGCAGTCGGCGCTCCTGGAGGCCATGCAGGAACGGCAGGTCACGGTGGGGGACGAGACCCACGCGCTGCCCGACCCCTTCCTGGTGATGGCCACACAGAACCCCATCGAGCAGGAGGGGACCTATGCGCTGCCCGAGGCTCAGCTCGACCGCTTCATGTTGATGGTCAAAGTGGGCTACCCCAGCAAGGAGGACGAGCGCTCGATCATGGACCGGATGACGTCGGGCACGACGGTGCGGGCTGCGCCGGTGGCCACGCCACGTCAGATCGCGGAGGCGCGCTCGGTGCTGAGCCAGATCTACATCGACGAAAAGATCCGCGAGTACATCGTCAACATCGTGCACGCCACGCGTGAGCCGAAGGCGTACGGTCTGGCGGAGTTGGCCGACTTCATCGAGTACGGCGCCAGTCCGCGCGCCTCCATCTATCTCAACTTGGCGGCCCGCGCGCACGCCTTTCTGCGCCGTCGGGGATACGTTACGCCTGAGGACATCAAAGCCATCGGCGTGGACGTGCTTCGCCACCGAGTCATCCTGACCTATGAAGCCGAAGCCGAAGAGATGACCTCGGAGCAGGTGGTGCGCAAACTGTTCGAGCGCATCGAGGTTCCCTAGACCGCGTCGCCATGCTGACCCGCGAGCTGTTGCGGAAGATCCGCACCATCGAGATCGTGACCGAGCGCCTGGTGCGCGATCGGATGGCGGGCCAGTACCATTCGGTGTTCAAGGGGGCAGGCATCGCGTTTTCCGAGGTGCGCCAGTACATCCCGGGTGACGACATCCGGCTCATCGACTGGAACGTGTCGGCGCGCATGAACGCCCCATACATCAAGCTGTATGTCGAGGAGCGCGAGATGACCGTGCTCCTACTGGTCGACATGTCGGCGTCGGGTCGCTTCGGTTCGGTGGGGCAGGAGAAGCGGGAGCTGGCCGCCGAGCTGGCCGCGGTGCTCGCCTTCTCCGCCATCCGCAACAACGACCGCGTCGGCCTCATCATCTTCACCGACCAGGTGGAGCGCTTCGTGCCGGCAAAAAAGGGCCGCAAGCACGTCCTGCGCGTGATCAGCGAGATCCTGTCTTTCGAGCCCCGCTCGCCCCGCACCAACCTGGCCCTCGGGCTGGATTTTCTAGGTCGGATCGCACGCCGGCGCGCGGTTGCCTTCCTGGTTTCGGATTTTCTGGCGCCCTCTCCACAATACGAACGCTCGCTGCGCATCGCGGCCCGGCGTCACGATCTGGTTCCGGTAGCGGTAACCGACCCGTTGGAGGAGCGAATACCGGCCGTGGGCTTGCTTGAGGTAGAGGACCCCGAGACTGGCGAGGTGGTGGTGTTCGACACCTCGGGACCGGAAGGAAAGGCCTTTGCCGAGAAGAGCCGCGTCGCCCGCGAGGCGCGCGAGGCCCTGTTTCGCCGCCTGTCTCTCGACGCCATCGCGGTGCGGACCGATCGTCCCTACCTGCCCGCCCTGACCAGTTTCTTCGAGGCCCGGGCTCGGAGGTTGAGACATTGATTGGGTGGGTCCTGGCCAGCGTGCTGGCCGCCGCGTCGAGCGATGCTGGCAGGCAACCGGACATACAGCCGAGCGCCCTGTCCGCACCGGCGCGCGCCGACGCGCCCACGGTGACCGCACGGGTGGACAAGGCCGAGGCCCGCGTGGGCGATGCCCTGCACCTGTCCATCACGGCTGTGAGTCCGCTCACCACCCCGGTCATCTTGCCCGAGAACATCGATCTGTCGCCTTTTTCTGAGCTGGAGCGCCGCCTGGAAGAAAAGGATTTGGGCGACGGGAAAATGCGCCGCGAGTTCATGCTGATCGTCGCGGCCTATCAGCCGGGTGCGCTGGAGATCCCTGCGGTGGAGGTGACCTACTTCGGCAAAGGCGGCGAGGTGCTGACCGCGCGCACACAGCCCATTGCCGTCACCATCACCAGCCTGATCGCCAACGAACCCGAACCCAAGCTGAAGGAGAACGCCGGCCCGGTGCCGGTGATCCAGCG
>PMIX01000393.1 GCA_003158395.1 Myxococcales bacterium | reverse complement strand
GCGGCCAGCACCGGGGGATCCGGTGGATCTGGGGCGGGCGGCGCGACGGCCGGCGGCTCTGCAAGTGTGGACGCGGGCGCCAGCAAAGGTGGATCGACAGGCGTTGGTGGCACCCCAGGTGGAGGGAGTGCTGCCGTGACGCCGGACGCGGGAACTCCGACGGGCGGCGTTCTTGCAGACGCCGGCGCAGGCACGGTCGGAGCCGGAGGTTCGGCCGGCGTACCCGCGGCAGCCGGGGGCACCACCAGCGCCCCTAGCGGGACCACTGGAACCGTGGGCGCGTTTGAGGCCGGAGTCGGCGTGCGCGGCCCTGCGGGTGCGGCGGGTTGTACCTGCACACTCGGCGGCAGGTCGTCATCAAGGCCCAACCCGATGTCGTTGTGGCCGCTCTTCGGCCTGGCCGCGTTGATTGGGAACGCTCGCCGGCGCAAGCGGACGCCCCGCTAGGGTGTGCAGCCGCCCTTAGCGCCACGCGGCAAAGGCGCGTGGGGCAGGGGCTGGGCGGGCCAATCCGGCCCGGCCCTACGAACCGGATGAAGCACAGATCTACGGAGGCGGTGATGAACTGCCCACCATATCGGAAAGAGGCCGGCGCCACACGCCGCCGCCATAGGTGGCGGCAAGAATATCGGTGCTGCATGCGGCAAGGTCAGTAATGGTAAGGACGCTGTTGCTATCCACGTTCGGCAGACCGCTATTGAATGCGGTCCAAGAAGAACCGTTGTTCGTCGATAGGTATGCGCCACCGCCCGAAACGGCGGACATAGCGGCGAGAATATTCTCGCCGATCACGGCAAAGCCGCCGACACGTGCATTCGTTGGCAGATCAGCGCGTGCCGCATTCCACGAAGAACCGTTGTCGGTCGAAAGGAAGACGCCATTCTCGGTGCCCGCAAATATGTTGCTGCCACTCACAGCAAAGGCACTGACAGTCGAGAATGACATTCCGGTGTTGGCCGCGGCCCATGACAAGCCGTTATCGGCTGAACGATATACCCCAAAACCAGCACCAATGCCGACGAACACAGAGTTGTCGCTTACCGCAAGCGCATAGACAGTGTTCTTCGGCAAGCCGGTATTGGCCCCCGTCCAAAATGCCCCATTGTTCGTCGAACGATAGACACCCCAGCCCCCAGCGATGCCCCAAAGATTGTCGCCGCTGGCAGCAAGCGCGGTGATCCTCGAGTTGGCGGGAAGACCGCTATTGGCCGCCGCAACCCATGATGAGCCGTTGTCAGTGGAAAGATATATACCACCAGGCGCGCCAGCAAACAGAATGTTCCCCGCAAGAAGGGGGCCGACGTTCATGGTGGCCAAGCCGGCATTGGCCAGGCTCCAAGAAGAGCCGCTGTCTGTTGAATGAAACAGACCGCCAGTCACGGACGTGCTGGCAAAGATATCGCTGCCCTTCACCGCCAGGTGAGCGACCCACGAATTCGACAAACCGCCATTGACTGCGGTCCACGACCCACCGTGGTCGACAGAGAGATAGATGCCATCAGCAGTGCCGGCAAAGACATCGTTACCGCTCACGGAAAAGGCATTGACCTCTATGTTGCCGGGTAGACCGTTGTTGACCGCCGTCCATGATGCCCCGTTGTCGGTCGAGAGAAACGCGCCCGAAAACGTGCCAGCAAAGAGATCACCGCCGCTCACGGCAAGGGTGCTGACGTACATGTTCGCCAGGCCGGTATTGACTGCGGTCCATGAGGTCCCATCGTTTGTCGAGAGAAAGACACCACCGCTCTCAGTGCCGGCAAAAATATTTGTCCCGCTCACGGCAAGACTGTAGACATTCGGGACCGACAGACCGGTGCCGACTGCAGTCCATGAGGCGCCGTTGTTCGTAGAACGATAGACGGTGCCGGTAGAGTAGTTGTCAAAAGTGGCGGTGAAGATATTGCCATTGCTCACCGCCAGGTCATTGATACTCAAGCTCGGCATGCCAGTGTCGACCACGGTCCACGAGGCGCCATTGTTGGTGGAACGATACACGTGACCACCGCCATACTCGCCCGCAGTGCCGGCAAAGATCGTGCTGCCGTTCACGGCAAGGCATTGGATTCGCGCTTCCGTCAGGCCGGTACTGACCGGCGTCCACGACGCGCCGTGGTTCGTTGAAAGATAGACACCACCACTATCGGTGCCGGCAAAAATGCTGTCGCCGCTTGTGGCAAGGGCCAGGATGTGCCAGTGCGTCAAGTCGGTATTGACTGGCGACCACGACGCGCCGTGGTCGGTTGAAAGAAACACACCGCCAGAAGTGCCGGCAAAAATGTCGGTACCGCTCGCGGCAAAGGCATAGACAGGCCCGCCTGTTGGGCCACCCGTCGGCACCCATTGTCCATGGAGTTGCGGCCCGGGAATGGAGCCGCCAGCATCTTCCGCAGTGCCCCCACCATCTGCGCCACCCGAGCCGACACCGCCACCACTGCTTGGGGTGCCGCCGCTGCTCATGTCGCCGCCAGTGCCTGGGGTGCCTCCACTTCCAATAATCCCGCCGGCGCTCGTCGTACCACCGGTGTTGAGGCTGGCATCTCTGCTGTCCCCACCAGAGCCGCCGCCCGGGCTTGTCATCCCTCCGGTCGCACTCGTGGCGCCGGTGCCGACCGATCCAGCGGAAATCATTCCGCCGGTTGCCGGTTCTCCCCCGGTGCTGGGTGCAGAGGAACCACCAGTGGCCAAATTGCCGCCGGTAACGGGGGTTTCCATGCTGCCTCCCATCGCCATCGGGGCGCCGGCACCGCCGTCGCTCGATCCACCGCCCCCGCTTCCGGTGGCCCCGCCGTCACGGCGTCTTGGGCCGCCGCTCGAGCCCGAGCCCTTGCAGGAGGCGAGGGGCAAGACCAGCAGCAGGGCGAGCGTGAGGATCGCACAAGACAGGCCAGGCATGGAGCGGCTGAGTCTGCTCATTCTTGTCTCCTGCTCAAAGGGATGGCGCGGGTTGCGGGAGGCGGATCTGACCGCGGGCAGAGCGTCCTGAGAGGTGTCCCGTGCATGCGGCACAGTCTACCGCATCTGCACCTCGCCGAGGCGCCAGTCAGCTCAGCCAGTTCTCGCTGGCCTGCTTTTCGCCACCCTCCACGCCCGGTAATTCGGGAGGTGGGCGTGCTGGGTTGCGCCGCGAGCAATGTGACAACGGCACCAACAGCGACGGCTACGGTTCCGCCAATGGATGCGCCCCAGGTTGCAAGTTGCCCGCGCGCTGTGGTGATGGCGTCGTGCAAACCAACTTCGGCGAAGAGTGCGAACCCGCCATGTCGAACGATCCGAATTGCACCGATGCTTGCCGCAAACCCGGGGGGATATAGCGGCTACGGCCCGTTTACGGTCCCGGTCGTCCCGCCCGACAGGTGCGAACCTGGTCGAGGCGGGCGTCTCCGCAAGGGCTCGGGGCAGCTGCATCGACCCGCGGCAGCCCGCGCTCGTCCAGCCGGACCACGATCGTGTGCCAGCGGCGGACTCCACGCCTGTCCAGCGCCAGGTGGAGCAGCCAGCCGGTGTTGGCCTCCTGGCTTTCGAAGCCGTTGAACACGAGATTGCCCAGGCTGTAGAGGATGGGCTTGCCCCGGTAGATCTCGGCTCCCTGGGTGACGTGAGGATGGCCGCCGACTACTGCGTCTGCGCCGGCATCGATGAGAGCGCGGGCCAGCTCGCGCTGGCGCGGACAGGGCACAGTCTCGTGTTCCCAACCCCAGTGAATGATCGGGATCACGACTTGGGCGCCGGCCGCGCGCGCCGTCTTCATGTCGCGCAGGATCTGTTCGTCCTCGCCCCAGGCCACGCCTTGCGCGGACGGCCCGGCCTCGAACCAGCGCGGCTGAAACTCATTGTACCCAAGCAGCGCCACGCGTACGCCTTTTCGTTGCACGATCAACGGCCGGTGAGCCTCGCTCAGGTTCTTGCCCGCGCCGAAGAACTGAATGCGGGCGGCGCGCAGGCGATCCATGGTTTGCAGGAGTCCGGCCGCGCCGAAGTCCGCGCTGTGGTTGTTGGCGAGAGAGACCGCACCAAAGTGCCGGGCCACCAGGTCGAGAACGCGCGGATGGGCACGAAACGTGAACTGCTTCTCCACCGCCTTGCCGCCATCTGCAACGGCGCATTCGAGGTTGCCCACGGCCAGGTCAGCGCCATCCAGCAGCGAGGCGACCGCGGCAAACGGATTGTCGCCTCGGGCGATCGCTTCGCCAGGAAGCTCGTCGAGCATGATGTCGCCGGCAAAAACCAGGTTGACCTGGTCGGCCGGCTGGGCCAGGGCACCCGGCGCGGCCCACAGCACGACGAGGGCCAGCAGGGTTGCCGTCATCGCGCCCACCCGCACCAGTACTGCAACTCGCTGCTGTTGCGTGGCTCGTAGATCGCTTGCACGCCGGTGAAGCCTTTTGATCCGGTTTTCGGGAAAGGTGGCCGGTACTTGACTTGATGAATTAGCACCGGGCCCTGCTCGGAAAGGAAATAGGTGTAGAGGCTGACCACCGCCAGCTCCTCGGGCGCGGCAACGTAGACCGCCTTCCAGGCCAGGCGATCGCCCAGCTCGACCAGCGGCACGCTGTAGGGATCTGTGGTCGGAGGAATGCGGACCACCTTTTCCTCGCCGCCGTAGACGTAGGTGCACTGCAGCGGCCGCTGCGCGATGGTGGTGGCGCACGAGCAGCAGAGGAGCGTGAGGGCAAGTAGGCGGGTGAGCATGCAGAAGCAGGATTGTACACGCCTCACTCGCAAGCCCCAGCCCTCTT
>PMIX01000229.1 GCA_003158395.1 Myxococcales bacterium | reverse complement strand
GTTCATCCGCACGAGCCACTTGTTGTAGCCCAGGCCCATCCGGCACTCGAACTTGTCGTAGGGGGGCAGGGTGGGCGTGAAGAACGGGGAAAAGACCGTATAGGTGCCGTCAGCGTTCTCGATCCGGCAATACAAGGTATTGCCCCGCATGGCGTTCTGAGGCGTGTCGATCTTGTAGCCCGTGATGCGGTTGTTGGCCGGGTCCTTCTTGCAGATGTTNNCCGCATCGTCGTAGTAGCCGAAATCCGTTTCGTCGCGGCGAATCTTGGTACTCATGGATGACGCGTTTTTAGCATGCCTGCGGCCTACGGCCTACAGACTAGGGCCTCCCTGGGATTCGGAGTAGCGGGGAGCGGTATAGGTGTGGGTGGCGGTGACGGTGACCGGGGCTGGTGCGGTAACAGAGGCGGTGGCGGCCGGGCCAGCGGACCCAACGTCCTGCCGTTATGCGGCTCCCCGTCGAGAGAGAAGGGCGAGAAGCACTCGACGGGGGCTCTCCATCCCCAAGATGCTCATCGGAGACTCGTTGATGGCGTCGTGGATCTTGGCAAGTACACGGTCATCGAGCCCGCCCGCGTCCTCAACGAAGAAGCGGCTCATGTTGACATGGTCGTTCATGGTTCCGAGCACCCGACGGTCTATCGCCCGACAGATAGTGTCTGGCCCGTCATCCATCAGCCTTGCGCCCAGACCGGCGGCTACGCCTTCGCGCACCAGGGCCGCCGCGAGTTGGTCACGGAAGGCACGACCGAAGGCATCCAGAGGTGAATTCCCAGCCGCAGCGACGAAGAACGCGTACAGCGATTGTGAGTGTGCGAATAGGAAGAACGGTCGCTTGCCCAACGTGACCACATTGCAGTGCCAGTCCACCGTGGACACCGTGTCCGGTACGGCTGCCAGCCCCGACGGTGTGAGTCGGAGCCTGACCTGCGCCTTCTTCGTGCATCTGAAGTTCATTGAGTCCCGGTCCGAACGCTTTGCCGTTAAGCGGTGGGCGGCCGTCTGCGGCCGACCGTCAGCCTCAACGGCTTTATGGCATTCGCTACATCTAGCGTGTCGGCGCTGGCAAACGGTTGAATGTTGAGCACCTCTCATAGAAGGCTCGGTAGGCTGGACCGGCATCTTCGACGAGCGATTCCCAGGAAATGGGCCTGATATCGACAGCAGAAAGCGTCGGTTCGAACCAGTCAGTGTACCAGGCATCCTTGCCTCCCTGATATAGACGCACACGCTCCTTGACCTTTCCACGCATGCTTTCTTGACTGAGAAAATCACGGAAGACCCCAGCCTCTAGCTGCGACTGCGGAGCAAGTAGAAGGAATCCGATCTTCGTGAGGCTCTCTGGCCGACGGTTTGCCCGCATCAGGACCTCAGTGATACACGAGACGTTTCGCGCTGCCTGATCGAACCCCTGCGCATTCTTCGTGCCAGTGGACAAGGGGCTATTCAGCTTCGCCTCAACAACGACGAATTGCGTTGCGTCCCCGGCTAGTGAAATGTCCCCACGCCCTGTATCCCCGACCGAGAAATGACCGATGACACCGTCAGCGTGTGTCCACGCCTCCGCCAGGGGATCTCCACGAAATCGCGGAAGGAACTGAGAAGCAAGAAGCCCCTCGGAGCACCACCTGGCATTGGGGAAGAAGTGCAAAGGATGCGAGGATTTCGCATGACGCTCGGACCAATCGAGGATCAGCCGAAGCATCCATCCCTCGTTGTAAAGTTCAGTGGGGCGAAGCGGTGACTTTTCGCTGCCAGCGGACAGCAGGATCTCAGCTACTCGACCTTCGATTGTCATCGTTTCCTCCATGCAGGTCCGCCGAACGGCTTGGCGTTCACCCGCGAGCGGCCGTCCGCGGCCGATCATCGGGTGCCACGCCTTGTTCGGCAACCCACCGCGCGCCATCGAGGTGTGCTGGACTTCTGTTCAGTGTCGTGATAGAAGGCGTAGCGTTCATGCTGAACCTCGGTCCGCTGTTCGAGAGATCAGACCAAGCTATATCCCCCACGTCTCCTGAGAGGCGCATCGGGAAAGGTCCAGCTCCGCCACCGCATACACCGACGAGCGCTGTCCCCCATGGACTTCTCCAGCGGATCGGGGAGGACCGCCGACGATCGTGCGCAGAGACAGCCCAGCGGATCGCGGATGCGTTGATTCCGATCATCGGTTCGCCATTCTACTGCAGAGAAGGTGTCCTTCTCTATCATGACGACTGCCACCGCGTGCTTGCTGCCCTGGCACAGGCGAAGGCGACCGCCCATCTGACTCTCACTTCGCCGCCGTACAACATAGGTAAGGAGTACGAGAGCAGCCTTCCATTGGCGGACTACCTGAACTGGTGTGCTCGGTGGATGTCCTTGGCCTTCGATGTCACCTCGCCACGCGGGGCCTTCTGGTTGAACGTCGGATACCTCGCAGTTGAGGGGAAGGGCAAAGCGGTGCCCATCGCGTATCTATTGTGGGATCGGTCGCAGTTCTACCTTCAACAGGAAATCGTCTGGAACTATGGCGCTGGGGTAACTACGAAACGCGCATTCGCCCCACGGAACGAAAAGTGGCTCTTCTATACGAAGAATGCCGAGGACTTCGTGTTCAACCTGGACGATGTCCGGGATCCAAACGTTAAGTACCCAAACCAGAAGAAGAACGGCAAGTTCCGCTGCAACCCTCTGGGCAAGAATCCATCGGATGTGTGGCAATTCCCCAAGGTGACTAGTGGTTTTCAAAGAAGCTCGCGAGAAAGGACTGAGCACCCAGCTCAGTTTCCGCTGGGTGTAGTGGATCGAATAGTCAAGGTCAGTTCAAACTACGGTGACCTCGTCATTGATCCATTCTCAGGCTCTGGCTCTACCGGCATTGCAGCAGTAGGCAACGGTCGGGTCTACCTGGGGGTGGAACTACGGGAGGACTACTGCCGCGCCAGTGCTGCCCGATTTGACAGTTTTCTAAGGCTCAGGGATACCTCGGCAGAACAGGAAGAGTTCGCGCTACTCTGACGCGATCTTGTAGAGCTGGCGCAACTTGAACTTGTAGGCCTCCGGCCGTAGTCGTGCAGATTGGCCAGTAGCCGCCGCTTGGGCGATCCAGTCTGTGTGATCGAGCCAACCAAAGCGTATGACGGTCACGAGCGGTCTGCCTTTGGCAGAGAACTTCTGGAAGTTGATGGTCAGGAAGTACCCGGACTTTCCCTTCCGCCCGACCTCACCCTCCTTCGTCGGCTGCCCGTAGCTTCGGTTTCCAAAGACCTGATCAGAATGTGATGACGTCTTGATCTCGACCGAATAGCGAGGGTCCGGCTCGTACACCAAATCCTTCTCGGCCTTGAGCTTCTGACGCCGCCACTTCTTCGGATACCGACGAGCGAACTCAAGCGGGATGAGCTCATGAAGCAAGAAGCCCATGATTTGGGGTTGGGGCTCGATGTCCGTACCTATCTTGAACCCAAGTCGACCGATCCGCGTCTCGAAGATCCCTTCCCATGCGGAAAGGACCACCTCGACAATTTCCCCATCCTTCAGCGGATGTTCCGCCAGCAACCGCTCGGTCACCGACCCCCAACGTTCCTCGGGCTCCTTGGCGTAAGGAGGCGTCATCGGTCGATGCCCTTCACCAAAACCGAGAGGGAGACGGCAAGAGCGCGCGAGATCTGTTCGAGATTACGAATCGTCGGATTCCGTTCACCGCGCTCTATTCCGCCGACGTAGGTGCGATGCAGGCCGGCACGCTCGGCGAGTCCCTCCTGGGACAGACCGCGCTCCGCGCGGAGCGATCTTATTCGGCGGCCAAGGGAACGAAGGAGCGCTTCAGCCACCCCTATAGAAAGGGGCAATGCCGACTATACGTCTACAGACTATAAGTAGCATCTGCGAGGCACAGCCGGTCTGCCGAACTCTGTATTCGGACGCAGCTTGGCGCTCTACGGTGTTTTTCGCAAGCGTGGGCGGGCGGCAGACGTCACGGCACCGAGCCGAAATTCCCATCGGTCACCTCAAGCAATGGCAAGGTGTTGCCGATTGCGGACCAGTTGCCTGCGCGAAATGCGCTGTTTCGGTTTGCTGTCTAATCCCCTAAGGGCAGCAGCGATTCCGGGTATGGGAACCTTGTCCGGCGGCGCCTGACCCATCCCTGACACCGTCTCGGCCCAGGCCGACAGGGCCTGGGCCCACCGCCCCGACGACCGCCACCGCCTCTGTTACCGCACCAGCCCCGGCCATCGTCACCGCCACCCACACCTTCACCGCTCCCCGCGACTCCGAATCCCAGGGGGTGCTGGCGTGTGGACCGCCGCGCCTTCTGGTAAACTATGGACATGCATGCTCACAAGACGACGGTGATCGTTCGCGAAGACCACCAAGTCGTCGTTCGCCTTCCCGACGATTTTCCGGCAGGCGAAGCCGAGGTAATCTTTCTGCCGCGTCCGACGGCAACCTCTCCGCATGAGGCTGTCGCGGAGTTCGACCGCATGGTCGCGTCGCTGCCCGCGGCTCCGGTGATCTCCCTCGACTCCCTCGATCGTGGTGAACTCTACCGGTGACCGCGTACCTGCTCGACACCAATGTTGTGGTGCGGCTGATGGAGCCGGCCGCTGCGGAGCACGAAATGGTCAAGGAGGCGATCCGTCGCCTTATCAGGGCGGGCCATGCGTTGGTCCTGGCGCCGCAGGTACTGAGCGAGTTGTGGGTCGTCGCCACTCGGCCGGTGGAAGCGAACGGATTCGGATGGCACCCAAGCAAGACCGCTGACGTGATCGCGAGCCTGCGCAACCGGTTCGTGTTGCTCGATGAAGGGCCTGCCGCTTTCGAAGGCTGGCTCACTCTGGTCCAAGCCGCCAAGGTCCGTGGCAAGCGCGCGCACGACGCCCGCCTTGCAGCGGTGATGCTGTCGCAAGGGGTGACCCAGATCCTCACCCTGAACACGGCCGACTTCGACGGCCTGCCGGGCATCACGGCGCTGCATCCGTCTGCCGTTCTGGCCGGCTGAGGTCAGAAGATCCCTGCTACTGTCGCCGGCCACCGTCACCGCCACCCACACCTACACCGCTCCCGTCTACTCCGAATCCCAGGACCTCATGCCCGTCCGCCCCCTATTCCCGGCATCTGATTCATGGTATTGCCTCCGGCTATGGAAAACACGACCAAGAAGGCCGCGCCGGCGGTTTTGTGGGTTCCGTCGTCGTATTTGGCGATGGGTTTCGTGCTTTGTGCGCTCACGCTCAGCACGACCTTCGTCTTCAAGAACCTGGGGGTCGAGAAGAGCACGATCACGATGCTCGCCGCGATCCTCATGTTGCCCTACACCTTCAAGTTCCTGTGGGCACCGCTGCTCGAGCTGTACAAGACCAAGAAGTTCTTCGTCGTGCTGATGCAACTCTGCGCCGCGGTCCTGATGGCGCTGGCGGGCCTGGCGTTGAAGCTGCCGGTGTGGTTGGCCATCACCTTCGGCGCCATGATGGTCTGCGCGTTCGTGGGTGCGACCATCGACATCGGCACCGACGGCGTGTACGTCACCACCCTCGACGACAAGCAGAAGGCGCGCTGGGCCGGCATCCAGAGCATGGCCTGGACCGGCGGGCAGTTCCTCGCTCTAAGCGCCCTGGTCTGGGTCGCCGGCAAGCTGCACGACAGCTACGGCTACACCTGGCAGATCGCCTGGATGTACGTGTTCCTCGCCGCCGCCGTCATTCTCGTTGGCCTGGCCGCGTGGCACGGCGCCTTCATGCCCCCCGGCGCCAAGGCCAAGGACGCACCCAAGAGCATGGGTGAAGCGATGGCCGGATTCGGCCACGCCTACAAGACCTTCTTCCAGAAGAAGCTCATCTGGCGCATGCTGGCCTTGGCCTTCTTCTACCGTTTTGGCTGGTACCTCATCGAGAAGGTCAACAACATCTTCCTCATCACCGATCGCGCCGAGGGCGGACTCGGCATGAACAACCAGGGCGCCGGCCAGATCAGCGGCTGGGGCTCGTTCTCGTTCCTGGCGGCCAGCGTGGTGGGCGGCCTAGTGCTGGCCAAGGTCGGCCTCTCGCGTAAGACCCTGATGTTCTTCGTGGGCAGCCTGGTTATTCCGAACCTGGCCTTCATGTACCTCGGCCGCTCGCAGCCCGATGCATTCGTTCTCATCACGGTCGTCTGGTGCGTGGCCATGTTCGCCTACGGCTTCGGCGCCGTCGCGCACATGTACTACATGATGAAGCAGATCTCGCCCGGGCCGTACCAGACCGCGCACTACGCCTTCGCCACGGGGACCATGGGTCTCTGCAATTTCTCCGCTGGCTTCTTCAGCGGCAAGCTCGCGGATGCACTCGGCTACCCGACCTTCTTCACCGTCGTGCTCTTCTGCGCGATTCCGGGCCTCCTGGCCGCGTGGTTCGCTCCCTTCGTTCACCCCATGGATGACGGGTTCAAAAAGTCCCCGCCCGAGCCGAAGCCCGCCGAGGCGTAAAGCACATCGACCGACCAAGGGCCCGCTCCGTCGAGTAGCGGGCCCCTCTCACAGTCGAACGCGTAGGCCCGTGTTCAGGTCGACGACCATCGAGAAATCAGAGGCTCCTGCCAGGAGGTTGGCTTCGAGGATCCAGCTCCAGCTCTCGCTAAGGCCGACTGCCATTCCGCCACCGGCGCCGAAGATGAATGGGCCGCCTCTGACCGTGTCGCTGACCGTGCGCCCGTTCTTTGTGTGCAGGCCGGTGACCTGGAGGCGGAAGCCATTGCCGCCGCCCAGAACCGGGCCGACGTAGAAGCGCACCTTTTCGCCATGTGTGAAATAGAGGAGTCGCGCCAGGAAGGCAACGGCCCCGTCGGCCGTGCGGGAGCTGGTTTGGGGAAGGTACTGGAGTCGTCCCTGAACGGACAGGGAGAGCTTCGGGGTCAGGAAGTAGCCAACCTCGGGCGAGACTTGGCCCAGGGGCGCCGGCGCCCGGCCTGCAACGTAGTCGGTCACCTGGCCATGATAGCCCTCGGGCCCGGAGTGCCCGGCATAGCCGTACCCCGAACCCAATCCGAGGCCGATCCACCAGAAGTCACTCTTGCTGCTCTTGCCGCCCACGGTCTCGCCTTCGCCCTCGCCGTCGGCTCCGCGAAGTGAGCCTGTCCCCATCGCCCCCCTGTAGCCGGCGCGGATGCCGACCGTGGCGGGGCTGTCAGCGCTGCCGACTGAAGCGACAACCTCACCCAGGCTGTCGCGCGCCTCGAAGTAAAGCAGAAGCGCATCACCCGAAGTTGCTTCGGGAGGAAGCTGCGTGGCCCAGCCTGGGCTCCCATCCAGGCTCGGTTCGGTCCACATCTTGCGCTTGCGAAACTCCGAACTGTCCCCCGCACGGTAGTAGACAATCACTTCGCTGGCCGGGAGTGAACGCTCGGCCACGCAGCGCAGCTTGAGTGACGAGCGCGCCCTGGCCACCTCCGCGACCGGACAACGGAGCTGGCCCTGCGGCAACGCGGATGACTCGGTCGTGTCGGGGATGGACGGCGTCGTGGTGTTGTCCACCTCGGAACGTGCCCGTTGGAAAAGATCCTTCACCTCGGGAGGCCTCATTTCTGTGCTTGGGACGTAGTCGGGTCGCAACTCCAAGGCCTTCTTGAAATGGTAGATGGCTCGGTCTTCGTTCTTGATGCCGCTGGAGTAGAGGACGCCCAGATTGCCGTGGGTCCCCGCCATCACGGGGTGATTCCCGAGTCCGGCCTCCTCACCGATTTCCAGGGCCTCCTTCAGGCTCTTCTCGGCGAGTGTGAATTCCATGGCGTCGAAAAACTGTCTCGCCTCCTTGTTGAGGGCTACCACCTTTTTCACCGCTTCCTGATTCACGCCCGCCGCCGCGGCTGCACCGGCGGGCAGGGCGAAGAGGAGCCAGGCGGCGGCCCCCAGAAAGAGGTGTCGATTGAACCAGGGGCGTACAGTTTTCCGCGCGCTCATGTTGGGGCTACCACCACATGCTGGCGGCGATGGTGACGGTATGCTTGTCGGGCTTCAGAGGATTCCAGAGATTCCCTGCTTGGCCATAGGGGTAGGGTAGCCCCGGCCACGGCATCGCCGGAGATCCCACCCCGTTGGTGGCATGGTTGTACCAGTCGCCGTAGCCATAGTACTGATACTGGACCGTCACCATCTCGTGGGTGACGAACTCTGTGCGGAAAATCAGCCGTGGGGAGAGAACCCAGAAATTGTGGGTGTTGTTGTCCATATTGGGCTGGACAGAGTCGAAACGAGCGCCGAGCGACATGAAGGGCAGCGGAGTGTAGAGCACCTGCGTTCCCGCTTTCAGCTTCTTTGTACCCAGACCATCGGGTCCAGTGATGCCCGCGAAGAACTGCTGCGGAGGAACATCACCCGTCCCGGTTATCCAGGTGTAGATACCGAAGAGCTGGACCGTGAGATCCGTTCCTTGGCCCCACCAGGCCTGCGGTCGCAGCATGAAGGCAGCCAGGCTGAAGGTGTATTGGAAGCCGATGTTGTTGACGGTCCCGTTTCCGTTGTTGCCGAGGTAGTTGTTGGTGAACTGCCAGCCGCCTTGGGAGTGGACCACTTCAATCGCGTCCTGCAAAACGAGGGCGTTGGAGGCCTTGATGTTGGAGTACCCAAGATAGCCGATCCCCATCCATCCGCCGTCGAGTCTCAGGTCGGCACCCAGGATTCGCATGCTGCCATCCTTGGCTGTCGCATTCAGGCTCGCGTCCATGCCAGGGCCACTTGGGCTGATGTAGTTTGCGGGGAGCGAGCGGTCCGCGGGAGGGGTCGAGGCGTTCATGTCGGTCCGCATGGCGTCGCTGGTCCATGCCCACATGGCGTGAAGTGTGAACGTGAGGATGTCCGAGAACACCGCGCCGAGGTGGACATGGCCCAAATTTGTGCCGCCCATCTGTACTTTGCCCGGGTAGGGCTCCCACGAGGTGTAGGGATACTTCTGCCACTGTTGCACGTCCATCTTGGCACCCCCACCTCCCTCTAGAACGAGCCTAAAGTCGTCGGCGAGGTCCAAATCGAATGTCCCCGTGGCGCCCGCAATACGGGTGCGGCCCATTATGTAGGTGTCATACGCGCCCCCATCGTATTTGCCCATGGCGCCGTAGCGGTCCGAGAAGATGCCCACGTTCCACGTCATCTTGCCAAGGTCGCCAAGGGCGTCGGGAAAATTGAGGGTGAGGAAGGCGCGGTCGATACCGAGCTGGTCCTGCAACTCGCGCCAGCCACCTGATGTGATGTTGTAGCTGGCGATGGCCATGGTCATGATGGCGCGGTTGTTTCCATACTGGAAAAGCGCCTCGCCCCAAGGGCCGGGGTTGTTGTTGGTGTACTGCCAGGTGGTGTAGTTCAAGTCGGGGGTGACAGGCGGGGCGTGGGACTGCATCCCCCGGCCGGGTTCAGACGCCAGGCTCAGGCGCATGGGGCCGCGGAAAAAGCCGTGGAATTTGAAGCCCCAGTCCTCGGCGGGCGCCTCGACCGCGGGCGGGCCCTTGTTGTCAGCCGCGTATGTCGTGGTTTGGGGAGACAAGCCGAGTTCAGTGGTTCCCCCTCGCTTGCGTTGGGAGCTGGGGGCGCTGGCTTGAGGCGTGGTCGCGGCTGGCGCTGGAGCCGCAGCCGGCTCAGGTGCCGGACCCGGGGCAGGAGCTGCGGTCGGTTCGGGAGCCGGGGTCGGCTCGGGAGCCGCGGCAGGCATGGGAGCCGGAGCCGGCTCGGCCGGTGCGGGAGTCGCCTCGGCTGGTGCCGGAGTCGGCTCAGCCGGGGCGGCCGCTGCCGGAGCTGGCGGTGTCTCGGCTTGGTCAGCGGCTGGGGTCTTGGATTGGGCTTTCTTCTTGGCGGCTGATGCAGTCCCGCCCGAAGCCAGGAGGGCCGTGACGAGGAAGGCCGCGGAAAGCAGGCGCAGGGCGCTTCGGGTTCTCAAGGGGGTCGTTTTTGTCATTGGGGGGGGGACCTCATGAGTTGTCCGCGCTCCCCGACCACCAGGAATGGACAAGTGGGAAGACGCGAAGGAGGAGCTGGTTGTACACCAACTCACGTTCTGGCGGCAAGGAGAGTGGATGTCGGATAGCCAGCGACCAGAAATTGTACCGAGCACCATTGCACACATCCTTTCTGACGTTGCGGTGATGGGCGGCACCATAGCCGCCTCAGTCTGAGAGAGTCTTCATCCCTCGGGCGCAGTTCAGCGTTTTCCGGCTCACAAGGCTCGCGAGACCAGCCGGCTGGACGTGGCTGTTCCCACCAGGTCAGGCTGGCGTGTTCAAGCGGCGGAGGAGGATGACTTGCTCGGCGGAATTCGCGGGGCTCTCGTTGAGAATCGATGTTTGGCATGCGGACCACCACCCCCAGGGTTTCCACTTCCGCGGAGGCCGGACCGGCTTGCGGCCCTGGTGTGTGCGACGAGGTGGGCTGCGTGACCTTGCGCGCCGCGGGTCTGGCGTTGGCGTGGGAGCGCGCGGGGGAATGCGCAGGACCACTTTTTTCCAGCGGCATGGCCGGTTATGCTTTTATGAGCGCGGGTCGAGAGGCGAGCCGACGAGTCGTGGAAAGAATTAGCGACATTGCCCTAGCCGCGTTGTATCAGAAGTACGCGCCGGCGATCTACGCCCACTGTCGGCGGATGTTGCAGTCTCAGGCGGCGGCTCGAGACGCGACCCAGGAGGCGTTCGTCCGTGTGCTTACCCGCGGGCCGCGGTTTCCGAACGACGACGATGGCCTTCGCTACTTGTACCGCGTATCGACGAATGTCTGCCTGAATCAGATTCGCGAGCTCAAGATTCACACCCGCGCTGCATCGTCCCTGCGGGCGCGCCCTTCGTCGTCGGGATCGATGGAAGGGCGGCATGCGGATCGCGAATTCGTGGCCGCTGTGCTGGACCGCTGTGGCGAGGCTGGCGCGACCGTAGCGGTCATGCACTACGTGGATGGCATGTCGCAGGTTGAGGTCGCCGAAATCCTTGGGATCACGCGGCGAACGGTGTTTAATCGACTGCGCAAAATCGAAAAAGTCGCTCGTGAGCTGCTGGGGTCAGCGGGCCCCGGAGGGGGGACGAGGAGGACCGAGGGGAATTCATGACTGATTGCATTATGAATTTGGAGCTGGCGCGATGGGAGGCGAAGCCTGAGGCTGAGCGATCCCCGGAGGTCGCCGCTCACCTGTGCACATGCGATCGATGTACGGCTGCATTGGCGGAGCTGGTCGCGTCACGCCAGGAATTGCTGGGAACCGATCCTCAGGCCCAAAGCCTTGTCGCAGCGCGTGCGATCCTGGAGAGGGTGGCCGAACGGCGCCGCAGGGCCTGGTGGCGCCTCGTCGTGCCCCTGACACTCACGCCAATTTCGGCGGCAGCAATCCTCTTGCTCGTGATGTCACGCGGCGCGTTCTATTCGGCACCTCCGGTGCCGGACAGGATCTCTGGTGTCCCGAGCCACGTCGCGGGTACTGTCCGTTCTAAGGGCGCCCTGTTGGTCGAGGCGTTCTGCAAGCGTGGTGACAGCGTTTTTCCGGTCAAGGATGGCGACGATTTCGTAGCGGGCGACCGCCTGCGCTTCGCCTACACCAAGGACCACCCCGGCGTGTTGCTGGTGTTCGGGCTCGATGACACCGGCCGGCTGTTCCCCTACTACCGCGACGACGCATTGGCCGGGGTGGGCGCCCCACCCGGTTCCGAGGTCATGCTGCCCGAGTCCGTCGAGCTGGATGACCACCACGGCTGGGAAAGGGTTTTTGCCCTCTGGACACCGGCCTCCCTCGGCGAGGACCTCATCCGCACGGCCGTGGCCGACGCGCTGGCCGCGGTCGAGGGCGACATCCGGCAGGTAGCACGGTTGCCTCTCGAGGCCGAGCAAGTATCCTTCTTGCTCAAGCGGCCGTGACCATGGTCACTCTGGCACGTGGGCCTGTCACTATCGGTGTCACGGCCGTGAAATAATGAGGTACGCTAGAGCCATGTCCCTCCGCTTGTTAGGCGCTTGCCTGATCTTGGCGTTGGGGCAGGGTTCGGTCCACGCGCAGACCCAACAAACCCGCGTGGCAGTCGTGGTGGGCAACAATCAGGGGCGCGATCCCGCGCGAACCCTTCGCTATGCCGAAGCAGAGGCTGGCAAGCTGGCTGCCTTGCTTCGCAGCGCGGGTGACTTTGACAACGTCATTACCGTGAAGGGGGCGCGTCGCGAAGTGGTCGAAGAGGCGCTGGCCGCCGCGCGGGCGCAACTCAATCGTGCTCGCGCCGAGGGCAAACGCACCTTGTTCCTTTTCTACTACTCAGGCCACGGTGATCAGGAAGCCCTCGAGTTGGGATCGTCGCGCCTGCCCCTGCGCGACCTGCGCTCGTATCTCGAACAGCTCTCGGGGGCCGACGTGCGTGTCGCATTCGTCGATGCTTGCCAGTCGGGCGCGCTCACCGGCGTCAAAGGTGGCCGACGCGCACCGGGCTACGAGATCCATCTGGCCGATCCCGGCAGCGTCAAGGGCATGGCGATCGTGACCTCTTCGACGGCCAATGAGTTGTCGCAAGAGTCGGACGACCTTGCGGGCTCGTTCTTCACCCACAACATCATGGCCGGCCTGCGCGGCGCTGCCGACACGTCACACGATGGGCAGGTGACCTTGGGTGAGGTCTATCAATTCGCGTTCCGGCGGACGCTGGCCAGCACCGCGGCTAGCCTGGTTGGCGGCCAGCACCCGACCTACGACTACAGGATGTCCGGTGCCGGCGACGTGATCTTGGCCCGCACGCGGCCCAACGACGCTCGGCTGGTGTTCCCGCGCGAAACCGGTGTCACCTATACGGTGGTAAACAGGGCGCGCGGCGAGGTGATCGCGGAGTTGGGATCGACCTCGGGCGAGGACTTATATTTGGCCCTGCCGGCGGGCGAGTATCGGGTCGTGCGGCGGGTTCTGGCCAGCGTCAGCGAGACGACTTTTTCTCTCGCAGCAGGCAGCTCGACGATCATCGACACGGCCTCTATGGCCCCGGTCGTGGCAGATGCGGAGAATCATCGCGAGAAGGGCGGGCCATGGCAGCCCAATTCGGTGGGCGTTCATCTCGGACTACAGAGCAGCCCGGTGTCCGGAACCGGGTCCTTGGTTGGGCTGGCTGCGCTTTCCTACATGCGCCAAATCGGCGGCCTCGCACTGCGTTTGCGCGGCGATTTTTCGTCCTACAACGCCACGTTCCAGGACTATCAATCGTCGTTCCTGCGCGCCGGGCTCTCGCTCGACGTACTCTGGCCGCTCTACCGAGCAGACAGTCTCGCGTTGCTGGTGGGGCCAACGGCAGGCGTCCCCATGGTGCGCCAACACGATGTCTGGCACGAGAGCACATATTCCGTCGGGCTAACCTACGGCGCAATAGCCTCCGGTATGCTGCGTGCCCACCGCAGCACATGGCTCGTGCTCTCGGCGCAGGGAGGTGGGGAATTTTTCCGCCTGAACAACCAGCCCACGCAACGCGCGACCGTGGGCGTGTCCCTGGGCGGCCTGTTGGCTTTCTAGTCACATGGAATGTGCGATGAGCGAGAGTGGACATGCAGTGAGACGACATCTTCCACAGAAGGTTGGAATCGGTCGGCCAGGTTCGCGGCGATGGGTAGCCGCAAGAGCCAGCGGAATCCACAAAGTCTCGCTCAGCTTGTTCCTCCCGGCGGTGTTTGCCGGTTTGATGTTCGGGGTCACGTGCGGCGCACCAGATGAGGTCAGGCGCGTGCGCAACGTGCAGTCCGCGGGTGGCGACATGGGTGGCCCTAGTGGTGGGCTATCCAGCTCGAGCAGTGATGGAACCGGCGGCATCGGGGGCGGCGGCACGTCCACTCCGTCCGCTGGCGGCTCGGTTGACTCGGGCGGCGCCCGCAGCTCTGGCAGCCGGGCTGGCGCGGGAGGCGGGTCCAGCACGGGCGGGACTGGCGGTTCAGGTGGCGCGGGCACGACGGGCGCCAAGGGCGGAACCGGCGGGACCGGCGCCTCGGGTGGCAGGGGTGGCACCGGCGGGCCGGGCGCAGGCGGGACCGGCGTAGGAGGAGCCGGGGGGACTGGGACCTCATCCAATCCCTTCGCGAGTGGCGGGGCGGGCGGAGGCGGCACGACGGCTGTGTCGTCGGGGGGGACCGGGGGGACGGGTGACTCGGGTGGTTCAACCAGTTCGTCGTCAGCGCCCCCACCACCAGCCAACAGCTTGCAAGTGTGGGTCCTAAAGAAGCCTACCCAGAGCACGGGTCAGATCGGCCTAGATCTGCGGGTTGACAACAAGACATCCACGAGCGTTGACATGTCGACCGTAGTACTTCGCTATTGGTACCAGGACGAAGGCTTGGGCACCGCTCTGGTGCTCTCCGCCAACTACGTAAGCATTGGGTACTCAACCCAGGGCAAGGTGACGAGCGGAACAGCCGTCGTGGCCCCGTCGTCTGTTGCAGGCGCTGACCACTACATCGAGCTTTCCTTCAGTGGGACCCTTGCCGCACAAGGTGACAAGTCCACCAACGACCAGTTCACCATCCAAGTCAACCTGCACACCGCAGGCTACACAGGTGCGGTCGACGTCACCAACGACTACAGCTACGACGGCGGAGCAGAGGGGCTCTACGAGAAGAAGATCACCCTCTACGACAAGAGCGGGAACCTGATCTGGGGCGTAGCGCCGGGCAAGGGTTCGGTTGGCCCTGCCGACGCTGGGGTCGACGCCAGCGTCAGTGGCAGGGACGCCCGGGGATAGGGCACGAACAGTTACCGCTGGCTTTTCGCGGGATCTCATCCCTCAGAATCGTGTCATTCGGTCACAAGATGTGTCATCCTCTTGTGACACCATGCGAACAATCAAGCGCTACTCGAATCGGAAGCTCTACGACACCTTCGACAAACACTATGTGACGCTGTCTGATGTGGCAGGGTTTGTGCGCAACGGCGACGAGGTCAAGGTGACCGACCACGTCAGCGGGGCAGACCTCACGTCCGCTACCCTCGCGCAGATCATCTTTGAGGAAGAGAAGCGCAGCTCGCGCCTCGGGGCCGAAGGCCTTCGCCGCATCATCCAACACGGCCTCGAGACCCATACGTCATTGCCATGACGATGAATTCAAACTTCGTCCGCGCTTCGAGCTGAAGCTACCCACTAAGCCGGTGAATCCCGTCAACCACATGCCAGGTAGCCACGATGGTCAGGTCGACTAGTTTCTCGTTGCGCCGGTTCTCCGGCACGACCAGGTGCTCGTAGGTACACAGCGCCTGGAGCTCGCGCAGGAACTTGCCGATCACGCGCCGGTCGGAATCACCGATCCAGCCGCCAAGCTTGCTTACCAGCAGGCGTTGGTGTTGCTGGATGAAACGCGCCGCGGACAGGGCGCCCTGTGATCCGCGCGCGCGGGGGGAGCGCCGGGGGAAGATGTCAAGCAGGTCCTTGCGATATTCGGCCAGGTCCGGGTCCAGCGCATGGTTGATGTCGAAGTACTCGGCGACGGTTTCCCTTATCTCGCTGTAGGGTGCTTGTGAGCCGGTTCGCTGGTTGGTGGGGGTGCCCCGGCAGGCGCCTTCCAGATCGATGATGCGGTCCACGTACTCCAGTTTGGTGAGGGCAACCTGCCAGTCGCGGTAGCGGCGCCTCCAGCGCGACGACGGATCAAGCCACACGGCGAAGCTCTCAGCGAAGTCTTCGTCGGGATGTTTCTGCGCGTAGTGATACATGCCTGCGCGGTGCAGGTGTCTCACGTAGTCGCGGCTCCAAGGGTTCGCGTTGTAGACGTCGCGATACGAGCGACGAAAATCGCCAAAAGTTTGCGTCCAGTCCTTGCGCTTCCACAGCTCGAAGGCGTAGTTGGCGGCATGCCCCGTCTCGTGCCGCAGATACATCAGGACCTCTTCGCGGGTGTACTCGAACAGGTGGTCGTTGACCATCTGCCAGAGGATGGAGTTGGCGAGGTACCAAGGGATATTGACGCTGATGGCGCGATCTGTGGTCCAGAAGTCATCGTCGCCCAGGTAGTACTGCGGGACGAAGGTCATCCCTTTCGCGCGCAACTCCGCGCCGACCTGAGCCAGACACTCGGCCAGCACATCCTGAGACTCGAGTTGCAGATCGCAGACGCGTGTGGAGAGGAGCTTTTGCAGCCCGACCTCGCGCTCCACCGGATCGTCGGTCGCTGGCCGAGCCACGCTGCGCCTAGTTTTGAGTGCCTGTAGCGACATCGACGACGAACATTTACCATGCCGGCGTCGAGCCAACGGCGGAAATGAATCGATGCGCGATGTGTTATCCATCTCCTATACCGCGAAGCAGCATCAGGCATTGCCACGAAAACACATGACTATTTCTCATTGACAATAATGCGCAGTATCATAACGCGTTGAGGTAAAATGCGGTGCGCAATCGCGGGAGCGGGGCGACCGCCAGCGAAGCGAGCGGGTGCCCCTGTCCATTTGAGTTTGCTGGTATGTTGCACATCATGGCAGAGACGGCCAGAAGTTGGTCTCGCGCAGGCCTGGTGCTGACGCTCTATCTGGCACTGGCCTCTGCTGGCGTGGCCTGGTCGACCTGGCGTGGCGACGCCAGCGTGTGGCGCCTGGCGGGTCGCGAAGACAGCCAGACCCTGCTCGGGGCGGTAGCCGGTGTCTTGATCGGGCTTGGCTACGTGTTTGCGTCGCGGCTTGCGGTTCACCGGTTCGAATGGGCGCGCGCTCTTCATCGCGACATGCGCGCCATGCTCGGGCCGCTGCCTGACGCCGAGGTGGTGGTGCTGGCCGTAGCCTCGGCGCTGGGCGAGGAGATCTTCTTCCGCGGAGCCGTCCTGCCAGCGATTGGCCTTTCCGGGTCGAGCCTGATATTCGCCCTGCTGCACGTGGGGCCGAAGCTCCGCTACCTTCCGTGGACCATTTCTTCATTCGTGGCAGGCTTGGTGTTCGGGCAACTCTTCATCTGGTCGGGCGATCTGACCGGGCCGATCGTGGCGCATTTCACGGTGAACTTTCTCAATTTGCGTTTCCTCGCTGCACACGAGATGCGATGAGCGGACCTTACCTGGGATGGATGATCATCGGATGGGCTCTGGTCGCCTGGGCGACGCCGGCACATGCGGCTGACGAGTTCTCGGGTGCCGACAAGCTGCGCGCGATCTACTCGGCCGAGTTTCGTTTTACCAAGCAGGGCTTCCCCGTGGTGCCGGTGGCCATCGGCGAGGGTTTCGCGCGGGTGACCATCAGCGCCGGTCCGTCGGGCGGCTTGCGCCTCTTTCCCGAGGGCGAGGGTGGCCCTGAGATCCGCGGCGAGGACTCCTGGCAAGTTCGGGCTGCAGCGACCGTGCCGGCCAAGCTGAGCCACTGGGCCGTGGTGTGGCGCGGGAAGCCGGGAAATGGGGGCGAAGCCGACGCTCAGGTCAAGCGCTGGAAAGAACTGGGCGAAAAGCCAAAACGTTTCGAGCAGGGCACCGTGTTTGGCGTGGGCGGCGAAGTCCTCGACCGGCGCGAGGTCTTGGTGGCGGTGGGCCCCCACAGCAAGCCCGAGGAAGCCGAGCAGGCCTTGGAGGTCTTGGGCCGCAAGGCCGCCTTGGACAACCCGGGCGTGTTCGTCGAGTTGATCGATCGCCCGCACGGGCAATTGGAAGCGGTCGGCAGCAAGACCGGGATGCGCGTGCGCAACGAGGGCGTCCTGTGGTTCGTGGCGGGCGGAGACAGCCCGTTACAGGCGGAGGCCGAGGGCGAGGCGGGAAAGGCCTTGGCGAGGGTGTCGGGCACCTACTACGGCAAGGTGTACGTGACCCTGGACCGCAACGGCAGTCTGGCTGTGGTCAATGCCTTGCCCGAGGATCGTTTCTTGGCCGGCTTGCTGCCGGCTGAGATCTTTCCCAATGCCCCTGAGGAGGCACTCAAGGCTCAGGCGGTGGCCGCGCGGGGTGAGCTTCTGGCCAAGATCGGCACGCGACACATCGGCGATCCCTACCGGCTGTGCTCGCGGACGCACTGTCAGGTCTACTCGGGTGCTGGTCGGGAGACGCCGCGGACCACAGCGGCGGTCGCCGCAACCCGGGGCGAGGTGCTGTTCACGGCCGACGGAAAAGACCTGGCCGACACCGTGTATTCTGCCAACTGCGGTGGCCACACCGAGCACAACGAGAACGTCTGGCCTGACATGCCCGCGCTGGCAGCTCTGCGCGGCCACCGTGATGCGCCTGCCACCGCAAAGCCCGACGTCTATGAGGCGGGCGTGAGCACAGAGAATGTGGAGCGCTTCATTAACCTGCCGCCCGCTGCGTATTGTGCCCAGGCCCACCTCGGGGCCGGCGATCGCTTTCGCTGGACGGTGAGGCGCACCGGCGCCGAATTGGAAAAGTTGCTGGGACGATACCGCCTGGGCGAGATCCGGGCGATCGAGGTGCCGCAGCGAGGAGTATCAGGGCGCGCGCTCGCGGTGCGTGTGGTGGGCTCGGCCCGCAGCGAGACCATCCGCGGCGAGTTGCGCATCCGCCAGGCCTTCGGCGGGCTGCGTAGCTCACTATTCGTCGTCGAGTTCAGGAATGGCGAGGCGATCTTTCGCGGCGCAGGCTTTGGCCACGGCGTGGGCATGTGCCAGACGGGCGCGGTCGGAATGGCAGAGACCGGCAAGACCTACCAACAGATCTTGCACCACTACTACCCAAACACCGTACTGCGGAAATTATGGTAGGGCGAGGATGCGGGTGATGAGGGCGCCAGAGCGGGCACGCGGTGGGATGGCGCTTCAACCAGAGCGTTTTTCGGGGACCTTGGGACCGTTGTTGAGGATGAAAGTGTCCACGCCGGCAGTGCCGCACGCCTCTTCGTTGCGATGGAAGGTCCAGTGGATGTAGACCTTGCCGTTGCCGGATAGGATGGTCGGCGGCGGGGTGGGGTAGGGCGCGGCGCTATAGACGACATCGATAGCCGCGCTGTCGTAGATGGTCAGCCCCGAGGATCGCACCACAGCCACGCGGTCCACATTTCCCTGGCCGTCGAGAACGATTTCCAGCTTGGCTAGCAGAGCAGGATTGTTGAGCGGCAAGCTGGCGGGTTTGCTGTCCAGACCCGCCATGAAACCAAAGGCCCACAGCTCATGGATCTTTCGATGCATACGCGTGATGAACTGGGCAAAGGGCACGGCGCGTGTGTTGAGCGCGGTCTGGTTGCCAGGCTTGACCTCGGTGATGAAGTTCTCGAGCGCAGAGCGCACCCTCTCGCGCCGCTCGGCGAACTTGCCCTTGTGCTTGGAACGCTCGGCCTTGGCCAGCGCCGCCGCGGCCTCGGCGTCGGTGCCGAATACGGATTCGTACTGTCTGCGGGTCAAACGAAGCCGTGAGGAGGGGCCGCCGTCTGCGCCGCGCGAGCTGCGCTGCTCCTCATCGGGCAGGAAACGAAGGCCGTCGGGGGAGAGGATTTCCTGTTCCGACCTTTCAGCTTTGTGCGGGCCGCGCATGGACAGGGTGGCCTTGCCTGGCGCCTCGGGACGGAAGGACTCAGGCAAAGCGCGTTCGCCGGCCTGGTCCGCCCGCTTCTCGGCCCGTGCCGCACGGTCCTCCAGCCCGGCAATCTTGTCTTCCTGGTCCGACGGGTGCGCCTCTTGGCCGGCCTGCTCTCGCTCCAGGTTGGTCTCGCTTGCGCGGGTTTCGTTCTCGGTTCGGTTGTTCTTCTCGGCCAGGTACGTGGCGTTCTCGGGTGCCTCCACGTCCTTGCCCATGTCCAGCTCGACAATCTTCTGGTGCAGTCGCTCGGGCTGCGGCTGGGGCGGTTCTTGCGGTTTGGGGGGCGGAAGCGGCGCAACGGGCGTTTCCTGTGGTTTGGGAATGGGCGGCAGCTTTTCCGGTGGGGGCAATTCGATCCGGGGTTCGGGCTGCTTCTCCAGTTGGGTGAGCCTCTGCATCTTGCTGTCGTGCGACCGTCTCTCGGCTGGCGTGGGCTCCTCGACCTCGGGAAGCCCGGCCGGCAGTTCGTTTTCCTTGACCGATTCGAAGCTCAAGTCGACTTCGTTCGACTCGCGCTTGCCATAGACGAGGGCCAGGACGACGAGAGGCAGGATGATTTGCGCGTGCAGGAGGATCGACGCCAGCAGACCACGACCGAGGTGGCCGCGAGATTGCCTGTTGCGTCGGATGCCCATTTTGCAGTCGGAGGTTACCCCATCGGTCGGGGTTCAGCCGGACTTCTGACGGGACATCAGTGGCGCGCTGCGGGCGTCGTCTCCCACGCGGACCGGGAGCACAGACATGGCAAGGCCCTTCCAGTGCAGGCGGCGTTCAACCTGGTAGGCCGTCTCGTTGTGCAGGATCTTCTGTATCCACGTCTCGCGCTTCCAGATGAGCTTGCCGGCAAAGAAGACGACGCGGGGAAACTCGTCTGCGATCTTGATGCAGAGGCGGCTGGCCTCGTATACGGCGTCCAGCCCTTCGGCCATTCGGTAGCTGGAGTTCCAGCCCAGGCTTTTGGCAAGAGCCACGTATCTCTGCAGGGTCTCCTCGACGCGGAGGCGCAGCGATGCGACCTCGGCGGTGCCCTTGAAGGTGCCGGTGTCGTGAACAGCCACCGAGACGAACACCAGGTTGGCGAAGTAGCCGGGGTAGGTGCGCTGGATGGAGAGCATGGAGTGGACGCCCAAGCCTCCGTACGGTCCAACCAACAGGACGGCCGTCGGCTTGCTGGGATCTGGCTCGCCTCCGTTTCCGTCCATACCCACCAGGTTGTCCAGGTCAGCATCGAGCAGGGCCAGTTGGCGTGCAACCTCGCGGTAGTGGGACTTGACCAGCAGACACAAGACGATGAAGGCGGCGGTCACCACCAGGGTCAGCCACGCACCCTGCGAGAACTTGAGCACGATGGTGAAGGCCAGGATGGACAGGCACATCACCAGTCCGACGACATGAACCAGGATGTGCCGTCCCCACTTGGCATCGCGGGATCGCTCGCGCAGCCAGAAGCGGCACATGCCGAGCTGAGAGAGGGAGAACGTGATGAACACGTTGATTGCGTACATCGTCACCAGCGCGTCCACGTTGCCATGCGTGAAGAGGAGCAGGGAGATTGCCGCCAGACCGAGCAGCACGACGCCGTCTTTGGTGGTCAAGCGATCGGACAGGGAGGCGAAGCGCCGCGGCAGCCATGAATCGACCGCCATGTTGGACATAACTCGCGGCCCGTCAATGAAGCCGGTTTGTGCTGCCACGAAAAGCAGCGCGCCCTCGGATGCCAGCGCGATGAAAACGAAGCCCTTGCCGACCGGCACGCCGAGCACCTGCCAGTTTGCGGCGAAGGCCTCCACCAACACGCCGTTCAGGGTCTTGCCCTCCTGCGGACGGATGCCGAAGAGGAGGTAGCAGAGCAGGATGCCGCCTGCGGTGAACGCGAGCGACACGGAGAGATAGACCATGGTGTGCTTGCCCGTCGTCACCCGCGGCTCGCGCATCATCTGCAGGCCGTTGGACACGGCTTCGATGCCGGTGTAGGTGCCGGCACCCCGGGAATAGGCGGTCATGAAAATGATAAACACGCCGAACACGCCGTAGCTGTGGATGCTCTGCGAGAACTCGCGGGTAAGGTCGGCGGCCACCTCCGGTGCGTGACCGATGTGCGAGCCGAGACCGCCCAGAATCAGCACCAGGTGCGTGAGCACGAAGACCATAAAGACTGGAACCAGGGGCGTGACCGACTCCTTCACGCCCCGTATGTTGAGGACAATGAGGAGCGCGATAACGACAAACTCCAGGGGCAACTTCCAGGTGTGCCAGGTCAGCGGCAGCATGTTGAAGACAGCGTCCCCGCCAGAGGCGATGGACACGGTAATAGTCAGGATGTAGTCGACGAGCAGCGCCGAGCCGGAGAGGAGCCCGGCCTTTTCGCCAAGCAACTTGCTGGCCACCACATAGCCACCGCCACCGGTGGGGAAGTGTTCGATGATGCGGCTATACGCGTAGGACATCACGAACACGGTCAGCGCCGTGGCGAGGGCCATGAACACCGCCAGATAGGTGGTGTTGCCGTGTTCAAGCAGGGAGCGGAAAGACTCGTCAGGGCCGTAGGCCGAGGATGACAATCCGTCGGCGCCCATTCCCACCCAGGCCAAGAACGCGACCAGCGAGATCTTGTGGAAGACCCCAGGATCCTTGAAATCCCGCGGTCGACCCATCATGACCCGCCACCCCGTCTCCAGCAGGGACGCCTTTTCTTCAGGCCCGGTCGGCTCGTGACTACTCATGCAGTATTCTTGACCGGCCCCCCCGTCCTTTGGGGCCTCTTCTGCCTACGAGGTTAGCTGACGGGCTCGGGAGGAGGCGGTCCCCCGGTGTTGGTTGGCACTTCGCCCTAAGATGATTCGCTTCCCCCATTCCGGCCCAACCGGATTCGACGGCCAGATTGCTACTCCTGCCTGTGCGCGAAGTCAAACCAACCCGGAGTGCCTGGAATTCAGGTCAGGGGGCCGGGGCGCCATCGGAAGATAGCCACGAAACGGTACAGGTGAGACGTATTGTCAATCATTGGCACGCACCTGTCTCACAAACACCGCTGTCGCAACCCCCTGTGTCCCCCCAGTTCCCGGTCGAATCACACGTCTGGACGCCAGTGCCATCCGAAGAACATTGGGTGGTGCTGGGTTTGCA
>PMIX01000246.1 GCA_003158395.1 Myxococcales bacterium | reverse complement strand
GATCTCTACCCCGCGTGGCAGGGAATGCAATACATGCGCAACATGCTGGACGGCCGGGCGAAGCTGGAGCCACTCGATAACGATCGCCATCCGGCTATCCACTGGACGACGGTGCGTGAGGTGCTGAAACGCCACCACATCGGCCGTCCGTAGTCGCGTCCCAGCAGCTCCAGCGAGCGTCGCCGACCCGCACCATGCAGCGATCGTGAATCCACCCCTCACGACTGTCGACGCGTATGCGCCGCCAGTCTTTCTCCACATCTACAACCTCGGCAACTTGCCCCGCCTGCACCTTTCCGATTACTTCAGAGGATCCGGATGCCGATGTGGCCTTGATCGGCTTTCGTGGACAAGTTGTCTGCGTTGTTTCGTTATTAGCATAGTACGTTATCACAGACACGAGCGGAAGTCCCCGCTGGGGTTCAATCGCAGATGGATTCAATGCCGCCGAAGTTACGACCTGTCCGTCGATGGCTGCGCCTGTCCGCCGTCGCACTGGGCGTCGGATATCCGCTGGCTCTCTTGATCGCGTGGCTCCTGTTACGCTTGGTGGGAGAAGACTGGTGGGTGTCACTCGTCGTGCTGTATGCGCCACCGGTCGGTTTCCTTTTTCCGGCGCCCCCAGTGATTGCCGTCGTGTGGGCGTGGGCTCCGCGACGCATTTTGGCGCTGCAGGCGGTTTCGCTTCTCCTCGGTGTTTTTCCGTTGATGGGGCTCCACGTCGGGTCGGCCCGCCACGGGGACACGACCGACGCCAGCGCGATCCGGCTGGTTTCCTACAACATCGGTCTTGGCTATCGTGGCGTGCCCGGCATCGTCGCGCAGGTCAAGAAACTGGATCCGAACCTCGTGCTCTTGCAGGAAGCCGATGAGGGTGTGGCCGCGGAGCTGACGGTAGCCTTTGCCGGGTGGCACACCGATTTTCGCGGTCAGTTCTTTGTTGCTTCGCGTTTTCCCCTCACGAACGTCTATGCGCCGCCGCGCATACACTATGAGGCAGGTGAGGGGGGAGCATCGCGGGCGGGCGACGGCGGGGCCCACTTCGTGATCTACACCATCGCGACCCCACTCGGACTGGTGGACGTGTTCAGCGTGCACACGATTTCCCCGCACGAAGGCCTCGAGGACATGCGCAGCCAGGGCTTCTTCCACGAGTTGCTGGCGGAACATATCCTGTTTGGTCAGGGTCTTGATCGGCTGAATTTCGGCACCTACCGGCGCGCGCGTCAGGTACAAGGGCTGGCTGTGGCAGCGCGGGCCAGCACACGCCCCGTGATCATCGCGGGTGACACGAACCTTCCCGGTCTGAGCCGGATCTTCCGAGAGAACTTGGGCGGATTCGACGACGCCTTCGCGGCCGTGGGTCGGGGATTCGGCTATACCTACCCATCCAAGTTCCCGTGGCTGCGTATCGATCGCATCCTCACAAATGGGAAACTCCGGGCCGTCGACTTCCGTGTTGGCGATGCGCTGGCTTCTTACCACCTCTGCGTCAGTGCCACGATCACGGCTGGACGCTGACCGGGCCTCCACATCACGGTGAGCCACCTCCCGCCCGGCTGTGCGCCGACTATGAAGTGGCGGCGCCGGAGGTTCAGGAACAGATCCTCATCGCCGAGTCGGTGGATGGGGGCGAGCCGATCAGCGAGAGTGCCCTGCGGGCGGTCGTGCATGCGGAAGACTGGGCGAAGCAACGCGCGGCGCCCTCATTATTGAAGGGTGGTTCGATCCGTAATCCGGAGAGGTGAGCCGACAATCGGCCTAGCGTGGCAAAGTGGCACCTATCGAGCGCTCGCTCCGAAGGTGTCGCAGGCCGCAGGGTCGCCGGTTTGCATACCGATGGTGAACCATTTCTGGCGTGACGCCGACGAACCGTGGGTGAAGGTCTCGGGCGATACCCGACCGCGGGTCGCGCGCTGGATCCGATCGTCACCAACGGCAGCGGCTGCATCCAGAGCGTCGGCGATCTCGGTGCGACTGACCTTGCCCTGATCGTAGGCAGCGTGGCCCCACACCCCGGCGAAGCAGTCCGCTTGCAGTTCGAGACTGACGGACAGCGTCCCACGCTGACTGGGGTGGGCCTGTTGCAGCAGTACGCCTACACAGTTGACGGATCGGATCTGGGCGAAGTGGAGGACGAGACTTTCAGCGCCGACACAGCGGTCGTGAACATCACTGGGCACGACGTTCACCCCGGCCACGCGAAGAACGTCATGATCAATGCGGTGCGAGCGGCCGCGGCCGCCGTGGAGGCACTGCCGGTAGATCTTCTTCCCGAGACGACCGACGGGCGCCAACCCTACCTGCACCCGTATTCCATGAGCGGCGAGGTGTCGAGCGCGCAGGCAACCGTCAGTCGCCTCATCAACCAATTCGGCTTCGACGTCGTGGACGCCGGCCCGCTCAAAGAAGGATGGCGCATCCAGCACGATACGCCCGGCTACGGCCCGCGACGGACCGCCGAGGAGATCCGTAGGGATCTGGCTGCGGCGAGACGCTACGTGGACCAGTAGCGAGATCTCGCGCCCCCGGCCTTGGAGCCAGCCAAGGGTGGGGTGGGGAGGCCGAGACCGGGCGCCTCTCGCTTCATCGGGGCCTCAATGGGGCCGTCGCCTGGTGGCGACAGATCCACGCGTTGATGGTGGCGATCGATTTCTTCCCGTGCGCCATATTCCAGCTTGCGGATTCGCTCACCAACGGGTAGCCCTGGACGAGGTGGGTGTAGCGCTCGGTGGTGGCTCTGTCGGAATGGCCGAGCAAGGGGGCGATCGCTATGGACAAGACATGGCCCGCAAGAAGGCAGCTATTCCCCGTTGGATTCTCTGGACACCAATCCTGCTTGCGCCACTCGTTCTGCTCAATCTCTGCGTGGCGTTCTTCGGGAATTCCTTGGTCTTTCCCGCGAGGCGCCTGGGCAGACACCTGATGCCGATCCGGATCACCTGCTCCCGGACGCGATGGTCGTAAACGCGGCGCGTTTGTGACGTAGCCGTGAGGTTGTTGATCATCACGAAAGGATCACCAGCCGGATCTCACCCGCCGGCGAAAACCTCAATGATATCGGGGGCGACGCAGTTGCGAACGTAGATGTGTGGCAGGTCCTCGTTCACTGCTGCGCTAAAGAAGCGCGCCCTGCATCCGATGATCCTCTGCCTGCGAGTGTGGACGCTCGCGAAAGGACTTCTATGAAGAAGACGGTGGCGGCGAGGATTGCGGTTTGGGCTGGTCTGTGCTGTGCCTATGTCGTCAGCGGTTGTTCGGGTGGAAGTCCCACGCCCGGCGGGGATGCCTCTGCCTTGGGTGGTGATTCAGGGAGCCTGACCTGCCCGGCCACCCAAACGATCTGCTCGGGTTTCTGCGTTTCGACAGACTCTGATCGCGCCAATTGCGGCGGCTGCGGGCTGGCCTGCGCAGTCGGCAGTGTCTGCGTCGCGGGAACCTGCCAGACGAGCTGCCCGAGCGGCTCGGCCTTGTGCAATGGTCGCTGCGTCGATACCGACACCGACAACGCAAACTGTGGGATGTGCGGCCAGGTGTGCGCTCTGGGCCTGGTATGCACTGGGGGTGTCTGCCAGCTCACCTGCGGAACAGGCCTCACGATGTGCGGTGGGGGCGCAGACGGAGGGCCGGCCACAGCGGCCACCTGCACGGACACCACCAAGGACCGCTTCAATTGCGGATTCTGTGGGAAGACGTGCCCTGCCGGACAGCTCTGCAGCGGCGGTGCCTGTGTGGTCACGTGTTCGGCAGGAACCACCTGGTGCAGCGACGGCAAGTGCCACGATCTGAACAGTGACAACGCCAACTGCGGCGGTTGTTCGACCGCGGGGACAACGGATCGCGCCTGTGCGAGCGGTGAGGTATGCAGCGCTGGCACCTGCAGCGTCGCGTGCGTGGGGGGGACCGAGCTGTGCAGCGACGGTTTGTGCCACGACGTCGCGACCGACAACGCGAACTGCGGCGCGTGCTCGACCGCGGGCACCACGGACCACGCCTGCGCGAGCGGTGAGGTGTGCAGCGCTGGGACCTGTGGCGTCTCGTGCGTGGCGGGGACCGAGCTGTGCAGCGACGGTCTGTGCCACGACGTCGCCACCGACAAGGCCAACTGCGGCGCGTGCTCCACCCCCGGCACTACGGACCACGCTTGTCCGAGCGGCAACGTGTGCAGCGCTGGCACCTGTCACGTTTCGTGCGTGGCGGGAACCAGTCTGTGCGGTGACGGGAAGTGCCACGACCTGACAACCGACAACGCGAATTGTGGCGTCTGTTCCACCGCGGGCAC
>PMIX01000012.1 GCA_003158395.1 Myxococcales bacterium | reverse complement strand
CTGGCCGAATTCTTCCGGGTCGACGATGCCAATTTCGCGCGGCGCTACCGCTTCTTCTACGACCAGTTGGCGCCCATGCTGGAGCTGTACCGCGTGCGCATCGGTGACATGCTGACCATCAAGTCCTTCACCAAGAGCGGCTATGTCCAGTCGGTGAAACTACGCGTGTACGGCACGTTTGCCTTCCAGGGCTTGGAGGATTCGCACATCGCGGGCGAGCTCAACCTGATGGACATGGTTTCCTTCCGGGAACTGTACGGTTTCCTCACGCCGGAGCGCGCGCGGGAGGTTCGGGAGATCAAGACGATGGCGGGCATGAAAGAGGTTACGCGGGATCAAGCCGAGGCCGAGCTTTTTGGCAAGCCGGATCTCGGCGGGGCGGCCTCTGGGGGCAGCGCGCGTCCCGTCGACGAGGCGGAGGCCGCCTTGCGCAGCCTAGCGGGCAGGCAGCGGCGCGCGGCTCGCGCCAGTCAGTCCTACGATCCAGCGCAACTCGAACAAGGCGATGTGCTCAACGCGGCCGTCATCGTCAAGGATCCGCGCAGAATTTCGCAGACCATCAAGGACATCGAGGCGGCCGGTGCCAAGGCCGGGATTCCCTTGCGCGCCATCACCTGGCAGAAGGCATCGGGTCTAGTGGGACAGTTCGTCACCATGATCCGCGCCGTGCTCTACATCTCGGTTCTCATCATTTTCGCTGTGGCGCTGGTCATCATCAATAATGCCCTGGTCATGGCCACCCTGGAACGCATGCCCGAGATCGGGACCTTGCGTGCAGTGGGTGCGCAGCGCCGCTTCTTGCTCGGCATGTTGCTGGTGGAGGCGCTGGCGGTGGGCGTGCTGTTTGGTAGCCTGGGCGCTCTGTTGGGGGCCGGCATCGTGGGCGTGATCCACGCGGTGGGCATACCGGCCGCCAATGAGATTCTCTACTTCCTGTTCTCGGGCCCGCGCCTGCATCCCAGCCTGAGCCCGGCCAACGTCATCATTTCCCTCGCCATCGTGCTCGTAGTGAGCGCGATCTCCAGCATCTACCCAGGCCTTTTGGCCATGCGGGTCAGCCCGCGCCAGGCCATGCAATCGGACGACTAGCCATGGGCTTTCTTCTCGATTTCCGCATCGCTTTTCGCAGCCTGTTCCAGCACGGCCGCCGCACCTTCTTCCTGGCCTCGGCCATCGCCGGTGTGACGGCCCTGCTCATCCTGCTCAATGCCCTGTCGACGGGAGTGAGCGAGACCATGATCCGAGCTGCCACCACGCTGAGTACCGGCCACGTCAACGTGGGCGGCTTCTTCAAGGTGACCAGCAGCGCTGGCGGCCCGGTTGTGACCGAGTATGAGAAGGTCATCGAGGCGGTCAGAAAGAGCGTGCCCGAGATGGAAAGCCTGGTTCATCGCGGCCGCGGCTGGGCCAAGATTATCTCGGACTTGGGTTCGACCCAGGCGGGCATCACGGGCATCGACATCAAGAACGAACCCGCCTTTCGCAAGGTGATTGAACTCGTCAGCGGACGCCTGGAAGACCTAGCCGAGCCCAACACCATGATGGTCTTTGAGTCGCAGGTGGAAAGGCTCAAGGTCAAGGTGGGCGACGCGGTCACCCTGTCGGCGCAGACCACGCGCGGCGCCGCCAATACCATCGACTGCCGCATCGTCGCCATCGCCAAGGACATGGGGCTGATGAGCAAGTTTGGCGTCTTCGTTCCGGTAGAAACCACGCGCGCTCTGTATCAGCTCCGGTCCGACACAACCGGCGCGATCCACATCTATCTCAAACCACAATTCGTTCCCGACGTGACCGCCATCGCGGCCCGCCTGCGTGGGCAGCTTGAAAAACTGGGCTGGGCCGTGATGGACGCGGATCCAAACCCGTTCTGGATGAAGTTCCAGACCGTGGCGCGCGAGGACTGGACCGGGCAGAAGCTGGACGTGACCACCTGGGAGGATGAGGTCTCGTTCATCACCTGGACATTGACTGTCCTCAAAGGCCTGACCGCGGTGTTGCTCACCATCCTCATCGCCATCGTGGTCACTGGCATCATGAATACCATGTGGATCGCCATCCGCGAGCGCACGCGCGAGATCGGCACTCTGCGCGCCATTGGCATGCAGCGGGGCGGGGTGTTGCGCATGTTCCTGTACGAGTCGTTGCTGCTCGGCCTCATCGGCACAGGCACCGGCGCGCTGGCTGGGGTCGGCCTGGGAGCTGCCATCAATGCGGCCCGTATCCACGTGCCGCTCTCGGTGCAGCTCTTTCTCATGTCCGACCGGGTTCAACTTGCCCTGCACGTCGGCGGGCTGGTGCGCGCTGCGCTCTTCATCACCCTGGTGACGACCCTGGCGGCGCTGTATCCGGCCTACCGGGCCGCAAGACTGAAGCCCGTGTCGGCCATGTCCCACTTTGGATAGCACTGGAGCAACACCCATGCCTACGTCCCGCTTTTTCGCCGTTCTTGGGCTGGTCCTCAGCCTGCTTGTTCCCCGCATCGCTGCGGCCTTGGGCAAGGCCGAATTGGTCGACCTTCTCAAGGTCGTGGACGAGCGGCAGCGCAATCAGGGCGACTGGCGCAACCTTGTCTACATAGAGCAAAAGGAGAAGGACAAGGTCGACGTAGCCTACGAGGCTCTGGTCTTCCGGCGCAGCCAGGACCAAAAGTTCATCATCCTGTTCACCAAACCCAAAGCGTCCCAGGGCCAGGGCTATCTGCGCATCGACAAGAACCTGTGGTTCTTCGATCCGTCGGTAGGCAAGTGGGAACGCAAGACCGAGCGCGAGCGCATTGGTGGCACCAATTCGCGCCGTTCGGATTTCGATGAATCGCGCCTAGCCGAGGAGTACGAGCCCGAGGATTTGGGCCAAGAGAAACTGGGCGCCTACACCGCGCAGGTGATGAAGCTGACCGGCAAGCCCAACATCGATCTGGCGTTCCCGGTAATCAAGCTGTGGGTCGACAAAGAAACCAAGAACATACTCAAGCGCCAGGAATTCGCGCTTTCTGGGCGGCTGCTGCGCACGTCGTACTATCCGCGCTGGAAGAAGACCTACTCCGAATCGAAGAAGGTCGACGTGTGGTATCCGGAAGAGATGCGCTTCTACGACGAGGTGGAGAAGGCCAACTCGACCTTGATCCTGGTCAAGTCCGTGGACATGCGTCCCTTGGAAGCCAATCTTTTCACCAAGGCCTGGCTGGAGAGCAAGAGCCGATGAATCGCAAGCGTCTGGGCCTGGCGATCCTGATCGTCGCAGGAGGTGCGACTGCGGCCCAGGCGCAGGACAGGCCCAGCGAGAACGACATGTTTGGGGCGCCGGCGGCGCCGGCTGCGGAACCGGTTCCGGCCCCCGTCGCGGCCACGGCCACGGTTACGGCCACGGCCACGGCCACGGCCACGGCCACGACCACGAAATTGGAGGGCGATTCGCGGGATCAATTGAATCTAGGGGGACCCGAAGCGGCGCCGCGCCTCTCGGCCGACGTGGCACCGGAGGATCCGCTGAAGATCGGCGGCCAGATCTACCTGCGCGCGCAGAGTTCAGCCCAGCAAGGACAGAGCGCGGGCAATTGGACGCTGTCGTCTCCTTCCTTGCTCGACGCGTACATGGACGTGCGACCCAACGATCGAGTGCGCGGTTTCGTGCTCGCGCGCACCATCTTCGACCCAACCTTGCCCGCAACGGCGAGCACGAGCCTGTCGACCGTCAGCGGCGGGTCGCAGGGCGGGGCTTCCACCGGTGGCGCGGCCAACCTGAGTTCGCTCTTCGGCGTCCAGGCGACGCGCACGCCGCGCGTCTTGCTCGATCAGATGTGGCTACGTTTCGACATCAAGCACACGGTGTTCGTCACCGCGGGCCGTCAGCATGTGCGCTGGGGCACGGCGCGCTTTTGGACCCCGACGGATTTCTTGCACATCCAACACCGCAATCCCCTCGACGTTTTCGACGCGCGCACCGGAACCACCATGATCAAGGTGCACGTGCCCTGGGAAGCGCAGGGCTGGAACTTCTACGCCTACGGTTTGACCGAGGGAGCGGACGCCACGCCCACCGCGAGCGCGTTGGCAGGGGCCGCCCGCGCCGAGATGGTGTGGAGTTCGGCCGAGCTGGGCTTGGGCGGCGTTGCGCAGCGAGGGCACAAGCCCAAGCTGGCGGCCGATCTTTCAGCCGGGATCTGGGATCTCGATTTCTACGGCGAGGTGGCGCTGCGTTTCGGCCAGGACATCGATCGAGTGCGCTACGACAGCAGCGCGTATGCGAACCTGCCGGATGTGCCGTACAACAGCCTGGATTCAACGCCATGGCTGGTGCAGGCGCTCGAACACCGGGTGGATGCGCTCTATCCGCTGGCACCAAGTTCAGGCGTCAAGCCGCAGGCCACCGGTGGCGTTTCGTACTCGATCAAGTACGCCGCCAACGACGTATTCACCATTAGCGCCGAGTATTTCTACAACGGTCTTGGCTACAACGACACGGCCGTCTACCCCGGTCTCGTCCTGCCCCACGCGCAAACCCTCCGCGAACCGGCGACGTTCTTCTACTTGGGACGCCACTACGCCGGCGTTTTCGCTTCCGCGCCGGCGCCCTATTCCTGGGACAACACCACCTTCACCCTGTCGAACCTGGCCAATCTGTCCGACCGTTCCGGCATCACTCGTTTTGACTACTCGTTCATTCTGCTCACGCATCTGCGCTTCGAAGCCTTTGGCGCCGTCCACTGGGGTGAGAGGAACGGGGAATTCCGCTTCGGCATGGACCCCATCAACTTGGGTTCGTTCACCGATCCCTTCAGCGGCCTGAGCTCGTTGCCGCAGCAAGTGTCCAGCCGCAGTCCCGCTCTCTTCGATCTGGGCGTCGCTTTGCGGGCGAGTATCTGATTTTCACTTCGTGGTTTCGACGGCGCCCGCATCGTGCGGGAAGGCCAGCACGAGCAGCAGCAACGCCGGCACCGCTGCCACGATGGTGATGCCGAAGAAAGCCGGCCAGCCCACCGTGGCCGCGAGCCAGCCCGAGCCAGCACCGATGATGCGACCGATGATGGTCGAGGCGCTGGAAAGCAGCGCGAACTGCGTCGCCGAGAAGGACTTGTTACACAGAGACATGATGAAGGCGGCGAAGGCCGCGTCCACCATCCCGCCGCACACATTGTCGATGCCGATGGCCGTCGCCAGCAGCGCGACACTCTTGCCGTGCAGGGCCAGCGCCAGGTAGCCAGTGTTGGCGACCATCAGGATCGCGCCGAAGGTCAGCAAGCAGCGACGCACGCCGTACTTGGCCACCATGCCGCCGCCCAACATGACACCGCTGATGGTGGCGGCGAATCCCACGCCCTTGTTCCAGAAGCCGATCTGGCTGTTGGAAAAGCCCAGCTTGATGAGAAACGGCAGCACCATGCCGCCGGCGATGGTGTCGCCGATCCGGTACAACATGACAAAAGCCAACGCCACGGCCGCGTCCTTGCGCGAGAAGAAGTCCACGAACGGCTTGACCACAGCGTCGGCGACGGTGCGCGGGGGCCGCACCACCTCGGGCTCGGGCGCGCGCCAGGTGGCGACGATGCCCACGATCATAAGCAGCGCCATCACGCCGTACACGCGCGACCACGGCATGTGGTCGGAGAGCACCAGAGCCCCGGCGCCTGAGACCAGCATGGCGATGCGGTAGCCGAGGATCCAGGTCGACGTCCCGGATGCGCGCTCGGCCGGTGGCAAGACGTCCGTGCGGTAGGCGTCCGCCACCACATCTTGGCTGGCCGAAAAGAACGCAACCACCACGGCGAGGGTCGCGATTGCCAGAGGCGCACTCTTTGGATTGATGTCGGCCATGATCCATATGGCTAGCAGCAGGCCCACCTGGGTCAGCGCCATCCAGCCTCGGCGCCGACCGAACAGTGGAAAGCTAAAACGATCGAGCAGCGGCGCCCAGACGAACTTGAACGAATAGGGCAGGGTGACCAGCGAGAAAAGCCCGATGGTCTTCAAGTTCACGCCGGCATTGGTCATCCACGCGCTCAGGGTTGTGCGCGTCAGGGCGAGCGGCAGCCCAGAGGCAAAGCCCAACGCGATGAGCATGCCCACCCGTTTGCTGCGAAACGCGTTGATGAACGCGCCCATGCGTCCACCTTCACCCGGCGCGCGGGTCAGCGCCAGTTTTCGCAGCGATTGCGCGTGGGAGCCCGCCGGGTTCCCATGTGAATGCGCGTGG
>PMIX01000027.1:1373-2636 GCA_003158395.1 Myxococcales bacterium | reverse complement strand
TCTGTATGGTCTCCAGGGCACGGTAGTAGTCGGCACCCGCCCGCTCGAGCCCCGCGCTCACCGTCTCGCGCATCATGGAGGTGTTCATGGCACCCGGAGCAAGGGCGTTTACCCGGATCCCGTGCGGCTTGACCTCCGCGGCCAGGGTCTCGGTGAAACGCACCAGTGCGGTCTTGGCACTGGCATAGGCCGAGAAGTTCTCCCGCGGCCCGGTCGCTCCGCCCCCTGACAGGTTGACGATGCTCCCCCTTCCCCGTCGAAGCATGGTGGGTACGGCCGCTCGGCACAACTGCACAGGCACGAGAAAGTCGAGCTTGATGACCGCTTCCCACTCCTTCCAGTCACACTCCCAGGCTTTGCCGATGGGGCCCTGTGCGGCGGCGTTGTTCACCAGGACCTCGACCCCACCCTGACGCTGCATCTGCTCGACCACGGCGCGCAAGCCGGAATCGCTGTTCAGATCGGCAAGGACGGCGTTGAAGGTCTGCCCAGGCACCACCTCGGCCGAGAGCGCCTCGCCCAGCTTGTCGAGTTCCCCGGCGTCGCGAGCCACCACGATCAAGCTCGCGCCCTCGCTCCAGAAGAGACGGGCGATCTCTAGCCCCAGCCCGCGCGTGCCGCCGGTGACGAGTGTCTGTCTCCCGTGAAGGCGCATGGCTACCCCCGCTCCAGCACCCATGGGTTGCCCTGCAGGAACTGCAGGGTGCGCTCGATACCTTGCTTGATGCTGAGCTTGGGCGCCCAGCCCAGCTTTCGGATCTTGGCGCAATCGAGGAAGATGAATGGGCTGTCGCCAATCCATCCACGCTCGCCGCCTGCGTAGGTCAGAGCGGGGCGCAATCCCAAATGGCCCGTGATCCAGCCAATCGAGTCGTTGACTGTGCAGAATTCGTTGGTACCCAAATTGAACACATCAACCGGACCGCTCGATTTGTCCATGGCCAAGAGCATGGCGTCCACGCAGTCTTGCACGTAGAGATAAGACTTGCGCTGCTGACCATTGCCCAGCACGTGCAATCGACCGGGGTGCTCGATGAGTTGCCGGTAGAAATCAAAGACATGTCCGTGCGAGTAACGTTCGCCCAGAATCGACACGAACCGAAAAACGCAGGCGCGCATCCCAAATCCGGCACAGTAGGCTGCAATCAAGGCCTCGCCCGCCGCCTTGGACGCCCCATAGAGCGAGGTCTGCACGGGAAAGGGCGCATCCTCGGGGGTGGGAAACACCTGGGGCTCGCCGTAGACCGATCCGGTCGACGAAAA
>PMIX01000027.1:0-1304 GCA_003158395.1 Myxococcales bacterium | reverse complement strand
GCCTGCGACAGGAAGGCCATCTGCCCGGTCGAGAAGTTGTCGTAGCCAACCACCTCATGGCCATCGGCAAGCAGCCGATCCACCAGGTTGCTGCCCACGAACCCCGCACAGCCCGTGACAACGACCTTCATCAAGAGTCTCTGCCGTCCTCCGCAACAGCCGCTTGAGGCCCCCGCGGTCGTTCCGTCCCCGTCCGGTCCAGTCTCGGCATCGACTGAGAAAGTCCGAGCGATTCCTCGACGATGAACTTGGGCCGCCGCTTGGCCTCGTCATAGATGCGGCCGATGTACGCCCCCAGCACGCCCATGCTCATAAGCTGAACACCGCCCAGAAACAGCATGAGGATACAGGTCGTCGCGAGACCCTGCGCAAACATGTAGAGTCCCTTGGCCTTCAGGTAGGCCACCAGAGGCACAGCCAGCAGGGCCAGGGTCGCCATGGCCACCCCGACCACGACCATCAGGCTGAGCAGCGCATCCGAGAAGGCAATGATGCCGTTGATCCCGATGCGCAAACTGCCAGTGAGGCGATTGTACTTGCCCTCGCCGGCCGCGCGCGCCTCTCGATCGAAGGGCAGCAGAATCGTCGTGAATCCCACGACACTGGTCAGCCCGCGCAGAAACCCGTGGCTTTCCTTGAGCTTTACAATTTCCTCGACCACGCGCCGGTCCATCAGGCGAAAATCCCCCGTGTTGCGCGGGATGGGCACCGTCGACATACGATTGATCACCCAGTAGCCGGCGTACGCGATCATGCGCTTGAAGATCGTCTCACCCCGCCGCGACCGGCGTTGGGGAACCACGACCTTGTAGCCTTCGCGCCACAGACGCACCATTTCCTCGATCAGCTGCGGGGGATCCTGCAGGTCGCAGTCGATGACCACCACGGCCTCCCCGCTCGCGTGCGCAAGGCCGCCCAGGGTGGCGGCGGGCTGCCCGAAACGGCGCGAGAACAGCAAGAGCTTGATCCGTGGGTCGGACGCGTGCTCCTGCCGTATCAGATCCACAGTCCCGTCGGTACAAGGATCCGCCGCGAAGATGATCTCGTAGTCTTGCGTCACCGGCGCCAGAGCCGCCCGCATTCTTTCCAAGAACCGCGGCAGGGCTTGCTGCTCGTTGTAGACGGGCACGACGACAGAGAGGAGACAGGGCATGGAGGGCTCAGGTCAGCGAGGTGAGGGTTGGATGATACGGAGGGCGCACTCTGGCGGTCAATCGCTGAGTGCGCCAGAGCAGACTTTGCCTAGTGCCTCCGGTCAGAAGAGCGGTCATGTTTTGGTGGACGAGGCGCCCGGACGGCAAGGC
>PMIX01000282.1 GCA_003158395.1 Myxococcales bacterium | reverse complement strand
CCAAGATCAAGAGGATTCTCCTTGAACACCAATGGCCAGACCGCCAACGGCAGCAGGTAGGCCACGTAGCGCGACAGGCCCCAGTAGACACGCCAGTAGAGATCCTCGTACAGCCAGACCTGGACAGTCCCAGGATGGGCCACTTCGTACCGCTTGAGCACCGGCACGATGTGTGCGTCGAAGAACTCCAAGCTGCCGAAGTAGTTGATCAGGATGAGACAGAACGCGGCCAGCACCAGGGTTGCTGGCGCGCGCGGGTCAAGACGTCCCTCCCGATTCTGGCGATGGGCCACCGCCGCGGCGTCAAGCGTCGCCCAGGTGTCGCGAAAAAACCAGACAATCACGGGCGCCAGGCCGGCCAGCAGGACGACCGAGACCAAGAATTGGCCAAGCGGGCTGTTGAGGATGTCCATCCGTGCGAGGGCTGGTTATCCAGGATTTCCGGGGTTCCCACAACACGTACCATCACCGTATGCGTTGACGCTGCCGCCGGACCGTGGCAAGAGATGTCGTCATGCCGGTAATCAAGTCGATCAAGGACATCGTGGTGGGTCAGGCCTTGCGCTTGGCAGGCAACCCGCGCGTGAGCAAACTCGCTAGCGACCCTCGTCTGATGAACGCGGCCATGAAAGCCCTCAGTCTGGGCGGTACGCTCAAGTCCGGGATGGACCGAGCCGGAGGCGTGGCCGCCGGTGTTCTGGGCCTAGCCACGCAGCAAGAGGTTGCCAACCTACGCGCCACTATTCAGCAACTAGAGGACACGGTGTCTACGTTGGAGGCCAAGACGGCTGCAGCAAAGACGCCGCCTTCCCCCTAGTTCGGACACGCGGGGGCAAACCCGAGCGGCGGCAAGCCGAAACACGCGTGGGTCTGGCCAGCACCGCTCAGACCCAGACAGCGTGGAGCCGCCCAGCACTTCTGTCGGTCCACGCCTGGATCACAAGCTGCCACCAGCCGCCCTTGTGGCTGCGTGATGTAGTCGATTTCGATAGGAACGCCGGCCAGCGCTTCGGTCCCGATCACGCCGTCGACCTGAGCGCCCGATGGGAAATCTTCATTTAGGCTGATGATCAGGTCGCTGGTGTCGCTGATGATGGCCGCGTGCAGGTCGGAGCCGATCTCCAAGTAGGCGGCAGCCGGCAAGGCCACCCCTCCACTGACGTCGCAGGGCTGAAAGCAGGCGCCGCTGTCCTGGTTGGCCAGCGTCCATTCGATACGGCGAACGCGCGCCAACTCGGCGCAGGCTCCTGGCCACAAGTCGCCTGAGTCGCCGTCCACCAGCGCCAAGCGCGACACGGTTACCCAGTGCGCAGGAATCGGATTGGCGACAAGAGGCGAGTAGAGCGCCGATTCCCCTGGCAGTGGCGCTGGCGCGTCGCCGCCCAGGCGCTGCCAGGCACTCGCGCTCAGCACCAAGGGACCATGTCCCGTACTGAGCGCGAGAAGAAGATTCGTTCCTGCGGCCTGCACCTCGACCTCTCCCGTCTTGCAGGCCGCTACGGGCCCGTTGGGAGCGAATGCGGGAGGGTTTCCGCACGCCCGCATCACCACGCGACTGGACGGTAGACTCGGTCGCCCATTTCCCGAGGCGGTAGCCGCCGCGGTGGAACCACGCAAATTGAACTTCACCACGGCGTAGCCGTCCGCCGCCAGATCGGAATCAGCGGCCGGTAGGTCACTGTAAATCGTCATGGTGGCAGGCTGAGCCGGGTCACGCGGGAGTGCGAATGCCAGCGAGAAGTTACGCAAGATATCTCCGCCCAGAACTCCGGCCGCCTGCGTGTCGGCGTCACCCACCGCACCTGCGCAGAGATCGAAAAGGGTGACGCCGCGAAACGAGGCCCGCAAAGGCACCTGAGAGCCCCACGCTCCAAGCAACTCGATGTCTCCTTGATAGGCCACAGGCTCTGGCGTGGTTGTGGGACAGACTCCGCGACGCAGGCTGGAAAGCAGGGACCCTGTGTCGACGACGAACAAGGGGGTGTCCGAGCCCACTTTCACCCTAGCCAGTGTGGCCCCCAAGGCTGACCCGCCCGGGGCGCTTGGCGCCCGCTGCAGATCGATGGGACGCGAGTCGTACTCGAACACCGGCTCTCCACTGCAGCCCGCGAGCGCGAGGAAGAGAGACAGTGGCCTGAACCGTCGCGCGCCCATGGTCTAGAAACCCAGCGTGGTCATGAGCGCCAGCGTTTGCTGCAACATCTTGTAGCTGCCGGCCGCCGTCGGGCGCGCCTGGCCCGCCAGGCGTGTCTGGCATGCGGGCAGGGACAGGTCGCCTGCGGCCGCCGCGCAGGCTGTGGCCGCTGCGGGATTAAACGCCGAAGTGCCGACCGTCACAGGAAACATCCAGGTCAAAGCATAGCCGGCGCCGATCCGCAGGTGGCGTCCGAGTGTGAATTCGACGGCCAGCGCAGGCTCCAGCTTGAACCCATCCACTGCAGCCGCATTCACGTTGGCCTCCGGCACCGCCGAGGTTTCCATGCGCAGCGTCCCGCTCCAGCGAAACCAGGGCAGAGGTGCATGGACAAGACGGACCCTCATGTCCCAGCTATCCTGGAAACCGCGGTACAAGGTCAGCTGATCGGGAAGGCTGCTGCCCAGAAGTCTATCGCTGCTGGGGCCGACGACGCGGATCTTGATCTGGTCGTATGAACCGTAGCGAATCCAGCGCACGATACCTACCGCATCCAGATGCCGAGTGGCATGCCACGTGACTCCTGCCGTGAAAAGATCAGGCAGACGGTAGCTCATCTCGCCGGACACGCACGGACTGTGTCCGACCAAGGAACAAAGATCGGGTGTCGTCGCCGTTGCAGGAGGCGTCACCTGGCTGCGTTCCATGGCCAGCTTCACCATCCCGCCGGTTCCCAGGGGCGCGCTGGCATAGGCCAGCCCCGCTTCCCAGGCCGCCCGGCGAAAGTGGATACCTCCCACCACGAAGTATGAGGGCGCCTGGGTTCCCGCGGTGGCCAGGTCGTAGCGGGCAGCCGCGTCGGGGTCCTCCACGCCGGCTGTCGACGGGTTGTCGATTGCCGTGTCTTCGTCGAAGACCAGATGGCCGTAGCTGAAGAGCAACCCCGGCGCAACCCCGACTTGCAGCGAATCCGTCAGTTCGATGGCCAGTCCGGAAACCAGCGCGAGCTGTCGCGAGTCGACGCTCACCAGGTGATAACGGGTGGGTGTTGCCACATCGAAGCTGAGCTTCTGCGAAAATGGTGTGTAGGTGGCGAGCGCCAGGGCGAATCGCCGCGCCACGCCCGCGCCCACCCCGAGGAAGCCCCCGGGCCCCGGCGGCCAGGCGATGGGCTGTTCGAAACCATGACCGGATGCCGACGGGAATCCGCGTGTTCCGCCCGGCAGCCCCGTCATCGGATCGATCGGGGCGCGATCCACGGTAACGCGGGTCGCGCGCAGCGAGGCTCCGAACATGAACTGATTCCCCTGCAGCATGCCCAGGGCAGCCGGATTCCAGTACACCGCGGTCAGATCGCCGGTGGTGGGACCGGAAAAGCCAAGACTGCCTACGTGAGGATCGTCCAAGGGTCCGGCCGACGCTGGCGTCACGCCCATCAGCACGCAAGCCGTCATGAAAATTCTAGTCGCGTGGGGAGTCCGCCGGCTTTGCCGGCGGCGCACCATCGCGGGAGGGGTTGGGAACCCTTTCAGGGTTCCCATGTTGGAGTTGTCCACGGAACTCAGATTTCCACACTATCGCGAGGGCCGGCCCCAGTCGACCATCCGCATCTTCGTCGCGCGCTCGGCGCCACCCCGAGCGCCGCGGCGTTGACCAACCCCTGTGCGGTGCTTCCAATGAGAACAAGCATGAAGGAGCAGGTGACATGACAACCGGCCATCCCCACTCGGAAACTATCGAGAAACCGCCAGAACGAGAGGCTGCCAACAGGATCCAATTGGCGAGCAGACTCGACCGGCATCTTGCGCGGGCTGCCAAGCTGGCCTCGGAGTACGGCGTGCCTCCCGACGCCTTTGCCGCAGCGGCGTGGCATGCGTACCTGCACGCCTCACCCGCCTTGGCCGAGCACATCGAGCAGCTCCAATTCATGGCCGGCATCGAAGAGCTGCGCAACGCCGGCCGGTTGGCCAAGGCGTAGAAAGACTAGCGTCCCGCCAGGCCAGGGAGCGCGCCACGAGGGTCAACCGGTTGGCGGTTGCGCCACAACTCGAGTGAGATCACGGCGGCGCCATCCAGGTTCCGACCGGCCATTCCGAGAGCCTGTCCCGCCTCGACTGCCTCGCCAGGAGCAACCGCCACTCCGCGCAGGCCCGACAAGACGCTGACCCATCTCGCCGGATGCTGTGTCACCACAACGTAGCCGCCTTGGGGCACGGTTTCCACGCGGCGGATCACGCCGGCAGCCACAGCCCGCACGGGTTCGTTTAGTCGGGCCAGTAGCTCGATTCCCTCGCGACGCAACTCGGTACCCGTGGGGGCGTCGCGACGGATGCCAGGCTTGCCCACCATGGCCCCGCGCACAGGGCGGGCAAAGCGGCGGAGGGATTCGCCCGTATCTACAGGTGCGTCCGTCCGTTGGCTGCATGCCCGGTCGAGTGCCACGCGTTCGGCACGCACATACTCAAGCTCATCAACTAGGATGCGAGTTTCAGCAAGACCCTTCCCAAGTGAAGCCAGTGCCAGAGCAGCCGCTTCCGCGTCGTCCCGTCGTGACTCCGGGCTAGTCACGAAGCCCAGCTCGCGCCGGCGCACCAGCCGGTAGGCCAGGTGCGCCTGCTCGCGCACCCTGGCTTCGGCCCCAGCTTTCTGGCCTTCCAGTACTTCCCGTCGCGTAACGAGGCGTTGGGAGAGCTTTCCACCCTCCTCGACTGGTTCCGCCCACGAGACCGTGGCTGGCACGAGCAACCAAAGGATTATGCTACGCATCGACCCAACCAGGCACAGGAGTGGAGAGGTAGCCGAGCCCCCAACCGAGCATGGGAGCAGCCAAGAGAGCGATGGCGGACTCCCAGAAACCAAGGAAGAACCCGGCTGGCGTCGGCATGATGCCGAGCGCACCTTCAACTGCCGCGAGGAGTGCGGGCCAAGCGAGGCGCAGCACCAACAGCGCGGCGAGCACACCCGTCAGCCCCGCCGCGGCGAGCGTGATGTTTGCGGGCAGACGGATGTTCGTCGAAGTTTCGCCGAGAATCACGAGAACCTGCGCCTGGCGCCCACGGGCTTCCCTCCCACGAAGAACCGTACTGACCAGAAACGAGAGGGCCGCGATGCCCGCGGCCAGTACCACGGCCCAGCCCAGGCCTTGGCCGAAGCGAACCCATGCACCAAGGCGAGCCACGCCATTTGTCATGGCATCCACGTCTGCCACCCCTGCCAGCCCACGCAGGCGTCGCGAGAGCTGCGCTGCCCGCTGCGGCAGGTCCGCCGAAGCCGCCAATGCGACTTCGATCGAACGCGGGAAGTAGCCGGGTTCGAGATCTTTCAGCCACGTGCCCGTGGCAGGCGACGACCGCACCGCATCTCGCAACCGTGCGAGAGCTTCGGCCGGCTCGACCAAGCGCACGCGAGCCACGCCCGGCCGCTGTCTCAGGGCGTTGGCCAGCTGAATAGCCTGGTCCGCTTCCATCTCGTCCCGCAGGAAGGCGATCACGTGCACACCCTGGCCCACGGTACCCATCCAGGCTCGCGTGACGCGCAGACCCAAAACGGTTGCGCCACTGACGAGACCCAGGACCAAAAACGAGCCAACCGCGGCCCAGAGGGCGCGGCGCTGAGACGCGACTTGCCGCCGAGCCCGGCGCAGAATCCAGGCCACGGTCACGACGACTCCTCGCCCGACGAGCGGCGGCCAGACAGCCGAATCGCTTCGGGAGAATTGGCGTTTTCGGGCTCGGGAGAGCATGTGGGCACGAGACCAATGGCTGGCCCGCCGGCGATGCGGCCACCTTCCAGGTAGACCCGCCTGCCGCCCGTATCCACCAATATCTGAGCGAAGCTGGGATCGGAAGTGGCGCAAAGGACGGCACAGCCCCGCTCGCGAGCCCAGACCAGTGCGCGGGCGATGCCTTCTCGGTCGTCGCCACCCATTCCCGACGCCGGCTCGTCCAGCACGACCAGCGGCGGAGGCCCCACCAAGGCGCGTGCTAGCGCGACCAAGCGCTGCTGGCCCGTGGACAAGGACCGGGCCAGGCGTCCCTCCCAGGCCGAATCAGCCACCATGGCCAGAGTTTCGCGCGCATCTCCCTCGGCCGCCTCGATCGGTTCGCCGCGAACGGCAAGGGCCAACATGACATTCTCGAGAGCGGTTTCGTCCGGGATCAGCAAGGGATCAGGCGGCAGATAGCCTACGTTGCGGCGAACATAGGGCAACGACGATGCCTGCAGGCCGGCGATATTGCGCTCAGCGATCCATACAGCGCCCGAGTCCGGCGCTCGCGCTCCGGCCGCCACCGCCAGCAGGGAACTCTTGCCGGAACCCGTCGGCCCCTGCACAACGACCAACTCGCCGCCAGACACTCCCAGCGTCACATCTTCGAGAGCCCGGCCGCCTGCGCGCAGATAGGAAACGCCTTCGAGCCAGATCACACAGCGATCTTAGATGAGAAGGACGCGGGTCGATAGTTTGCGGGTCATCGCGGATCACCATGGGAGACATAATGTAACGTATGGTCATTTCTTTCCACAGCCCTCTGCCTGGCCAGAAGTGGCCGGATGGAAAGGCGAATCCGGATGAAAACCACAGACTATCAACACACAATATGTAGTGTATCCAACTGTAGTATAGCACTATATGTTGTGTTTTTTGTTGACATAGGGGCCGAATGGCGACACTAATCTCTCCCGTCAGCCGCACAGGGCTAGCGAGCGCTCGCAGGCTCTGCTGGTTGGTGGCTTGGTAATTCTTTGGGTCACAAAGGTGAGAGCAAGAGCGCAGACAGCAAACCCGGATCGGCGGCCTTGAGGCCGAGACGAAGTCGCGCGGAGGAGGAGTGCTGATGCTTGAAAAGCAAGATAGCCGACGCCAACGGAACCCTCGGCCCAATGGGCTTGAGTTCTCAATCCCAGGCCCAGCGCCTGCCAAAGATGTCCGCGCCAGTCGCGGCAAGAGCCGCAAGCCGGCGCCTGGGATACGGATCGAACGATCCTTCACCCGGGCCGGCGACGATGGCTACGCGGGCGTCATCTGGGAGCAGCGCACGGCCAGCATCATAGGCGAAGGCGGCAAGGTGGTATTCGAGCAGCGCGACGTCGAGGTGCCAAGTGGCTGGAGCCAGACCGCAACCAACGTGGTCGTGCAAAAGTATTTCCGTGGCCAGTTGGGCTCACCCGGGCGCGAGAGCTCCGTGCGCCAGCTCATCGACCGCGTGGCCGACACCATCACCCGATGGGGTATGCAGGACGGGTACTTCGCGGACCAGGCTTCGGCGGACAACTACCGCGCCGAGCTGAAGCACCTGCTGGTCGAGCAGAAGATGTCCTTCAACTCGCCTGTCTGGTTCAACGTGGGTATCGAGGCAGAGCCACAGTGCTCAGCCTGCTTCATCAACAGCGTCGAAGACACCATGGAGTCCATCCTGGGTCTGGCCAAGACCGAGGGCATGCTGTTCAAGTACGGCTCGGGCACCGGTACGAATCTGTCACCCATCCGCTCTTCTAGGGAACTACTCCACGGCGGCGGCACGGCGTCGGGCCCGGTCAGCTTCATGAAGGGCTTCGATGCGTTCGCGGGCGTGATCAAGTCGGGCGGCAAGACCCGACGCGCGGCCAAGATGGTGATTCTCAACATCGATCACCCGGACATCGAGGAGTTCATCCGCTGCAAGGCCAAGGAAGAGAAGAAGGCGTGGACGCTCATCGATGCGGGCTACGATGGCTCGTTCGACGGTGAGGCCTATAANNGTACAGAAAGACCGCGAGTGGTCCACGCGGGCGGTGCTGGGCGGACGGACGGTGACCACCTACAAGGCGCGGGAGCTTTGGCGCACGATCGCGCAAGCGGCGTGGGACTGCGGCGACCCCGGCCTGCAGTTCGACACCACGATCAACGCCTGGCACACCTGCCCGAACACGGCGCGCATCAACGCCTCGAATCCCTGCTCCGAGTACATGTTCCTGGACAACTCGGCCTGCAACCTCGCATCGCTGAACCTGCGCAAGTACTTGCGGCCCGATGGCACCTTCGCAACCGAGGCTTTCAAGCACGCGATCGAGATCACCATCTTGGCGCAGGAGATTATCGTGGGCAACGCGCGCTACCCGACGCCGGAGATCGGGGCCAACTCGCTGCGCTTCCGGCCGCTCGGCCTGGGCTACGCGAACCTCGGCTCGCTCATCATGTCGCTCGGCCTGCCCTACGATTCGGCGACCGCACGTGCCTGGTGCGGCGCAGTCACGGCCCTCATGACCGGCTGGGCCTATCGCACCAGCGCGACCATCTCACGCGACGTGACTGGCCCCTTCCCCGGCTACGCCGAAAACGAGCAGCCCTTTCTGGCCGTGATGAAGAAGCATCGCTACCACGTAGACAAGATCGATGCTGCTCTTGTGCCCAAGGATCTGACGACCGCAGCCTGTGAGGCGTGGGACGACACGATTCGTCTGGGGACTGAGCACGGCTTCCGCAACGCCCAGGCTAGCGTGCTGGCGCCCACGGGCACCATCGGTTTCATGATGGANNCACCACCGGCATCGAGCCCGACATTGCGCTCATCAAGTACAAACGGCTGGTGGGCGGCGGAACCATCAAGATCGTCAACAACACGGTCGACGAGGCGCTGCAACGTCTTGGTTACGACGAAAGCCAGCGCAAAGCCATCGCTGACTACGTGGACCGCGAGGAGACCATCGAGGGCGCGCCCGGCTTGGACTGCGCCCATCTGCCGGTCTTTGATTGCGCCTTCCGCGCGGCCAATGGCACGCGCTCGATCAGTGCCATGGGTCACATCCGCATGATGGCGGCTGCCCAGCCGTTCATCTCGGGCGCCATCTCCAAGACGGTGAACCAGCCCGCGGACGCGAGCGTGGAGGAACTCGAGACGGCCTACATGGAGGCCTGGAAGGCGGGGCTGAAGGCCATCGCCCTCTACCGCGAGGGCTGCAAACGCACCCAACCGGTCACCACCAGCAAGACCGATCCGGGCGCCCAGCGGACGGCGGCACAGCTGGCGGGACCGCCCAATATCGTCCGGCGCAAGCTGCCCGATGAAAGGCGCTCGGTGACGCACAAGTTCTCGGTGGCGGGGCACGAAGGTTACATCCACGTGGGCCTCTACGAAAACGGCGAGCCCGGCGAGATCTTTGTGCGCATGGCCAAAGAGGGCTCGACCATCTCGGGGCTCATGGACAGTTTTGCGACGGCCATTTCGTTGGCCCTGCAGTACGGTGTGCCCCTCAAGCTATTTGTGGACAAGTTCTCGCGCACGCGCTTCGAGCCATCGGGCTTCACGGGCAATCCGGCGCTGCCCCGGGCCTCGTCGATCATGGATTACCTCTTCCGCTGGCTGGGTTCCAAGTTCGTGCGAAACGAATCAGCTCAGGAGGACCTGGGGGAGAGCCGGCCGGCGGGCGAGGCGCCTGCCCCCGCCAAACCGGCCGCGACGCCGACCGTGGGGGCAGAGACCGCGTCCCCGTCGGCCGAGAGCAGCAACGGCCACAACGGCAAGAACGGCAACGGCCACAACGGAAGTGAGATGTACGGTTTCCTGGTGCGCAGCGACGCGCCCACTTGCCCCGAGTGCGGCTCGATCACGGTGCCCAACGGAAGCTGCCACAAGTGTATCAACTGCGGCACCACCACCGGCTGCTCGTAGACTTTCAAGTTGTGCGTGACAACCTTGGTCCATGCTTCGCAACAGCCTTGCCGTGGGGCCCCTGGGATGCAACTGCACGGTTGTCGTTTGTCCTGCCACGCACGAGGCCCTGATCGTCGATCCGGGCGGCGATGCGGGGAGAATCCTGGCTCTGCTTGCCAAGATGGGGGCGCGGGCAGTGGGGATCGTGCACACGCACGGACACTTCGATCACATCCTCGGCACGCGCGAAGTGGCGGCGGCGACGGGCGCCCCGGTGTCCATTCACGGCGGTGATTTGGGCCTGTATCGGGGCTTGGTGCGCCAGGCGCGCGCTTTCGATCTGGTCGCCGAGGAGCCGCCCGAGCCAGCTCAGATCCTTGCCGGCGGTGAAACGCTGCGTTTCGGTCAGCTCCAGGCTCGGGTGCTGCACACGCCGGGACACACCCCCGGCTCGGTCGGCCTGTTCATCGAACCAGCATCGGGCCCGCCGCTCTTGCTGGCCGGCGACACCCTGTTCGCCGGCGGCATCGGCCGCACGGACTTCCCGGGCGGATCCTTCAGGCAAATCCTGCGCTCGATCCGAGACACCCTTTTTGCGCTACCCGACGAAACCGTGGTTGTTGCTGGCCACGGCCCTGAAACCACCATCGGTGAGGAGCGCGAGAACAACCCGTACGTCGGGCGTCTCGCTAATGCCGGATCAGACTCAGCACGATCTCGAAGACAATGAGCAACACGATGGCCGCCTCCAGCAGCACCAGGCGGCGGTCGCGCGCCACGTCGGTGATGAGCTCCAGCGCGTCCTGCACGCTGCGGAGTTTGAGTTCAAGGGCCTGGTAGCGATCGACCAGGTCGAACTCCGCACGCAGCTCACCGTAGATGTGGTCTGCTCCCGGATCGTCCCAGATGGCTTCCGGCTTGTCGAGCAGGTGCAGGATCGAGAGCACCTCGTTGCGCGTTCCGAGGGCTGCGCCGATGAACTTGTGCAGGTGCCTGGTCCGCAAGGGTACCGTGCCCAGCTTCTCTAGCCGTTCCACCAGCTTGTCGGTATCACTGAACATCTGGTCGACGATGCGATCGTAGTAGTCCATGGCCGCGCTTTGGGCCACGGTAAGCGCCACCACGCTGGCGCGCTCGAGGGTCAGCCGATCAAGCGTCAACACGCCGTTGACCACGTCGGGCCGCGCACCGGGATCCTCGCGCACCGTGAATTCCTCATCCATCACCTGGGCGGTGGTCAGGTTCGGACGGATGCGGTGTAGACGGGCCAGCTCGCTCTCGCGCGTCCCCGAATCTACGTCGTAGAAGACCAAAGCTCCGAAGGGATATATGAAGACCGTGCCGCCAGAGGCCGGCGAGAACCACAGCTCGCGTGGCGTCCGAGTGGCATCCGGGTAGTGCGCCGCCATCTCCTTGAGCGGAAAGTTTTCGACGAAGGCGGTGGCGAAGAACGTGTGGAGCGGACTGCTCATGGGGTGCGAAGACTCCCTTCCGCAGGACTACCCCCTATCTTAATCCAGCGCCTGACTATTGCTTCCGCGCTGCGGTCGGATTAAGACCGCAGTCGTTGTTCTCCCGAACCCCTGCCACGCGGAGGGCCATGAGATGAAGACGACCCAGATTTTGTTCGCGATTGGAATCGGTCTTGTCCTCGGGGCTTGCGCCTCGGCTACCTCAATTCCCCGGGACACGGAAAACGGCCCGCGTCCCGTGATCGTGCGGGACGACACCCAGATGGTCATTGACACCGGGGGCGTACCACCGGACAAGGAGGCGGAGATCAAGCTGCTCTTGCAGGAGCGCGACTCCTCGGCGCGCCGCTGCTACCAGGACGTGCTCAACGAAAAGCACACCCGGGAGTTCAAGGGAAATGTGAAAGTTATCATCACCATCGACACGGCAGGACACGGCAAGCCGCGCGTGGCGGGGAGCACGCTAAAGAGCCCCGAGGTTGAGAACTGCCTGGTTGGTGTGTTGCGGGATTATGAATATCCGAGGCTGGATAAGGGTGGCGACGTTCAGTACGAGTTCAAGTTCGAGCCGCAGTACTGAAGCGTCGAGGGATTGACGCATCCTGCCCAGGTCTAGGAGCATTTTTCAGATTTCAGCGCGTCGCGTTCGGCGAGACGCGTGAATTTTGCGCAATTTGCGCCTGTTTGCGGTCGTGGACTCTCGAAAAAGAGGACCAATCGGGAATTTTGGACGACTTTCCCCCGACAGATCCTCAAATACTTAGCCTTGGTCCCGACCAGGCTGGTTTTTCTCATGTCCGCCCGCGTAAGCTCGCCCACCCGGAACCGGGACGAAGGAAATGCCCGCCAAAGAACTGGAGCCTACAGGAACGACTCGAAAGACCGATAGACTCCCGGCAAAATAAATGTACAATAGCTCACGAAACATGCGAGTAGAAACTTTGGCAGTCGCTTGCGCCTTGGTTGCGCTCGCCACTGGCTGCGCGTCCGAGCCAGAAACCAGAGGGTCGCGCCTGCCGAGCAGCTCGCGTTCCCGGCGATGGACAACAGGCGCTGGGGTGGCCGGAGACGACAAGGCGATGGACCTGCAGATGTCCATTGGCGTGCTCGACGAGCGCGTGGTGGACAGGACGATGGCGCCCCATGTACCCGCCCTGGCCGATTGCTTCGAACGCGCCGGAGATGCACGCAGGTACCTGTCAGGCCGGATCGTTCTCCGCTTTGTGGTCGAGGCCAGCGGATCAGTTTCCGACATTCACGTCATCAGGAACGAGCTGGGCAACTACCCTGTCGAGCGCTGCCTGATTGACGCTGGCAGGCGCATCGTGTTCCCTCCACCTGAGGGCAACCGCGGAACTGATTTTGAGTACTCCCTGCGTTTCCGATCGACCGGTGAGATACGCGTCCTCGACTGGAAGCCCGACAACGTGGCCATTCGAGTGGCTTCGACGGGCGATTTTTCAACTTGTGGAGCCTTGGGGCCCCAGCGTGTGGAAGCCATCGCCTACGTCGAGCCGGCGGGCACCATCGGCTCGGTGGGCTTCGTCTCGCAGGGGCCCATCAATCCTGTCGCGGCCTCCTGCGCGGAGGAACAGATGTACAAGTTGAGAGTCACCGATGGCCGGCCCAATGTGGTGTTGCGCACGGTGTTTCCGCTGCTCCTGGCCGCCCAGCGCACCAACAAAGCTGACCTATCGCGTCGGCCCAACAAGCATTCCCGCAGTCACTGATTTCCGTAGGTGCTGGGACGGTCCTCAGCGAGGACGGCCGACCACGCTGCGAGCCAGGTTGGTAGCCACCGCCAAGAGGCGCTGTAGCTCCTCCGCCGTGGTACTCGCCCGCACAAACAGGGTCTTGTCTTCACGAGATAGCTCGGCGCGATCGACCAGGGGAGAAAACCCAGCCAGAAGCAGCACCGGGTTCAGCATGAGGCGGCGCTTCCACGACGGGAAGCTGCGCTCTGACGCCCGCGCCTCCGACTCGCTTTCAAACTCGCCCACCAGCTCCAAGTAGGGTTCTGGATCGATGCCGGCCACCAGGGTGAGCGCCTGCGGCGTTGGCCCGTACGGCCCCGTGGCGCGCACGTCGTCGTCGACCGCACCACGCGTCCCAGGAACAACCGGCGACGGTCCGGGCAGGACAAGGAGATTGACGGCCGTGATCATGAAAACCGCATCATCGGGCAGGGCACTGTCTTCGGCGTCGATACGAGCAACAAGCTCGCGCCAGGTGATACGCGCGTGACTCTTGCCAGGGGGCACAAGACTGGCATCCGCTCTGTCGCCATCGATGATCCCCGCGTCGCCGGCGGCCTGGCGGACGCCCGCGGGCTTGCGCGCGGGCCGCCCCAGCAACCGTTCGGCATAGGCCGGGGGCGCCATCACGGCCAAAGATGGTTGGGGCAACACGTAGATGCGGTCATCCAGGTCGAGACCCGCGGTCCCGCCGGGTACTCCGGCGCGCGGCCTCCGCACGCCCACCGGCCGGCCGTCCTCCGCACGCCATTCGATTGTGTGGCCAGTGGCAGCGGCGCCGCGGTCTAGCGCGGCCTGGAGGGTGGCGTCCTTGATATGGTGCCGGACAGCAAGGAAGGTGACTTTGTCATTCCGCGGCTCGGGCGTGGCGATGAGCAAGGCATCGAAGTCGCGATAGAGATCCAGACCAGTTCCGTCCAGCAGCCGGCGCCGATCGGGCAGTAGCAGAAGAAGTTGATCAATGGCTTCCACCGTGCTGGAGCTGAAGGACGAGGCGCGCAATCGATCCAGACGAAGCAACGCCGTGAGGCGCGAGCCTTCGGGGCCGTAGTCGCGCAGATCTCCAGGCCGCCGGCGACCGCTGTCTGCTTCGTGACCTGCATCGGGCGTGGGCTGGCCGGCCTGGGCAGGGGCGTCGGCAGCACCGGCGTCAGGCGCGAGCATGACCGCCACACCCGCATGTGCTGTGCGTGGGCGAGCTGCCTTGGGTCGACGGACCGGATGCGGTGGGCCTCTTTCCTCGGGTTTCACCCTGGTCGAACGGCCGCCTCCCAAGGGCAAATCTTGGACATCGATCGCGATCGCTGCCAACCGAACCGGCGGCACCAGCGTGAACCCGCGCCAAGCCGCGAGTGCCACCGCGCCGATCACGAAGGCGACGTGTACGGCTAGGGACAGGGTGAAGGCCAGCAGTGTCCGGCGCATGCCGCTGAAAGAAGGGACCGGCGACGGCGGCGGATCATTCACGCAGTTCGCCTGGCACGGCCAGCGGCCGCACCGCTCTTACCGCCATCACCGTCAGCGGTGGCGCTGACCCGATGGTCAGCAACGCACCTTCGCGCGGACGAACCTGCGCAATGCCGGTCAGCGTAGCCGCCAGGAACAGGCCGGCCAGTCGCGCCTCGGTTTCCTGGTGCTTGGTCGCGTCCAAGGACACCACCACCCCGTCCGGCCGCAGTGCCGGAAGCAAGCCCACCAAGAGGTCCTCGGCCGCGGCCTGGTCTTTCACGTCCATCAGGTTCTCGACCAGGATGGCACCGACCGCCCCGCGTCCAAGCGGCACGTCTTCTGCTGCTGAGACGACTAGCAGCGGATAGGCCGACTTGCGTGCGCGCCTGACCGCACGCAGGGCCGCCGACCTCTTCTCCTCTTCGACGAGTGCGAGTACCGGGAAGCTGCTGGCCAATGCCTCGGCCAGCCAGAGTGCGCTGAGTACCACCGTGGGCTGGTGTCCCTGCAACAAGCGACAGACGCGCTCAAGGGTGGCCGCACTGCCCAAAAGCCCGGAGAGAAGAGGTCCTCGCATTGCCGGACACTATATGAGGGCGCGTGAGGTCACGGCAAGCGGCGGGCGTCCACGCCCGCTGGCCTCACCTGGCCCCGGGCGGTGGCGGTGGCGGTGGCG
>PMIX01000158.1 GCA_003158395.1 Myxococcales bacterium | reverse complement strand
AGAAGGGGACCGCGAACGTCACCGGGACTGAACCGGTGGCCTGCAATAGCCGAGCGGTCTGAAATGCCCGCAGAGGAGCTTCGGCTCCAAGGCGGGTTACCGAAGGTGCCAGGGTGAAGCAAGCGGGCGCAACCCGCGAGTTGAAGACGGTGATGGAATCCTCTGTATGGAGCATGAACTCGCAATGCGAGAAACGCAGCCAGCGCTCGGTCGCTACATCAGCATGACTGGGTGTGCCCGACATGGGCACGCCGCCGCCACGTCCCGATTTGGCGTGCGGTCCGTGCTGCCAGGGGTAGAGCCGTCCACCTACCGCACCAAGGGTCTCTCCTTTGAACATGGGAACCTCGATTCGAGCGCCGGACCTGCGAAGTCCGGCAAGCCGTCAGGTCCGGCGACGTCTCGAACGGGGGGCGGAGCCTCCGTAGTAGTCCGAGCGCGGGAAAGCCGCGCACATGGCGAAGGGAGGCAGTGATGGGTACAGCTGCGAAGCCGCTGGGGAAAGCCATGTATGTGGCGCCCAGACCCGACTGGGACTGGCTCCGGGTCGTGCAACGGAAGCTGTACAAACGAAGTGAGGAACAAGTCGACTACGTCTTCTGCAAATTGTGGGGGTTGGTTACCGACCCGCGCAATCTGCGAGTGGCTCTCGTGCGTGTCGCGGGCAACCGCGGCCGTCGAACGTCAGGCGTGGACGGCATCACGGTGGGAAAGGTGGCGAAGCGGGCGGAGGAATTCATCGCAGAATTGCGCACTGAGCTTCGCTCTGGCGCATACCGGCCATCGCCGGTGCGGCGAGTCCTCATCCCGAAGATCGGCGCCCCAGGGAAGTTTCGCCCTCTGGGAATCCCCACCGTAAAGGACAGGGTCGTTCAGGCAGCACTCAAGAACATCCTTGAGCCGATATTCGAGGCGGACTTCTTTCCCGTCTCGTACGGCTTTCGACCTGGCAAGTCGGTTCACGGAGCGCTGGAGCATCTTCGGGTGTTCCTCCGTCCCAAGAGCCACAAACAAGGTCAAGAGCTGCGGCTTCCGTATCAATGGATTGTGGAAGGGGACATCAAGGGATGCTTCGACAACATCGACCATCATGGTTTGATGGAGCGGGTACGCCGCAGGGTCATCGACCCCAAAGTGAACCGTTTAGTCGTCGCGTTTCTCAAGGCCGGCGTTCTCTCGGAGGGAACCTTCCTCCGCAGCGACGCGGGCACGCCTCAGGGCGGAATCCTCTCTCCCTTGCTCGCGAATATCGCCCTCAGCATCATCGAGGAACGATACGAGCGGCATGTCTGGCCTCGTCGCATTCCACCCACGCGGTGGGATGCTTCGCCGCCGGGGCAGCGGGCTAAGGATGCCCGCCGAACTGACTCGGTCCGTGGGCGGACCGTCGTGGTTCCCATTCGGTACGCGGATGATTTTCTTCTCCTCGTCGGGGCCTCGCCCGGCCCACAGCAGCACGAAAGGGCAAGGCTCGACGCGGAGAAGGAGAAGGCTGCCGTGGCTGTGCTCCTTAAGCAGCAATTGGGACTGGACCTCTCGGAGACGAAGACTCTCGTCACCCCGGTGACAAAGACCTTCGCCTTCCTGGGGCACCACGTATGCGTACGTCACAGCCGCGGTTTCAAGCGGATGGCGTGCGTGACGCTGATCCCGAAGGAGCGCAGCCACCGGTTGCGCGAGCGGATCAAACGACTGTGCCGACACAATCGTGCCTGGCAGAGCCTGCACGATTTGCTCCGCGAACTGAACTGGCTTCTACGAGGTTGGAGTGCCTTCTATCGCCATGCATGGGGTGCCAAGCGGGTCATGTGCTCGATTGACTCCTACGCGTGGTGGACCGTATTTTGCTGGCTACGTAAGAAACACCCACACACGTCAGTGAAAAGGTTGAAGGCACTGTACCCACCCTCGAAGGAGCCTGGGACCCGCCGAGGACAGTGGCACCACCAAGGTGTCACGTTGTTTGTCACCGGCCGCACTCGGGTCGAGCCATACCGGCTGGCCTGGGCGCGTCCTCCTCTCTTCGCCGTCCATCATGGAGAGCCGGGTGCATAACGAAAGGTGCACGCCCGGTTCGGGAAGGGGGCGCCCGGAAACCTGCCGGCGAAAGCCGGCAAGGCGCTGGGCGCCCACCTCACCAGAACGACCTGGACCTGCACGAGAAAGCCACCAGAAGATGCTCGTGGCAGTCTTCGCATTCCAAGTGGGCGAAGCCGTGCAAAAGCAGGCCACAATCAAGATAGCCCTCGAGTTCCTGCCGCACGAACGGCGGTAATGCGGCCCCTGCGAAGCCGTCCTGGGCGGCAGCGTAGAGCGTTCGCAGGTTCTCGCGCACCACCCGGTGCAGGGTGCCAAGTTCGGGCCGCCGGCGGGAGTAGACGAAGCCCCCGGCGCCAGGGCGTGCGACCCGGGCACCCTCCCCAGACGTGGCCACTTGCCCCGGACAGTCCACCGCTCAGAGTTGTCGGCAAGGCCCAGCCGTGGTTGCGTGCGGCTCCTGCGGAGGGCGACGTCAGCACACAGGGCGCGGTCTTTGCAGCGGGCGGATCCGACACTGCCGGCACAGGGTGCGCGGGGGGCACGCGCGGCAGCGACCGTGGCAAGGCGGACGACAGCGGCCGGTGTGCGTGGGCGGCTGGCTTTCGGCCTTAGTTGAGCAAGTCGACGCGGGCCCGCCCTCCGCCTCCCGCCTGCCTCCCGCCCTACGTCCCCACCCGTACCGGCGGCACCGGCTTTCCGACCAGGCGCTCGCGCACGGCTTGCACCATGTCGACGCCGGGCTGCTGACCGCCATGTGGCGAGCCCGAGCTTTGCCCTGGTCAACGAACATCCGGGCCGCACGCCCTTCGTGCACGTCGATTTCTATCGCCTCCGCACGCGCGCCGAGCTGCCCGAGCTGGGCATCGAGGAAGCCTACGATCGCGCGGCCACCGCCATCGAATGGGCCGACCGCTTCCCGGACGCTTTGCCGGCCGACCACCTGGAGATCACGCTGGCCGTGGAAGAGACTGGCCGACGCCGACTCGGAAAGATGGCCTTGCGGCCGGCCAGGTGGTCAGCCCGTGCGTCGCGGTAACGGTCGATGAAGCTTTGGTTGCGCTACGGACCGCGGAGTACGGTCTTCACCTTGTTTGGCTGCTCCTTCGTCGTCACCGACGGGAACTCCGCTCCACGGATAAGCACTTGGCGAACCACAGGTCAAGGTGCAACACGAAGCGCTCTGCCGACGCATCCAGGGGCACTACAACTGCTTCGGCGTCAGCGGCAACTTTCGTTGTCTGTTGCTGGTGCAGCAGGAAGTGAAGCGAGCCTGGTTCCAGTGGCTCCGCCGGGCTGCAGGCACTGGTGAAGCTCGCCCTGGCCAACAACCGCGACCTGCGGGTGGCCGCACTGAACGTCGACCTAGCGCGCGCCCGCTACGGCATCCAGCGCGCGGCTCTCCTCCCCGGGGTGAACGCAACGGGCATCCCTGCACATCCTTCACAAGAAACAGGAAGGAACCTTGCAACCCGTGCTGCAAGAATGGCAACCGCCTGCGTCCGTTGGGTTCCCGTTGGCATCCAATTGCACACCATTCAGGCTGCCGAAGTCACACTCCTCGCCCAGATTCGTCTGGATAATGCCATCACCACAATAGCCTATCGCGCCCGCATCACAACCATTCGCTATGTCGGTGCCACAGGGTACGCACGCCTGCCCTGGGGTTGGACACTGCCAGCCGGCTTCGATCTGACAGATGGCATTGCAGCCATCACCATTGTTCGTGTTGCCGTCATCGCATTCCTCACCTGGGTCCAGTACGCCATTTCCACAGGGGCGTATCGTTCTGGCATCTGTGCCCGTATCTGCGACACCGGAATCCACGCCATCTGCCCCATATCTGCACCAAATCGATCGTTTACATAGCTGCTTGGTGTAACAGGCATTTGGCTGCTGCCGACAGTCTTCATCATCCGACGTTGTCGGTGTATCGCCAGTATTGCACGACAGATCCCTGCAGTGCACACCTTCAGGCAGCATGCACACGGTCGTTGCGTCGAAACAATACTGTTGAAAGGAATAGCACTCACGCGCTGCTGGGCACGAGCCATTTACCTGCTGGTCGGTTGGGGCGCACATGCGAATCGATGCGCATACGGGAAGAGAACCAGTCTGGCCACCGGTTCCAGAGCTGCCAGCAGTTCCACTATCCCCGTTCGAACCACCGGAACCAACCATGCCACCGGCACCACCTATGCTGGCACGTCCGGTGGTTCCGCTGCTGATGGTGCTGCCTGCCTGGCCCGCTCTTGCCGCTCCTCCATCACCTGAACTGCTCTTGAGACCAGAGCTGCTACATGCCAGCACCAGCAAACCGGCTGGGAAGAGGGATACGACACCTGTTGACATGTTGCACGTCGGGACGAACATGGGTCACTCACGCTGGGGGCTACGTTAATGCTGCTGCCGGTGCTTCACAAGAAACAAACAGAAACAGAGAGGAATCCTGCGGTCCGTCAGGCAATCAGGGCAACCGCCTGCGTCGGTTGGGTTCCCGTTGGCATCCAGCCACGAAGTAGCTGAGCAGCGGGATCGCGATGCGGACTACGTCGAGCGGCGGCCACTCACAGGAAACTCTACAATCTGCTGGGCATCCCCTACGACACTACGACATCGTCAAGCCCGTGCGCACCCTCAGGCCGACCATGTCGCCCAAGCCCAAGCTAATCCCGCAACATCACTCGATTGATTCGCCGCGCGTGTGGAAGTTGGGCTAGGCCGGGCTGACAATCAGGCGCTGTGCGCTATCCGACAGCTGTGCAGGCCCACCGGAAGGACACGGGGACTCCTGTCCAATTTCCTGCCGTCTCGCCCCCTATTTGCGACCCCACCTACATCGGCGTGCGGGCAGGAAACAAGACCTTGAAAGGGGTGGTTGCGGAGATCCCGGCCCTGTCGAGGCTCTGATGGAACTCCCGGCGGAGGTCGAGGGTTCGACTCTGCCCGGCCGGAGTTCACAGCTGGGCTACCACGGAAGCAGTCCGCGTATCGTTGCCTGGGGGCATGCTCGACAAACCTACTATTGACCCCCAAACATAGCTGTCTAAAGTGCAAAATAGTACGCTCAGGGTCCGGAGGGGCGCTCGATTTCACTCCGGCGAGGGAAGGAAGTCGATCCGAACCACAGTTGAGAGGCGCGGATGAAATGGCGGCACGGAACGGAGGTCACGGGGGGGGCACTGCGCCAACTGGCCGCACCGCGCCTTGTATTGATGCCATCACTCACGACGGCAGATCAAACGAACATCCCCGCCTCTTCGTTGGCTCGTCACGAATCGGACCAGATCTCACCCGCCCTGTGTATTTCGCCGGCAAGAAGACAAAGACCGCGCGCCTCTCAGACGCTCCTCTGGCAAGTGCCGCCACAAGTAGTGTCAGTTGGCATCACGACTCTCGCGGACTCCGAAGCCAATCAAGGAAGTTCCTAGGCCCGCATATTCATCACAAACTCTGTCGGCCTTCTCAACCCGAAGAAAGTGAGGACAACCAATGCGCACAATCGTATGGCTCGTTGCAGCGGCAACTCTCTCGTCAACGCCAGCCGCCGCCCAAACCCCCGATGCAGCTTCACCCGCCTCGACGATGTCGTCCAACGCCCTGGTGACCCCGGCCGCACCTTCAACCATTCAACCCGTCGTCTCCCCAGAGATCCAGCAGTACTTCGACAAGAACATCCTCATGAAGGATCGCATCCGACACTCCTTCTCCGTTAAGCAGCCGGTCCCGGGGCAAGACACAGTCGACTGCATCCAAGACGACTCTCCGCCGCCGTCAGTGCCGCCGTCACCGCCCACGACAATCCCTCCTTCGTCTTTGCCTCCTGTGCCTGGCCTGCTATCCAACACAGCCCAGGATGGAACGATGGATCCATTCGGCCGCGTCCGAGCCTGTCCCGCAGGAACCTTTGGCCAGGTAAGGCCATCCATCTCGAAACTGGCTGGATATGAGACCGTCGCGGAGTGGAAAGCGGCCCAAGTTGCAGCGCACAGTGGCGGCTTGCCCCAGGCCAGCGACCATCTCGGCTACAACCACGCAGTCGCGGCCCAGTATGTCAACAATTGGGGGATGTCGTCCGACATATCGTTCCAGAACCCAACTCTCAACTACGAAAACAAGGATGCGTACTACAAGAGCGAGCACTCATTGTCGCAGCTCTGGTTGGTAGGGCACGGTCCGGAGCCTGGCCAAGGCATGCCGGCCGATCTACAGACTATCGAAATTGGATGGGAAGAGACCTATTCCCAACAATGGGCAGGGTTACCGCCGTACCTGTTCATCTCTGCCAGTTGGAACGCCTACGGCGGCATGTGTTCCGACGACGGGTGTGCGAACGTGGGACCAGTCCAATGGACAAAGACCGACCCGTCATACACCTACGGGACGACGATTAGCGTGGCACCATACACCTTTCGGAGTCAGGTCCTTCCCAACCACGGTGTGTTCGCAATCTATGGCAACAGGACGGACGGTAATTGGTACGTGTATATAATCAATTCGTGGGTTGGGTACTTCACCTTTAGTAGCGGTCCACTGAGCGCGACTAATCTGAAGAACGGAACCGTACCGTCGAACTTCATCGAGATCGGCGGGGAGATCTTTGAGGGCTCCTCCTTGGACACCCTGCCCGTTGGCACCCCACATTCCTACACCCAGATGGGCATCGGTGGTTACATAGTCGTTAATCCTAACGTTAATCCTAACAACGACAAGTTGATGCTTGACAATAACGCGTTCGCTGCGTGCAACTACTACGTGGATGGGACGGGCACCTGGCAGGTAGCGTCGCCTGCGACGTCCATTACGCGCCCAAACGGCAACACGTGGAATGGCGTTACGCGGTCTGTCTGCTACGGGGGATGGGTCCAGAACAATCCCAGTCCCTCCGTCACCACGACGCCCTACCTTGTGTTTGGAGGTCCGGGCCCGAACGACCAGACCGGAGTTTGCCAGACGTACTGATTCGGGCAGACCGTTCCCGGAAATCCACCCGAAACGCCCCAGGTCATCCTGACGATTTCAAGGCGAGCATCCGGCAAGGCGTACGCCAATCGAGTCGGAGTCTGTGTCCACAAACACGAGCTGGTCTTCGTCGGCTTTCGACATGGTCGCCAGTTTTCGACGACATAGAGAGAAAGGGCCTCATCGACCTAGCGACCGCCTATGGTGTACTCATGAGTCAGTATCGTCGGGCAAGGAAGCGCCGCTCGGAACATGCTGTCAAGGAAGCTGTCGCCCAGGCAGTCCAGAGTGTGGGCAAGGGTCAAGAAGAGCAGCGCAACTTCGCCTAGGTCGCGGCATGTCTTATCTAGCTGCGGACGTAGGTGCGGGGTGCCGACGCGTAAGCGATACAAGCA
>PMIX01000198.1 GCA_003158395.1 Myxococcales bacterium | reverse complement strand
GGGAAGTAGTGGCGCATGTCCCAGGTATGCACCAGGGTGCGCCGATCCTTGGCATGGTCGAGGAATTGCGGCATCCCGAAGTGGTAGTAGGTGCCAAAGGCGGTCACCGCACACAGCGCGAGGGTGCCCATGACCACGGCCCGGTGGGGCTCCCCGAATTTCTTGATGAACGCCTCTCGGATCACCACCAGCGCGGCGAGCGCAGCCACCAGGGCGCGCAGCTGCGGTTCTTGATCGAAAAAGGGATAGGCGTTCGCCAGATCGGCGGCGAGCATCCAGCCGGCGGCCAAGACCGCCAGGAGCAGAATGTAGGTGGCACGCGCAGCCTTCCGGCGATGAAACAGGATGAAGATCCCGGCCAGAATTCCGAAAATGACCACCTTGATGGTTATGGTTTGGGCGACGGGCACGCCGTGGGTTCGCACGAACGCAGGCGGCCAGACGTCCGGGCACTGGGCATAGAGGGCGATCTCACCGACGCTGTAGAGGGCGTCACCCCCGGTGGCGGAGAGACGGACATAGCGAGCATGGGCCGCCAGCCTCTGGCTGCGCACCCGCATGCCAGGACCACCCTCGGCGTCCACCCGCCACAGGGACTGCCAGTGCACCCCGTCCTGCGATCCCGAGAGGAAGTACACATCGTTGTTGTCGGCCTGCACGAGGGCGCAGGCAAGCGGCCTGTCGTCGCCGAGATTGTATTCAACGAAGGATCGCGCCGAGGAGAAGCGCGACGTCACGTCGGTCAGCCACTCGTCGCCTTCCTCGCTGTAGATGCCGTCCGTCAGGCGCTCCACGTTTCTCACGCCATCTCTGCGCGCCGGTTGCTTGCCTGCGATCAGGCTCTGTGGCTCAGCGAGGGCGGCGTTGGGAAGTGCGGCCAGGACGAAGAGAACGGCTGGGAGCAAGAAGATCCCACGGGAGCCTCCTCGCACAGCTCGAGTGAGGAAGCGCGGGTGAAGCGTCTGGCACATGACCGCCGAACGCTACGTGGGGCGCGAGATGCCGTCAACAGCGGCGTGCGGCTCCTCCCCTACTCGTGGACGCCCCTTTTCCCAGACGGATGCGACCGCCGTACACGGCGTGGTTCATGTTGGCAGCCAGCCGAGGTTGGCCGCGAACCCGCAGCGTCGAGTCTTCGGCCCGATGGGGTCGCTCCCGTCGTCCTCGTCGATGATCCAGGCCGAAAACGCCTCGAGATCCGCGATCGCGGTCTGCAGTCGCTGGACTTGCCGACCTGACGGGCGCCCAGCAGCAGGATCGCGGGGAACTTGCTGGCCAGCGCCTTGAGATCGCTGGAAGCCGCGCGTTCCCACATGTCGTGCATCTTGGACGACAACCATCCAATTTGTAAGTCACCGCGGGCAGAGGCGTCGCGCAGGAAGACGATGGGATCGCAGCTCTTGCGCGGCCATATCCCTTGCCTCGCCTTGATAGCCGCCTGCTTTGGCCGGGCCCACAGTTGGGTGCCTACGCTGGTCTGCCGAAAGGGTGCCTTCTTCGATGCGGCAAAATCATGTCCAAAGGCGCTGGTCCAATGCGGCATTCATGTGTGGGAGACTTCCACATTTCTCCCACTTGCGGGTTAGTGTGGGCAGTCCACACCCTTCCAGCCTAGAAGGACAAAGAGAACAGGAGCGAATCATGCGAGATCTCAGTTCCTATCGTTCCAAGCCACGCGTGATAGGGGCCTTTGCGTTTTCTTTCGTGTTTTTGGCTTTCGGATGCACGTCGAGCAACAACAAGTCAACGACCACCGGTGGAAATTCGAAACCTGGTGGCGCAACATCCACGGGCGGAAATTCCGCACAGGGCGGAGTCACCCCCATGGGCGGCAAGCCAAATTCCGGCGGAACGACTTCTGGCGGAGGGATCTCGACGCAGGGCGGCTCGCCCGCCACGGGCGGATCGAACCAAGGCGGTTCCCCCAATACTGGTGGCTCCGCCACGGGGGGATCGAATCAAGGTGGTTCCTCTAGTACCGGCGGTTCCGCGACAGGCGGAACGGCCGCCGGAGGCGCGGGTAGCGGTGGCGGCGCGAACACCGGCGGGACCTCCGCGACGGGTGGAAGCAGTGCCTCGGCCACTGCCCTGAGCTGTACGGATCCGGTCTACGGCCCCGTCTCCATCCCTGCGATCAATGTCATTTCGGACTTCGAAACGACTTCGCTCTATCAGTACGTGCAAGACGGACGCGGTGCTGGCGCGCAACCTTGGTATGCGTACGCCTCTGGCGACGTTAATGACCAGTACAACATGACGCAAACGCCAAGCATTGTGAACCCAATGAATGCGGCCAATCACTTCGCAGTCGATACGACGCAGCATGGACCTTGCAGCAGCAAGGGCGCGCTTCGAGTTTCTTCACCCGGCGCGGCCGGCTCAGGTTCCTACGCTGGCTTCGGTATCGACTTCATGGCCCGCACGGCGACCACGAAGAAGAAACTAGCCTACGATGCATCCAAGTACGCGGGCGTTGGGTTCTGGGCCAAGTGCGATGCCGATCTTCAGTTTGCGTTTTTCAAGACGGTAGATGCGGCGCAGGATGCCGATGTAGACCCATCCATCATCTCAAGCCCATGCAGCTACTCGGCGAACACCTGCAATCAATACGGGATCAAGAATGCCGCCGTCACAAAGGATTGGAGTTACTACAAGCTCTACTTCTCCGAAGTGTTGCAGGATCCCAATGGGACTGTATTCACCTCCGGGGTTGACAAGAGCAAACTGATGGCGTTCCAGATCCACGTGAATCCGTTCAGCCCGCGCACTGGTTCGCCATCCGCCAACGCATTTAACTGCTACATCGATGACGTCCATTTCTTGACGGAGGCAGCACCGACCACTCCCGCCGCGAGTGTGTCCTGGACGACCTCGGGCAACCAGTTCATGCGCAACGGTACGGCGTACAAGATCCGCGGGCTCGTGCGTCCGTCGATGGAATGGGATTGTGCCGGATTCTCGATCACTCGTGAGGACATCAAGCGGATGAAGACGTGGAAACCCAATGCAATCCGCCTGGGAATGCTGAACACGCTTTGGAAGGGCGCCGCGACCGGAAATGCAACCTGCAATGGAGGCGCGTATCAGAATGAAGTCAAGCGTGTGATCAATTGGATCCTACAAGAGGGGATGGACGTCATCTTCGACCTTCACTATGTGTCGGGGGGGACGGCAGCAGACACTTCTGGTGTGCCTACCTCGGCGATGACCGACTTCTGGACCTCGATTGCGGGGGATCCGTTCTTCCAAGACGGAAGAATCATCTACGAACTCTACAACGAGCCAACCGAGGACTCGGCTGGCCTAAAGACCTGGATGCAGAATACGGTTACTGCCATCCGCGCGAAGGGGGCGAAAAATCTGATTCTCGTCAGCGGCACGAACTGGACCTACGACATATCCTACTACGTGGCCAACCCAGTAACTGGGGGCGCGATTGGCTATGTAACTCACCCCTACGCGTTCAAGGACTCGAGTAGCGATACCGCATATCTTACACCGGCCAAGACGCTCCCTGTCATCGCCACGGAGTTCGGTACCGCGAACATCTCGAGCAACTACGTCGCTCCCACGACCTGCGACGCTTCAATCTACTCGAACTACATAACCAAGTTCGAGGGAGCTGGCATGAGCTGGACATCATGGGCTTGGATTGTGGACGAGTGGGGCTGCGGCTTTCCCCAGATCATCGCGGACTACAGCGGAACCCCGAACGCGATCGGGACGCCCGTGAAGAGCAGTCTCACGTCGTTGAATCACTAATCTGACTTGACGCTATCGGAGGAAGGGGCCTCCAGCAGTGTGGGAGGACGCGACCCGTCAGTTGGCGAGCTGGCCGCTTGCCTTATGCGGTGCGAAGGTATCTTCCCAGTTGCGCCGGTATTCGTCAGAGGCGACCTGTGCCGGCCCGAGCGTGTCGCGCATAGGTCGCTCGGCGGGATGGATCACTTCGACGTCGAACAGCATCGGCAGTTCCGCGCGCCGCCGCATTCGCACCAGCTCGCGACCGCACAGCGACTGCCCCTCGGCCAGCGGGCGAACTTCGCCGGTCTGCAGCTCGCCCTTTCGCACCCGCATGAAACGCGCACCCTTCTCATCGTCGGTGGGGGCATAGAGCAAGGCCACATCTTGGCCGCGCCGATTTGAGAACTTCCTCACATATATATTGTTACCTGTCCGAGCTGTCCGCGCAACAGAGTCTGCGTCAGCGGTCGGCTGAATCCCGGCGGCGTTCCCCGGTGCGGGCTGATTTCGCCCTCTGGCGCGGGCGCGCCCGCCACGCTATAGCAACCCGCGTGAACCCGTCCTCGCCCGACGCTGAGCCGGCTGTCCTGTGCCGGGGCTTGCGCAAGATCTACGAGGCAGGGCGCGGTTCGGGGCGAAAGCGCGCCGGGGCAGTGCTGGCGGTGGACGGCCTGGACCTCTCCATCCGCCGCGGCGAGTGTTTCGGGCTGCTCGGACCCAACGGTTCGGGCAAGACCACCACGGTGGAGATGCTGGAGGGACTGCTGCAGCCCACCGGGGGCGAGGTGAAGTTGCTGGGCATGGATTGGGCGCACGACGAGAGCCGGCTGCGCGAGCGACTGGGCGTGGCCCTGCAGGAGACGCGTCTGCCCGAGAAGTTGACCGTGGAAGAGGTGCTGACCCTGTTCCGCAGCTTCTATCAGCGGCCGCGGCCGCTGGAGACGCTGCTGGCGGATGTGCAGCTCGAGGAGAAGAAGCGCGCCTGGGTCATCAAGCTGTCGGGCGGTCAGAAACAGCGACTGGCCATCGCCTGTGCGCTGGTGGCCGAACCCGAGATTTTGTTTCTCGACGAGCCCACCACGGGCCTGGACCCGCAGTCGCGCCGCCAGATCTGGGGGTTGGTGGCCAACTACCGCGCCCACGGCGGCACCGTGGTGTTGACCACGCACTACATGGAAGAGGCCCAGCGTTTGTGTGACCGGGTGGCCATCCTGGATCGAGGTCGACTGATCCGGCTGGGCACGCCGGCGGAACTGATCGCCGGGCTGGGCGCGGAGCACGTGGTCGAGTTGGAGCTGGAGGCGGGCGTAGGGCAGGGCGCGCTCGACGAGGCCACCCTGCGCGGCCTGCCCACGGTGATCGAGGCGCACCTGTCTGGCGAAGGCGTGTGGACCCTGGCCGCAGTTGAGCCCGAGCAAGCGGTGCCTGCCCTGCGCACGCTGCTGCAAGAGCGCGGGCAGCACCTGGTGCGCCTGGTAACACGCAAGGCCACCCTGGAAGACGTGTTCGTGTCCCTGACCGGAAGGGCCCTGCGTGATGGCTGAGCCGCGGCGCCCGCGTCCGGTGGTGCAGCTTACCCTGATGCGCCTGCGCGATATGATGCGCGAGCCGGGCGCGCTGTTCTGGACCTTCGGATTTCCGGTCCTGCTTTCGGTGGCGCTGGGCATCGCCTTTCGCGTGAAGGGGCCCGAACCCGTCGTAGCGGGCGCGCTGCCCGGGGTGACTGCCCAGGCGCGCGACACACTCGCCCAAGCCGGCGTGCAGGTTCGATGGTTGGACCAGGCAGCCGCCAAGGCCGCCCTGCGTTCGGGGCAGGTCGCGGTGGTGCTGGTGCCGCCCGAGCGGCCGGGCGAGCCCATCACCTATCGGTTTGATCCCGCGCGTCCCGAGGCCCGCCTGGCACGCGCCACGGTCGATGCCATTCTGCAGAAGGCAGCCGGCCGTCAGGATGCTCTGGCCGTGCGCGATCAAGAGGTGAGCGAGCCCGGCTCGCGCTACATCGACTTTCTGATTCCGGGCCTGCTGGCCATGAATCTCATGTCGGGGTCCATGTGGGGCATCGGCTGGGTGATCGTGGAAATGCGCGTGCGCAAGCTGCTCAAGCGCCTGCTGGCTGCGCCTATGCGGCGACGGCACCTGCTGTTCGCTTTCGGTCTGGCCCGGCTAGTGGTGATCCCATTCGAGATTGCAGTCATCCTGATCTTCGCGCACTTGGTATTCGGCGTGCAGGTGGCCGGCTCGTACGCGGCGCTGGGTCTGGTCAGCCTGGCGGGCGCCGCCAGTTTCGCAGCCATCGCCATCCTGGTGTCGAGCCGCGCGCAGAACACGCAGACGGTAAGCGGCCTGATGAACCTGGTGATGCTGCCCATGTTCGTGCTCTCCGGCGTGTTCTTCTCGTCCGCGAACTTTCCCGAGGTCACGCGCCCATTCATCAGGGCACTGCCGCTGACCGCCATGTGCGACGGCATGCGCGCCGTGATGATCGATGGCGCTGGCCTGGCAGGTACGCTGCCCTGCTTGGCTGTGCTGGCCGCGTGGGGAACGGTATCGTTCGTGCTCGGCCTGCGCTGGTTCCGCTGGGGCTAGTGCATCACCCATCAGGCTAGAGCATCACCCATCAGGCGCGCAGTCCCGGCGCCTCGTGGCCGCTGCGGGCCACGTATTCCAGATAGCCGCCGCCGTAGGGGATCACGCCCTCGGGCACCAGTTCCAGCACGCGGTTGGACAGGCCGGCCAGAAAGCGCCGGTCGTGCGACACGAAGAGCATGGTGCCCTCGAAGTCGCGCAGGGCCGTCAGCAACATCTCCTTGGTCGCCATGTCCAGGTGATTGGTGGGCTCGTCCAGCACCAGCAGGTTGGGGCGATCAAAGAGCAGCCGCGCCATCACCAGGCGCGCCTTCTCGCCGCCCGAGAGCACGCGGCAGATCTTGTCAATGTCGCTGCCCGAGAAGCCGAAGCACCCGCCCAGCGACTTCAGCGTGCCCACCGTTGCCAGCGGAAACGCCTCTTCCAAAGTCTCGTACACGGTCTTGTCCGCATCGAGCAACTCCATGGCATGCTGGGCGAAGTAGCCCAGGCGCACGCCTGCGCCCAGGGTCACGCTGCCGGCGTCGGGCGCAGTTTCGCCCGCCACCAGCTTGAGCAAGGTGGACTTGCCCGCGCCATTGACGCCCATCACGCTCCAGCGCTCCTTGCGCCGGATCATGAGGTTGAGGCCGTCGTAGATGACCTTGGAGCCGTACTGCTTGTGCAGGCCCTCGATCTTGATCACGTCCTCGCCGGAACGGGGCGCCTCGGGAAACGCGAAGCTGAGGGTGCGGCGCCGGCGCGGGGGTTCCAGTTTCTCGATCTTGTCCAGCTTCTTCACCCGCGATTGCACCTGCGCCGCATGACTGGCCTGGGCCTTGAAACGCTCGATGAAGCGGATCTCCTTGGCCAGCATGGCCTGCTGGCGCGCGTATGCTGCCTCGGCCTGCGTCGCGTAGAGGGCGCGCTGTTTCTCGTAGAAATCGTAGTTGCCCGAGTAGCTGGTCAGCACGCCCCCGTCGATCTCGATGATCTTGCTGACCACACGGTTCATGAACTCCCGATCGTGGGTGGTCATCAGAATCGCACCGTCGTAGTTCTTGAGAAAGCCCTCCANNCCAGATGATGGATTCGATGTCCAGGTGGTTGGAGGGCTCGTCCAGCAACATGACGTTGGGCCGCATCAAAAGAATTCGCGCCAACGCCACCCGCATCTTCCACCCGCCCGAAAGATTTCCCACGTCGCCGTCCATCATCTCCTGCGAGAAGCCCAACCCGGCCATGATCTCGCGCGCCCGTGCCTCCAGTGCGTAGCCGCCGAGCTCGTCAAAGCGCGCCTGCACATGGCCAAAGCGATTGACCAGGGCATCCAGCTCGTCCGCGCGCGTCGGATCGGCCATGGCGTGTTCCAGCTCGCGCATCTCCGTCGCCAGGGCCGACACCGGACCCGCGCCGTCCATGGTCGCGCCCAGCGCGGACACGCCCTTCATCTCGCCCACGTCTTGGCTGAAATGCCCGATGGTCACGTTGCGGTCGATGGAGATCTGCCCCTCGTCGGGCGACTCCTCGCCCATGATCAGGCGGAACACAGTGGACTTGCCCGCGCCGTTGGGCCCCACCAGGCCGATCTTCTCGCCGCGCAAGATGGCCGCGCTGGCCTCGACGAACAGGATCTGCGGGCCGTGCTGCTTGCTGATGTTGTCGAGGCGAATCACGAGAGCGAGGGTGTCTACACCACCTGTCGTCGCGGTTCCACCTCGCTTCGGGATCAAGGATGCAAATGCCCCTATACTCCTGCGCCCCATGGCGATTCTTGCCACAGCCCAGAATCTATCCAAGTCGTTCGGCGCAAGACCGCTGTTCGACGGGGTCTGCTTCACCCTGGCTGAGGGCGAACGGGTCGGCCTGATCGGGCCCAACGGGGCGGGCAAGACCACGCTGCTGCGCATTTTGGCCGGCATGGACACCCCGGATCGGGGCGAGCTGTCGCTGCGGCGCGGCCTGCGGGTGGGGCATGTCGCGCAGGTGCCGGTGTTCTCTGCGGGGCGCACGGTGCGCGAGACAATCATGGAAGGCGTCGAGGGCATCACTGATCACGAGTTGGCGTGGAGGGTGGGGGCGCGCGCGGACGAGCTGATCTCGCGCCTGGACCTGGGCAGCTCGCAGGCGGGTGCTGATGCAGTGGTGGACAGCCTGTCAGGCGGCTGGCGCAAGCGGGTGGCGCTGGCGCGCGAGCTTCTGCGCGAGCCGGAGTTGCTCCTGCTCGACGAGCCGANNCTCGAACTGGATCGGCGCAATGCGGGCGGGCTGCTTTCCGTCGATGGCGACTATGCCACTTTCGTCGAGCGCAAGGCCGATCGGATGGCCGCACAAGAGCGGCGCGAGGCTTCGCTGCGCAATACCCTGCGCCGCGAGACTGAGTGGCTGCGCGCGGGCGCGCCGGCCCGCACCACCAAGCAGCAGGCGCGCATCCAGCGCGCCGAAACCCTGGCAGGCGAGGTCGACGAGCTGGCCAGCCGCAACCTGGTGCGCACCGCGGACATCGACTTTGCCGGCACCGGCCGCAACCCGCGCC
>PMIX01000283.1:6228-6627 GCA_003158395.1 Myxococcales bacterium | reverse complement strand
CCACACTCCACATAGGCCAGCTTCGATGTGCCGACGCGGTCAATGATACCGTAGCCGAGACGCAGGGTTCCCGGGTCGATACCCAGGATGCGCGTGCGGCCTGCTGCGGACATGCGACTGCAGCCGGCTTCTTCCTTGCTAGGAGACGTTGGCCAGGGTGGCCTCGTCCACATCCAGATTCGAGTACACGTTCTGGACGTCGTCGTGGTCTTCCAGGATGTCGAGCAACTTGAGCGCGGACTCAGCTTCCTTGCCCGCCAGGTGCGTCTTGTTCTGCGGCACCATGGTCACTTCGGCAGAGGCCGGGTCAGGCATCCCGGCTTTCTTCAGGCCGTCGCGGATACGTTCAAATTCCTTGGGCTCGGTGATGACGGTGAACACCTCTTCCTCGCTGCGCAC
>PMIX01000283.1:0-6128 GCA_003158395.1 Myxococcales bacterium | reverse complement strand
GCGCCTTGTCCACCGCCGAGCGCAGGCGGGGATTGCCGTTGATGTCACCACCGCCAAGTCTGGCCGAGATAGTGATCTCCTTGATGACCTTGGTCCAGACTTTCGACTTCTTGGAGTCGGAAGCCTCTTTCTTGTGCTTGATCTTCGACCATCTGTTGTGACCGGACATGCTGGCTTTGTAGCACTTTTCGCTCGCAAATGCCTCGCCCTTGGGGGCAAAGTTGCTCCTCCGAAGACGCGACGCGCTGCAACGAAACCTGAGAACGCTCGACGAAGCACTACCAGCCTGGCGTGGGCATCTCGGGGGAGCTGGTCCAGGCACTTGCTTGGTCGCAGGCGTCGACAGAAACCCGGTGTACGCTCATGCCGTTCCAGGCCGTGGCGCTCACATCAACCCAGCCGCCATACTGGCTCACAGTCACGCCATCCGAACTGACCAGCCGAACCGGCTCGCCATTGTTGGAAAGGCCATCGGCGCCGATGCGGCCCGACACAGGGACAATCACCGTACCATCCCGCGGCACCGGATCTTTGCCGTCATCCGCAACGAAGTTGGCCGCCACGACCAATGCGAAGCCGCCGGCCGGCACAGCCATGTCAGGCAAGACATCGCCGCCAGTCTTGTCTTCGATGAGCATGCCGGCCAGCGACACCGGCTCGGCCTCCAGGTTCTTCAATTCCACGAACTCCTGCGTGTACTCTGAGCCAGCGGGATTGGCCAGCACCTCGGTGATAGCGAGCCGCGGAGTCTTTGGCGGCAGGTGCAGCGCGACCACCGAAGAATCCGCTCTGTTGCCGGCGCGATCCACGGCACGCGCGATGGCCTGAGCGTCCACATCGGGCGGCAGATCGGGAAGGCGGGTCAAAAGATCGAACTTCGTGCCCATCGCGCCCGGATCCAGGCTGGCCCCCTGGTCGCCGGCTGTGATGATGATCTCCGCCCACGCCGCCTCGTCAGTCATGAACTGTGCGTGCACACAGCTCTCGTCTATCGTCATCGCGAAACCGCTAATCAAAGGAGCATATTCGTCAGGTGCGTCAGCGGTCGTGAACGAGCCCACCTGGCCGGCAGGAACAGGCTTGCCGCCTTCAAAGTGCAAGGCATCAGCGTCGACCTCGACGACATACCGGGTGGTCGGCTCCAGGATTCCGGCTAGCGTGGCTGCATAGCAGGTGCCGCTGCAAGGTGCGGTATCTCCCAGCGCGAGCGCCACCTGGGTTCCGTCGTTCGCGCGGAGTTGAAGTGGGGCGCCGGCATCCGGAACCTGCAACAGACTGGAGAAACGAAGGATCACCTTCGCCAGGTTTGTGGGCACCTGCACGGCGCCGGCAGGCGGGTCGACCAGCGCAGGCAATCCCAAAGCGGCACCAGCGTCGTTTGCCGTTCCCCCCCCCGCAGTCGGGGTGCCGGGCGCGCGGCGTTCCGCTGCCAGGTCAGTGCTCGGCGAGCAGGCGGCACAGGTGACCAGCATGAGAGAGCAAACGCGCGAACAAGGCATCGCCTGCCTTATCGGACAACCCGATCCGAAGTTGCGCGCCGATGAACCGCGCCTCACACGGCTGGCTTCGCGCGGCACCGCGGTTTCGACCAAATGGCGATGGAGTCCGGGTGGGCAGCCTACGCCGCCCATCTTGCGCACTGACCACTATATACTCGCAGCGCCCGACCATGAACCCTACGCCCGATCTCATCCTGGCCTCTGCCTCCCCGCGCCGACGGGAGCTGCTCGAACGACTGGGTCTGGTGCTGCGGATCGAACCCGTGGACGTGGATGAGACGCCAGCGCCGAACGAGAAGGCGCGCCCCTATGCCCAGCGCCTGGCGGCCGAGAAAGGCGATGCGGCGTTGGCCAGATTGGGCGTGCAGGTTGCCGCCCTGCCCGTCCTGACTGCGGACACGGTGGTCGTGCTGGGCGACGACATCCTGGGCAAGCCGGCCAACCAGGATGAGGCGGCGGCCATGCTGCGCCGTCTGGCAGGCCGGCGCCACGAGGTGATGACCGCCTATCGCGTGCACTCTGGCGGCCGCACGGTCGAGCGCGTGGTCAGCACCGGCGTGACCTTTCGCTCGCTCGACCCGGCCGAGCTGCGCGCCTATCTCGATTCAGGCGAATGGCAAGGCAAGGCCGGCGCCTACGCCATCCAGGGCATCGCCGGGGCCTTCGCCATCGAAGTGCACGGGTCATTCTCCAACGTGGTCGGGTTGCCGCTGGCTGAAGTCATCGCCGACCTGCGCGCACTGGAGGCCCTTCCCGGCTACCCACCGCCGGCCTTTGGAGGAATTGCCCGGTGAGTCGCGCGGATGACATTGCCGCCAACCTGCGCGACGTGCGCGCCCGGATTGCGCAAGCCGAGGCCAGGACGGGTCGGCCCGCGGGCAGCGCGCGCCTGGTGGCGGTCAGCAAGACCGTGCCCGCGACGGATATTCTGGCGGCGCTGGCCGCTGGCCAGCAGGATTTTGGCGAAAGCTACGGGCAGGAGTTCCGCGACAAACGCGGCGAGGTTGAGGCGGCCGCACCTGCCGCGGGTCTGCCCCGGCCACGCTGGCACTTCATCGGCCCGTTGCAGACCAACAAGGTGAAATACGTCGCCGGGAAGGCGGCGCTGATTCATTCGATCGAGGCGGACGACGTGCTGGCCGAGATCGAACGACGCGTGGCCGCGATGGAGCCAACGGCGCCACAGGACTGCCTCATCCAGGTCAACGTTGCCGGCGAGATACAGAAGCACGGATTGAGGCCGGCAGCGCTCCCAGCTCTGTTGGCCAGTTTTGCCCAACTGGCCCACCTACGCTGCACTGGTTTGATGGTCATGCCCCCGTATAGCGACGATCCCGAGGAGTCGCGGCCTCTCTTCGCGGCACTGCGCCGCCTGCGCGAGGAGCAGGCAGCCATCAGCCGGCCCAACGTCCATTTGGCCGAGCTGTCCATGGGGATGAGCCACGACCTAGAGGTCGCGGTGGCCGAGGGCGCAACCCTGGTGCGCGTAGGCACGGCGATCTTTGGCGAGCGCCTGTAAGGCACTGTCGGTGGCAGTAGGAGAAACAAGCCCAGTTTCCTTCGTGTCGCATCGCGCCCCAAGATTTTCAGAGAAGCTAACGTCCACTACGTGCCCTGTACGGGGTGCGTTGAATGGGAATTGCTGTAATCCCCTGCTCGATGACTCCGATCCCTCCGCCACGGCCAGCAAAGTCTGCCCACCGGGCCGGTTTTGCTTCCTGGTTTCCCCTGACTCGAACGGGCACAGCCGCACCGTCTGTGAGTATGCCTCCGGGGTCGGGACCGCTGGCAAAACCTGCAACGTTTCTCGCGACTGCTTCAAGAAGCTCACCCGCAGTGCCGATCTTTGCTGGTAGGTCTGCAACGCCACCTACCGTTGCGTCAGGGGCGGGACTTGCAGACTGAGGACTATGGCTACTGCCAGGGCTGACATTTCGGCTTTGCCGGATCGCATTAGAATCCCTCGACAACGTGTGGGGCGATGATTTACAATGGTTCGTCCGTCTATTCTTCAAAGCCAAGGAGGTCTCCCAATGGGAGCCAATTCGTGGCGAGTTAGAACTCAGGAGTCGAGGTTCTCTCTTGGGGAGACCGTCTTCTTGGGCGCGCTGGCTCTGTCCGCGGTCTTGGAGGCCACTGGTTGCTCGCTCCCCCACCTCGTCCCCATGGACGACGGCGGGAAGAATGACGCCAAAGGCTCGGACGCCTGGCAGCCCAACACCTGCCTGCCGAGCATGGTCAGCGAGTCCAAGGGACAGGGCGAATCCTGTGCCTGCGATCAGGAGTGCCGGACCGGATTCTGCGTGGACCACTACTGTTGCGACACGCCCTGTCAGGAGACCTGCAAAGCCTGCAATCTGCGCAGCTCCTTGGGTACCTGTGCCTTCGTTCCATCCCGGCTTAATCCCACCGATCCTTCGGAATGCCCCGCAAGTACGCAGGCGACCTGCGGACCGGACGGAACCTGCGACGGCCGGGGCGGATGTAGCCCGTACTACGAGAAGGGCAAGCTGTGCCAGGCCGGTACCTGCCAAGGGGATGGCGTGACCGGAATCCTCACCTGCGACGGCAACGGCAAATGCTCTGAGGAGACATCCAAAACCTGTCCGACCTTTACCTGCGATCCGGCCACCTTCGACTGCGGCTTCGCTTGCACGACCAACGCCCAGTGCGCGGCTGGAAAGGACTGCGTAGCCGGGAGCTGCGGCAAGAGCCTCAATAGCGCGCCCTGCAAGACGGACGATGGTTGCTACTCGGGCCACTGCGCGCCGGCCAGCGTCGGCAGCTCGCTTCCGGCGGGGTACGGCGTGTGCTGCAACACCGCGTGCACTGACGCCTGTCAATCGTGCGACCAGACCGGATCGATGGGCATCTGCACCTACATCCCCAAGAACTGGACCGACGACAGGTGCACCGCCAACGAAAGCACCCTCTGCGGCAATAACGGGGCTTGCGACGGCTTTGGATCGTGCACGCTCTCCCCCGAAAACACCCCGTGCGGCTCATCATCTTGCTCGGGCCTGGTCGAGAACACAACCCGGACCTGCGACGGCAAGGGAAACTGCCAGGATCCCGGAAGGCTGCCTTGCTACCCCTTCATCTGCTCCAACGGCGCATGTCTCAAAAACTGCACTGGCGACACGGACTGCGCGCCCCCAGACAACAGCTGCCAACTGCAAACCACGGACGGCGGGACCGCTGGGCTGTGGTGCGGTCCGCGGGGGCAAGGACAGTCCTGCTCAGCTTCCAGCGAATGCGCTTCGGGCCCGTGCGTGGACGGCGTTTGTTGTGAGAATAGCTGCACTGGCCCTTGCCAGAGCTGCAACCTGCCTAGCTCGCCCGGGCAATGCAAGAACGTGGCCGCCGACGCTCCTGATCCGCACAAGATCTGCGCGGACCTCGGCGCGGCCTTCTGCTCAACCAACGGCCTGTGCGACGGCAATGGGGCCTGCCAGGTCTATCAGCCCGGCACCAACTGCGTCCCACAAAGCTGCGTGGCTGGGGTCTACGCCCCGCCGTCCACGTGCAATGCCTCGGGCCAGTGCGTGCCCTCGAATTCGATCCTCTGCTACCCGTACGTGTGCAACGTGGACACTTGCTTCGAAAGTTGCACCGCCGCAGGCACGCAATGCGCAGCCGACAGGTTCTGCGAGAACTCCTTGTGCGGTACCGCGCCCAATGGGGCGAAATGCTCCGTGGCCACGCAATGCCAGTCGGGCTTCTGCGCCCAAGGCGTGTGCTGTGCAAACGCGTGCACGGACGCATGCATGGCCTGCAACCTGACCACGACGCTTGGGCTGTGTGTGGCCGTCGCAGACAAGGCCTCGGATCCGCAGCGCAAGTGCGCCGTGACCCAGTCCACCACCTGTGGCACCACGGGAACCTGCGTGAAGGGGGCTTGCGCCTACTGGAGCTCGAACTGCGGGGCGGCCTCCTGTGCCAGCACATCTTCAGTCACGCGGGCCTCGACCTGCGACGGGGCTGGGTCATGTGTTTCGGGGGCCGTGGTCGCGTGTACCAACCAGACGTGCGTGTCGGGGGCCTGTCAGGGCGTATGCGCGCCCGGTCAGTTGCGATGCTCCGGCAACGGTGTGCAGACCTGCACGGCAACGGGTACTTGGGGGGCGGCGGTCGCGTGCTTGAGTCAGGCGTGCCTCGCAGGCGCATGTACAGGTTCTTGTTCACCCGGCAGTACGCAATGCTCGGGCAACAGCGTCCAGGCGTGTGGCTCGAACGGGACCTGGGGGACCGCAGTGGACTGTGTCAACAAGGCGTGTGTCTCAGGTTCATGCCAAGGCGTTTGTGCACCCGACAGCACACAATGTTCGGGCAACGGCGTGCAGACCTGCAGCTCGACCGGGGCGTGGGGAACCGCAGCGGACTGTGGCAACAAGGCATGTGTCTCAGGTGCATGCCAAGGCGTTTGTGCACCCGGCAGTACGCAATGTTGGGGCAACGGAGTTCAGACGTGCAGTTCGACCGGGACGTGGGGGACCGCGGTCGCGTGCACGAACCTGGCATGTGTTTCAGGTGCATGTACAGATTGCTCTCCCACGAGCAAGCGATGTTCTTCGGACGGCACTGGCGTCCAGACGTGTAACTCGGCCGGGACGTGGGCGACCGCGGTCG
>PMIX01000108.1:1798-4469 GCA_003158395.1 Myxococcales bacterium | reverse complement strand
GCCTCCGGGATCATGCTCTTCGGCATGAGCTACATCTACGGGCTCACCGGATCGACCAGCCTGCTCGGCCTGGGCAAGGCCCTGGAGGGCGCGGCAAACGGCGCCAGCCAAACTGCCCTGCGCGTGGCCCTGGTGGTGGCGGTGATCTTCGTGCTTTCGGGCGTGGGCTACAAGATCGCCAGCGTTCCTTGGCACATGTGGTGCCCGGACGTCTACGAAGGTGCGCCCACCCCGTTCACCGCGTTCCTTTCCGTGGGGCCCAAGGTAGCAGGGTTCGCCCTGGCCTTGCGCTTCTTCTGGTCGGCTCTGGCCGGGGCACCGCTTGGCGATGGCACAGGCGCGCCGAGCGCGGGCCTGTCCGACTTGCCCTGGCCCGCTATCATCGGCGTGCTGGCGGCTGTCACCATGACCCTCGGGAATCTCACGGCGATGGTGCAGAACAACCTCAAGCGCCTGCTCGCGTATTCCTCGATCGCGCACGCCGGCTACGCCTTGATGGGTCTTTGTGCGGCCTCGACCGTGGGCGTGCAGAGCGTGATGATCTACATGCTGGTGTACCTGGTGATGAACCTGGGCGCCTTCCTGGTGGTCATCGTGGTGGCGCAGGCCACGGGCTCGGAGTCCATTGACGACTACAAGGGGCTGGGCCGACGACACCCTCTGTCCGCTATCAGTTTCGCCATTTTCTTGTTTTCGCTGACCGGGCTGCCCCCCTTTGCGGGATTCACCGGCAAGTGGTACGTGTTTGTGGCGGTGCTGCAGAACTGGGCCCTGCCTGGCGGCGGCTGGTACGCGGCCCTGGCGGTGATCGGCGCGCTCAATTCCGCTCTGTCGCTCTACTACTACATGCGCATTGCGCGGGCCATGTTCCTGGAAGCGCCAGTGGGCGAAGTCACGGTGCGGCCCCCCCTGACCTACCAGATCATGTTGGGCGCCTTTTCCGTCGCGTTGTTGGTCTTTGGCGTGTGGTGGAACCCGCTGGTTGATTGGAGCCAGCAATCACTGATCTTCTTGCGTGGGTAGGCGAAGATCCCGCCCGGCGCAGGCGCCTCACGGCTCCAGCAGCCGGAGATGCCGGAAGTAGTCGCGGGTGTAGCCACGGTCACGTGCCAGCAAGCGATCGGCCATGCAGGTCGCGTGGGCAGCGATAAGGAAGTCGGCCACCACGCGTGCCCCTCCGGACCGGCGTCGTTCGAGATAGGCTTGGAACATCTCGCCCGCCAGCAGCGCACTCTCGCGCGTCGAGGGAACGAACTCCAGATTCCAGTCAGACAGGAACTCGTCGATCTGCGGCGCCTGCAGGGCCGGGCGGATCTCGGCGAGCACGCATTCGCACAGGATGAGCGCGCCTTCACGCGCGACCCGGCGCAAGGCCCCCTCCGAACGGTCGGCGAACGTGACGTCGTTGACGATCACGTCCAGCAACACGCTGCTATCAACTGCGGTGCGCACCCGCACCCCTTGCGCGCGTGAGATACTCGTCGACTGTGGACTTCCCGGGCAGGCGGCCGCAGCCCCGCCACTTGCGGAAGGCATCCACCGGGATCGATTTCGTTCCCACCAGGCGCCCATTTTCAGCACTGAACTGGATCAGCGTTCCCGGACGAAGACCGAGCCGCTCCCGAACGGTCTTGGGAATCGTAACCTGGCCCTTTTCGGAAACCGCTGACTTCATACCGAAATGGTAGTCATTCCTACCGACGTGGTCAATCTGTTTGCGTGGCCGGGTGCGTCGGCCGAATGCGTTTGAATTCGGTTGGGAAGTCGCGCGCGTTTGCTATGGTACGCGATGTAGATCCAATGACCGGTTTGGCCCTGTTTTTCGACAAGTTGCACCGGCAGCCCGGCCGCGCCCTTTGGGACTTGACCATCGACTACGCGACCTACGTGGGCATGTGCCTGTTCTTCATCTGGCTATGGGCCATGCGCGGCCCGCTTTGGCTGCTGGGTCGGACAACCAGTCGGACCGTGCGTCGGGCGCTGGTGGGTGCGGTGGCTCGGGTGGCGCGCGGCTAGACGACAGGCTGGGGCTTGATGGACCCGGTTTCGTTCCTTTTCTGGCGCTTCCACAGCTTCTTCCGCGATCCCGAGCGCCATCCCCCGGCCGGCCCGGTCGTGGTCGCACCGGCTGACGGCCGCGTGCTCTACGTGTCCGAGGTGGCGCCCCATACCATGCCGATGGTGGTCAAGCAGGGAACGGAGATCCCAGTCACGGACGCGCCTTTCGTTGGTCCGAGCGACCGGCCTGGTGTGCTGATTGGCATCTACATGTTCCCTTGGTCGGTTCACGTGAACCGAGCGCCTGTCGGCGGCAAGGTCACCTATGTCAATGCACGCCCGGCTCATCCCGAGAATCGGTCGATGGCCCGCGCCCTCATGCACCTCATGTGGCGCCTGCCCGTCACCGACGAGGTGCGCGCTTCGGTCGCAGAAAATGCCCGCAACACCATCGTCATCGAGGGGGATTTGTCGGTCGCGATGGTGCAGATCGCGGATCGCTACGTGCGCCAAGTGGACTGCTACGTGCGTAGCGGCGACAAGGTCGAAACCGGCCAGCGCGTGGGCATGATCCGCATGGGCTCGCAATGCGACATTTTTCTCCGTCGGATTTCCGGGCTGCAAGTGCTCTGCCGGCCGGGAGATCGCACGCGCGCCGGTGAAACGGTCTTGG
>PMIX01000108.1:0-1722 GCA_003158395.1 Myxococcales bacterium | reverse complement strand
ATTACCCGACAAGCTCTAGCTACTCGAAGAAGCCAGCCTTCTCCAGCAAGGCCTTGACCTCTGGATCGTCCGGGACACCGGCCTTGTTCACCTGGGAGCGCAGACCCATGATGGTGGTGTGGGCCCAGGATTTCTGGACTAGGTTGACTAGCCATTTCGGGAGCGAGCCTTTTGGATCGGTATGAACCTCGGCGACCACGCGTGTCCGTCGGCCGTGGTCCAACGGAACCAGGGTGAAGGTACTCGACAGCACTTCGCCCCGCACTAGGCCAGTCACTGGGGCGGACGCGTCTGTCACCGAGCGGGCTTTGAGCAGCATCTGCTTCTTCGCGGCGTCGATCTCCACCCATGTCTCCACTACGAAATCCCGATCGGTCAGCGGAAAGGGCGTGGTGGCGCGATCATATTCCACGTAGTGGCGCGCACTCATGGCCCGGATCCGTCGCGCCTCGGCCAGCCTATCCATCCACTGCGGCAGTCGCGCCGTATCTAGGAGGACGCTGGCCACGCGCAGGATGGAGGCCTCCACGATACCTTCACCCCGGATTGCGATGACTGGGCTACCCGCCACCTCGCGCCGGTAGGTGACAATGTCGTCCTTGGTCCCCACAAGCTCCCACCTGTCGCCCTGCGCTCCAGCGAGCAGGGCCAAGGGGACCGCCGACACCGCGACCACGGTTGTGCAGAAGAGGCGCATCATTGCGGCCCAGTATAGATCCTCGTGCCGGCATCCGGGGACCGGCCCGCGGGTCGCGGGTCGCGAGGGCGTAGGCGAGTTCGTGGGCGGTATGGGGGCGGCGGCCGGGTCGCACACGTAGCCGGCTTTCCGCTCGTCGCTCACGCTACCGCGACCGCTCACCCTGGCCGACCTGCGCTGGCCCGGAGTCTTCCGATGGAGAAGGAGTCACCAACCTGGCGATCCCGTGTCAGATACCGGGCGCCCAGCCCGGCGTTGCGCCAAATTCCTGGCGCGATGTCGGCTCGGCTACCGACGGCCGCGGAGCAAGCTTGCGACTTCGTCCATCGCCTTGTGCTCCGTCAGCCTCTCGGCCACGCGCATCTCGCTGCGACGCGCTTCGAGAACCCGACGCAAGGCTTCGGCGCGGGTGCGCGCGCCCACGAAGCGCTCACGTGAGACCCCCAGTTTCTCCTCTGCCGCACGCCTCTCGAGTTCGGCCCGCCGCGCGTCCTGTAGCGCTCGGATGTGTGCGAATTCAATGATGGTCCAGTCGGCGGCGGTGCCGGTGTGGCGATCATCGACGAGCGCGCGCTGGGCCGCTTCGCGTACCGCAGCCGCGGTCGCAAGAGCAAGGCGCTGGGCTTCGGCAAGGGTCATGCGCGCACGATCCTCGTCGACTTCTCGGACCCTAACAGCTGCGTCAAGACGCGTACTGGAGCTCACAATTCCTCCATCGGGACAAAATCGGGAAAGCTAAATCCCCTGCGGTGAAGAATCCGGATCTGACCCCAGTGCAACATCGTTGCCGCTGCCAAGGGTGCGCGTTTTCTGAGACAGCTGCGAGCCGCCAAAAACACCGAGGTGGGAGGGGAGCGCACAGCACCGGAAGGCTGGCATCACGCTTGCTTTGTCACCGGGCAAGAGGTACGCAAAGTGGCCGACGGAATATATGTGGGAATGTCTGCTGCGGTGGCGCGCGCCGCCCAGCTCGATTCAATAGCTGACAACCTGGCCAATACCGAGACGCCGGGCTTCAAGGCCAC
>PMIX01000376.1 GCA_003158395.1 Myxococcales bacterium | reverse complement strand
GCTGGAACTGGCGTCGCTCGGCGCCAAGGTCCTGCAGATCCGGTCGGTCGAGTTCGGGATGAAGTACGCCGTCCCGATTCACGTCCGATCGAGCTTCAACGCCAACGAAGGGACGTGGGTCGTGCCCGAAGAAAAAGCGATGGAAGCAGTCCTGGTGTCCGGTGTAACCGCCACGCGGGACGAGACAAAGATCACCATGGTCGGGATCTCCGACGCCACCGGCATTCATTCCAAGGTGTTCAGGCCCCTGGCCGACGCGGGCGTGGGTGTGGACACCATCGTCCAGGCCCTTTCCGCCGAGGGTCGCACCGATCTTACCTTCACGGTGTCCAGGGGCGACAGCAAGCGGGCTCGCGAGCTTCTCGTCAAGCACTGCGCTGATTTCTGTCCGCCCGAGCACATCCGCACGGTCGACAACCTTTCCAAGGTATCGATCGTGGGTGTGGGCATGCGCTCACACGCCGGCGTCGCACTCAAGATGTTCGAGGCGCTGGCCAGGGAGAACATCTACATCCACCTGATCTCGACGTCGGAGATCAAGATCTCCTGCGTCATTGACGGAAAGTACAGCGAGCTGGCCGTTCGCGCCCTGCATGACGCCTTCGAGCTGAGCGGCAAGAACAACTAGGCTGGACCAATTGCGGTAGTATGGGTCCCGTTGCCGCCTGACGTTCCCGACATCAGCGAAGACCTTCTGCTTGGACGTACGCTTCTCGAGCAGGGCCATCTGGGTACAGCCCAGCGCGTGCTGGTGAAGCTTTGCCGACAGCACCCTGACAACGCCGAGGCTTTTCGCGGACTGGGCGACGTCTTGCGTCGCAAGGGCGACGAAGTCCGCGCGCGGATCATTGGCGCGTATGCCGAAGACCTGCGCGCTCCAGCCCCCGGGGCTTATCCGCCGACGCCTTGGTCCGAGGCTCGACCAGTCGAGCCCAAGGGCGCCCAGGTGCCAGGAGGGCAGAAGCCAGGGTGGCACCCGGCACCGGTGCTAGTGGTGTCGCAAGCCGAACTCGCTACGCCTCGAGTCGAGATCGTCACTCCCTTGGTCGAGCTCATCACGCCGGAGGTCGAGATCGTCACGCCCTTAGTCGAGCCCATCACGCCGCCGGTTGTGGCAGCGGCGGCGGTGACGATGCCGTCCCCCAGCCAGCCCGTGGCGCTGCCCGCTGGGCTTGCCTCAACCCAGGACAAGGGTGCGGCCGTCCAAACTTCGGCCGCGCCGGCCGCAAAGTCTGGGAAGGGGAAATATCTGGCGGCCGCGGCGGCGTTGGTGCTATTGGCCGGGCTTGGAATACTCGGCTATCGCGCCTTTGGGCCGTCGGAGCGTCGCAGCTTCTCGCCGCGCGAGGAGCTGGACAGTGCGCTGTCGTCAGGATCGCTCGATCGCCTCATGCGTGCTCGTGATCGGGCGCGCGCGGCTCTTGCTGGCTCAGAGCCTGACCCCGACTCCCTGGTGCGGCTGGCCCTGGTCGATGCGTTCTTGACCCTCGACCATGGGAGGGCTACGGCCAAAGGCGCCGAGGAGACGCTGCGGCGGTTGCGGCCAGGCGATCCGCCCAACCCGCAGCTCTTGGCGCTGGCCGAGGCAGCGCGCGCGCTGCTTGCCCTAGCTGCCGGAGATCGCAACACAGCCAAGCAGCATGTGGATGCCGGTCTGGCCAGGGCCGCCCCGAACCCGCCGCCTGCGCTCCTGCTAGCCTCTGCGCGGGTTCGGGCCTTGGCCGGCGACACTGCCGGGGCCGGGAAGGATCTGGACCGGGCTCTGCAAGCGGCCCCGGATTTTGCCCCTGTGGTTGCGGAGTGGGCTGCGCAGCGGCTCGACTGCGGAGATGCCACCGCCGTACGCCGTGTGACGCGTGCGTTCCTGGCCAAGAACAGGGAGGCGTCGCGCGTGCAGTTGCTGGCTGGCGAGGCTGAGCGTGCCTTGGGAGAGGGTGGCTGGACCAAGCACATCGAGCCGGCATGCCACGACGAAAGCCGGACTTCGCGCGCTGTGCGTGCGGCGTGCTGGCTTGCATCGGCCCAGCACGCGCGGCTTGACGGCGAACGGTCAGCGGCCGTGCGCAAGGCGCGCGCCGCGGGTCAGGCTTCCGAGGATTTCCGCGTGTTGGCCGAATCCGCTCTTGTGTTGGCCTCGCTGGGCGAGATCGATGCCGCCGACGAAGGGCTGGCGCGTGCGCGCAAGCTGGCCGACGGCAAGGCTGTGCCGCTGGCCTGGGCCGAGATGGCAGTCCGTCTCGGGCGAGGCCAGACGGACGGGACCGAGCGTCCGGCTGAGGGTCCAGTCCAGCCCGAGCACCATCTTCTGGCCCTGCGGGCTCTGTACCTGAAGGGCGGGGGTGCCGCCATGGCCGCGACTGTCAAGAACGTGCCCGCGTTCCTGAGCGATTTTGATTCTGACCTGCGCACGTACATGGAGTTGGGCCGCGAGGGCGGCGTATCCCGAAGCGATCGGGCCACGCTGGAACGACGAGCCGAACGTGGCAGTCCGGTCGCCGCTTTCGTATTGGGGGTCCTGGCCGCGCGCGAGAACGACCATAAGCAGGCGGCAAAGTGGCTGGAAAGGGCTTTGGCGGGCCATGGCGACGCTTGCCGCGCGGCGCTCCTCTATCTGTCCGCGTTGCAAGCGCAGGAGCGGCCCTCGCAGCCGAACCGCGTTGCCCTGCGTGCATTGCGTGCCCGCAACGCGCAGTGTCCGATCCCGGAAATGTAGGCGCTCGGGATGTCTGGTATTGACGGGGCACGGCGGCCAAGCTAAATCCGCGGTTCCAATGCCTTCCTACGACACATCCGATATCCGCAAGGGACTCAAGGTCATGATGGACGGCGCGCCCTACGCCGTGGTCGAGTTCCAATTCATCAAGCCGGGCAAGGGCGCGGCTTTCACGCGCACCAAGTTCAAGAACCTGCTCTCGGGTGCGGTCATCGAACGCAATATTCGTTCGGGCGAGAAGCTGGAACCGGCCAACGTCGAGACCAAGCAGATGCAGTACCTTTACAAGGAGGGCGATTCGTTCGTGTTCATGGACACGAGTACCTACGACCAGGTGCAGATCCCATCTGAGACCATCGGCGAAGATGCCCTCTTCATGCCCGAGCAGATCGTGGTGGAGGTGCTGTTCTTCAACGAGCGCGCAGTGGGCGTGACCCTGCCGAATTTCATCGAACAGAAGATCCTGGAGACCGAGCCTGGGTTCCGCGGTGACACGGCCACGGGCGTGACCAAACCGGCCAAGATCTCCACCGGCGCAACCATCGCGGTTCCTCTCTTCATCAACGCGGGCGATACCATCAAGATCGACACGCGCTCAGGTGAGTACCTTGAGCGTGTCGGACGTGCGTAGAGATGCTAGAGGCTCGCCACGGTTTCTCTGGGAATTCCGGGTCTGCACGGCTCGGCCAGCGTGCGGGTGAGCGGTAGCGCGAGCGTGAGCGACCAGCGTGCAGCGGGCTGCGTGGGCGGTTCGCGACCCGCGCCCGCGCTTCCCGGCTTTCGCGTACCGCCCACGAACGCGCTCACGCCCTCGCTCACGCGACCCGCGCCCCGCGGGTCGGCCTTTGGGGCTGCACGGTGAACCCAGCCAGCAGAAAGGCAGGGATTGAAGCTCGTGCGGAAGTCAGGCGGGCGGTACGCTCGTGGTTTGAGGGGCAGGGGTTTCTCGAAGTCGAGACGCCAGCGCGCGTCCCCTCGCCCGGTCAGGAGGTTCACCTGGAGGCAATCCCGGCGGGCGGGGAGCGGTATCTCATCACATCGCCCGAGTACCACATGAAGCGGCTGGTGGCGGCCGGCTTGCCGCGCATCGTGCAGATCTGTCGCTGCTGGCGCGCCGGCGAACGAGGCAGCCACCACGAACCCGAGTTCACGATGATCGAGTGGTACCGGGCCGGCGCTGGCCTGGATGAGATTGCGTGCGACTGCGAAGCGCTCATCGAAGTGGCGGCGCGCGCCGTCGGACACTGGCCGGTGGTCGACGTGCCGGCCGGACGGGCGCGCGAAGGGAAGCCCGAGAAGTTGGCCGTCGAGGCGCCGTTCGAGCGTCTCACCGTGCGCGAAGCACTGTCACGTTTCGCCGGGATTGGCTTGCGCGGCGACGAGAGCGTGGACGAACTGTGCGGTTCGGCGGCGCGCGCCGGCTGCAAGCTAGGCACCGCCGTGACTTGGGACGACGTCTTCTTCCAGATCTTTCTCGACCGGGTCGAGCCGTGCCTGGGCCGCGGCAGGCCGACCTTCGTATTCGATTGGCCGCTGCCCCTGGCTGCTTTGGCCCGACGCAAGCCAGACGATCCCCTGACCGTCGAGCGCTTCGAGCTCTACGCCGGCGGGCTGGAGCTGGCCAACGCCTTTGGCGAGCTCTGTGATCCCGACGAGCAACGGGCGCGTTTTGTCGTGGAGGCCGAGTTGCGCCGCCAGCGGGGCAGGGCGGTCTATCCCATCGACGAGAAGTTGCTGGCGGCCCTGGCCGACATGCCGCCCACCTGCGGGGTGGCCATGGGCTTCGATCGCCTGGTCATGCTGGTCACTGGCGCCGAGAGCATCCGCGAGGTCATGGCCTTCGCGGACGACGAAGCGTAACGGCGCCCGGCCGACCTGGGCAGGCGGCGCTGGTCCAAAAAATCTGGTATCCGCGTGACCTTTGCCCAACAATCGCATCCAACTCGCCCGGAGGTGCTGCATGTTCGACCCGAAGAACCCCGCTTGTTCACCAGCATGGAAAGCGAATCGTTCCGCTGTGGCCACGCTGCTGGCCTTGGTCTTAATTCTCACGGGCGGCCGGGCCTTGGCCCAAGACACTGCGTCCGAACCCAAGCCCGCGCCGGCCGAGACGGCGGAGCCTAAGACGGCGCCGGTAGATGCGTTCGAAACCAAACCCGCGATTCCCGCCGAGGCGCCGAAGGCAGAGCCCGCGCCACCACCGGCTCCGGCCGCCAACCCCGACGTCCCGCCCGTGGCGCCGCCGGCCCCGCCCCCGATTGTGGAATGGAAGGCGCAGAGCAAGGGCGGTTTCATCATGACCTCGGGGAACTCGCAGGCCACCAACGTCAATTTCGGCGTGAACGGCTCGCGCAAGGAAGGCAACAACAAGCTGGAGTTGGAAGCGGGCGTGGCCTACGGGCGTTCGAAGAATCTGGTGGCCACGGCTGACACCACAGGCGTCATCCAATCCGTCGACCGGCGGGAGGTGACTAGCACCAACAACTGGGCTACCAAGGGACGCTACGATCGCTTTCTTTCCGAGAACAACGTCGCATATGCCAGCACCCAGTGGGCTGGGGATAAGATCGCCGGCAAGACGCTCTTCGGAGGCGGGCAGGCCGGCTACAGCCGTCAGCTGCGCAAGGATAGGTGGAACCTGGTATTGGCCGAGCTCGGCTACGACTTCTCGTACGAGCGCTACGTGCAGCAGACGGGCAAGAGCATCGACCCGGTCACCATCCATTCGGCGCGCGTGTTGGTGGGCGAGACGCTTTCGCTCACGCCCGCGACCGGCCTGACGGCGAGCGTGGAAGCCCTGCTCAACCTCAATCACGAAACCAAGGCGCTAAACGTTAACACCGGCCTTCCTGGCGTCGATGCCCTGCACGACACGCGCATCAACGGCAAGCTGGGGATCAGCACAAACCTCTTCAAGAAGTTGGCCCTTGGTCTCACCTTCACCCTAAAATACGACCAAAACCCCGCGCCCCGGCCGGTTCCTTCAGTTGTTGTGGGAGCGCCTGCCGGCACGACCGTCAGCTTCCCCAACGACAACGTCTCCTGGAAGTTCGCCGACAAGGTCGATACGCTCACCGAGGTCAATCTGCTGTACTCATTTTTTTAGGCGTCGCGCGCCACCTGCCGGAGGTACGCTTTCATGGGTGACAAGAACAAAGAATCGCACCGGTGGAGGTTTTTTCGCGCGGGCGACGTGGACCAAGTCGTGCTCGCCGAAGGGGCCGACCTGGAACACCTGGGCGAGCTCGACCAGAAGTTGTGGATGGCGCTCTCCTGCCCCACGCGGGGGCTTGAGTTCGATAGCCACACCTTGGATTGGGTCGACACCGATCGCGACGGGCACATCCGGTCGCCCGAGATCTTGGCCGCGGTGGACTGGGCCAAGCAGGTCTTTCGCAATCTGGACGACCTCTTCACCGAGGGCAATTCTGTTCCGATAGCGTCCATCAAGGAGCAAACTCAACTCGGCCGCGATCTGCTGGCCGCGTCCCGGCGCTTGCTCGCCAAGTTGGGGCGTCCTGAGGCCGGCACAATCTCGGTGGAAGATGTGGCCGGCGCTGCCGAGATCCTGGCTGCCAGCCGATTCAATGGCGACGGAATTGTGCCGGCCGATAGCGCGGAGGACGAGCCCACCCGCCGGACCATCGAGGACATCATCGCCGTCATGGGTTCCAAGCCTGACCGGAGCGGTAAGCCGGGCGTGGATCAACCCACCATCGACAAGTTCTTCGAAGCCGCCGCCGCCACGGTCGCGTGGCTGGACCGGGCCGAGCGGGACGCCGCCATTCGGCGACTGGGCAGCGCCACGCCCGCGGCTGCGGAGGCCGTGGCCGCAGTCCGAGCCAAGCTGGACGACTACTTTGCCCGTTGCGGCCTGGCGGCTTTTGACGGGCGCGCCGTCGCAGCGCTCGGTCCTGCTGAGAGTGACTTGGCCGCCCTTGCTGGCAAGAGCCTGACCAACGACGCGGCCGAGATCGCACAGCTCCCGGTGGCTGCCATCGGAGCCGAGCGTCCCTTGTCACTTCAGGACGGGCTGAATCCGGCCTGGGCGTCCAAGCTGGCGGCACTCGCGTCTGCCGCCGTCCGGCCCATGCTGGGCCCTGATAAGAAGACTCTGACCGAATCGGACTGGACCACCATCAAGGAAAGATTGGCGCCCTTTTTCGCCTGGCAGGCCGCTCGGCCGTCCACCGAGCTGGCGGTGCTGGGCGACGCCAGGGTGCGCGAGCTGCATGCCGGCACTCTCCGGCAGGATTTGAGCGCGCTGGTGGTCAAGGACGCGGCGATCGAGGACCAGAGCAGTCAGATCGACCTGGTAGAGAAGATGATCCTGTTTCGCCGCGACCTGGTCCGCCTGGTGCGCAACTTCGTGAACTTCTCCGAGTTCTACGGCCAGCGCCGCGCCATCTTCCAGGCCGGCACGCTCTACCTTGACGGGCGCAGTTGTAGTCTGTGCCTGCCTGTCGAAGATGCCGCCAAGCACGCGACGGTCGCGGGCCTGGCTCGGGCCTACCTGGCCTACTGCGACTGCACTCGACCGGCGGGCGAGAAGCGCAGCATCGTCGCGGTTGTCACCGGCGGGATCACGGACAACCTGATGGTGGGGCGCAATGGCGTGTTCTACGACCACAAGGGCAACGACTGGGATTGCACGGTCACGCGCATCATCGAGAATCCCATCAACATCCGGGAGGCCGCCTGGGCGCCATACAAGAGATTCGTACGCATGATCGAGGAGCAGGTGGCCAAACGTGCCTCGGCAGCCGATGAGGAAGCGCGGCAGAAGACGCAAGCGGCGGCGACGCAAACTGCCCATGCGGACAAGACCAAGGCCGAAGAGACGGCAGCCAAGAAGCCTGAGCCCAAGAAGATCGACGTGGGCACGGTGGCCGCTATCGGC
>PMIX01000265.1 GCA_003158395.1 Myxococcales bacterium | reverse complement strand
CGACATACCGGCCGAAGCCATCCAGTTCGTAGCGAACCTGAACCTGCAAGGGACCATCCTGCCCAGCCAGGCTTTCGGCCGCTGCATGGTGAGGCAGAAGGAAGGCGCGATCCTCAACGTCTCGTCGATGAACGCATTCCGGCCGCTCACCAGGATTCCGGCCTATTCCGCGGCCAAGGCCGCGGTCAGCAATTTCACGCAGTGGCTGGCCGTGCACCTGGCCCAGGAGTACTCGCCCAACATTCGGGTGAACGCCATCGCTCCGGGGTTCTTCCTCACCGAGCAGAACCGCTTTTTGCTCACCGACAAGGAAACCGGGGCGCTCACCGCTCGCGGCCACAAGATCATCGACCACACCCCCATGGCGCGATTCGGCAAGCCTGAGGACCTGGTGGGCGCCGTGCTATGGCTGATGTCTCCGGCATCGAAGTTCGTGACGGGAATCGTGCTGCCGATTGACGGTGGATTTTCGGCCTACAGCGGTGTGTAGAACGCGGCTTGCACCATCTTGACGCTGGATTGACACGGGGGACGATCATGGCAAAGCAAAATTTCGGCATCGTTGGGCTGGGCGTGATGGGGGAAAACCTGGCTCTCAACATCGAGAGCCATGGGTTTTCCGTGGTCGGCTTCGATCTCGACCCCAAGAAGGTCGACAACTTCTTGGCCAGAACCAAAGGCAAGCAGGTGGTGGCTGCGCGGACGGTGGCCGAATTCGTCGAGAACCTGGACACCCCACGACGGGTGCTGATCATGGTTCCGGCCGGCAAGCCCGTCGACGCGGTGATCGCCGACCTGCGCCCCTATCTCAAGTCGGGCGATCTCATGATCGATGGCGGCAATACTTTCTTCTCCGACACCGATCGGCGCATCAAGGAGTTGCAGGGCACCGGAATCTATTACATCGGCACCGGGGTCAGCGGCGGCGAAGAGGGAGCTCTACACGGGCCGGCCATCATGCCCGGCGGCAACCCGGAAGCCTGGCCCCTGGTGAAACCGATCCTGCAAGCCATCGCGGCCAAGGCCGAGGATGGCGCCCCCTGTTGCGAATGGATCGGCAGCGGCGGCGCAGGTCACTTCGTCAAGATGGTTCACAACGGGATCGAATACGGCGACATGCAGATGATCTGCGAGGCCTACTTCATCATGGAGAGGCTGCTTGGCATGTCGGCGGATGAGATGAGTCGCGTGTTTGCCGAGTGGAACCGGGGCGAGCTGAGCAGCTACCTGGTGGGCATCACGTCCGAGATCCTGGCCAAGAAGGATCCCGAGACCGGCAAGCCCATGGTGCAGGTCATCCTGGACACCGCCGAGCAGAAGGGCACCGGGAAGTGGACCAGCCAGGTGGCCCTGGACCTGGGCGCCCCAGCCCCCACGATTGCCGACGCTGTGTTTGCCCGGACCCTGAGCGCGGTCAAGAAGGAGCGCGTGGCAGCCTCGGGCGTGCTTTCGGGGCCGACGCCGAAGTTCAACGGCGACAAGGCGGGCTTCATCGAGATGATCCGGAAGGCGCTGTTCAGCTCGAAGATCTGTTCCTATGCGCAGGGCTTCCAGCTCTTGCGCGCGGCCGACCAGGAGCACCACTGGGACCTGCAATTCGGCGTCATCTCCTCTCTGTGGCGCGCCGGGTGCATCATTCGGGCGCAGTTCCTGGGCCGGATCAAGGACGCGTATGCACGGAACCCTGCCCTGGCCAATCTCTTGCTCGATCCCTATTTCGCCGGCGTGATGGCGTCCTACCAACAGGACTGGCGCAAGGTCGTCTCCCTGGCGGCAGAGAATGGCATCGCCATTCCCGCCTTCATGAGCGCCCTTGCCTACTTTGACGGCTACCGTTCGGCGGTTCTTCCGGCAAATTTGCTTCAGGCGCAGCGCGACTACTTTGGCGCGCACACCTACCAGCGCCTCGACAGGGAGGGAAAATTCCACACGCAATGGACCGCGTAGGCCTCACCACACCACTCAGAAAAGTCGAAACATGAAGACGCTTTTCGGTCATGGATCGATGGAGAAACGGCTCACCCCGAAGGATGTGAAGGACATCTGCGAGGCGGCGTTGGCCGACCTGCCGCTCGACGGGAAGCGCGTGCTCGTGCTCATCCCTGATCACACGCGGCACGCGCCCATCGACCTCTTCTTTCATGTATTGAGTGATCTGCTGCAATCGCGCGTCAGCGTGCTGGACTACATGGTGGCCACCGGCACCCACGCGTCCATGGAGCCGGATCGCCTCTTCCGGCACGTCGGACTCACGGCATCGGAGCACGCGCAGAAGTACCCGAAGGTGCGCTTGTTCAACCACGAGCACCACAAGCAGGACGAGTTGATCTCGCTCGGCACGCTGCCCGGTGAGGAGGTCGCGCGGCTCACCAACGGACTATTTACCCGCGACATCCCCGTCACCATCAACCGCAAGGTTATTGAGTACGACCACATTCTCATCGTCTCGCCCGTGGTCCCGCATGAGGCCATGGGGTTTGCCGGCGGGAACAAGTACTTCTTCCCAGGTATTGCGGGGCTCGACGTGGTGGAGAAGTTCCACTGGCTGGCCGCGGTGATTACCAACCCGGTGGTCAACGGGGTCAAGGACACGCCCACCCGCCGGGTCATCAATCGCGCCGTCAAGTTCTTGTCCACGCCGCGGACCTGTTTCGCCTTTGTCGTCGACGACCATCACCAGCTTGCCTGCCTGTTCGCCGGGTCACCCGAAGAATCCTGGTCCCGCGCCGCTGACTATTCCGCCCAGTTGCACATCAAGTACCTCGACAAGCCTGTCCGGCGCGTCCTCGGCTTGACTCCCGCCATCTACGAAGAGCTATGGGTCGCGGGCAAGGCCATGTACAAGCTTGAGCCGATCGTGGCCGAGGGAGGCGAGCTGGTCATCCACGGTGCGCATGTCAAGGCCGTCTCGTTCATGCACGGCAAGCAAATCGAGCGCATCGGCTACCACGTGCGCGACTACTTCGTGAAGCAGTGGGATCGCTTTGCCGAGGAATCGAAGCTGATCCTGGCACACTCGACCAACGTCAAGGGTATCGGGAAATTCGAGAACGGCGTCGAATATCCCCGCATCACCGTGACCCTGGCCACCAGCATTCCCAGGGCGAAATGCGACGCCATCAACCTCGCCTGGCGCGATGTGAACGCGATCGATGTCGCGCGCTGGAAAGAGGATGAAGACACGCTGGTCGTGGAGGAGGCTGGGCAGGTTCTCTATCGACTCAAGGACGCCCAAGCCGGGCAGCCCTGAGGGCGCCTGGGCGTTCCAAGACAGGTCTAGCAAGGAGCAGGAATTCACCATGAGCGACACTCTGAAGATTCGTCCCCCAGGCGGTCTCGACTTCGTATCCGTGGGCGCACTCGTGCATCGATTGGACCCAGGTTTGGTGCCCTGGCGCAAAGCCACGTGTTGCCAGATCCACGTCAGCGGCGGTGAGTTTAACGTGGCCGCCAACCTGGCTGACTGTTTTCGCATGAACACCGGGATCGCGACCGCCATGGTCGACTATCCCATCGGCGACATGATCCACGAGCGGGTCAGGGCCATGGGCGTGACGCCATTCTACAAACGCTTCAAACACAATGGCGTCAACGGCCCCAACATGGCCACGGTGTACAGTGACCGCGGTCATGGGGTGCGCGCGCCGGTGGTTTTCTACAATCGCTCCAATGAAGCGGGCGCCCAGCTCAAGCCGGGCGACTTCGATTGGGGGGCCATCTTCAAGAACGGCGTCCGCTGGTTCCACAGCGGCGGGATCTTCGCGGCGTTGTCCGAGACCACGGGCGAGGTCATCATCGAGGGCATGAAGGCCGCGAAAGCGGCGGGCGCCATCTGCAGCTTCGATCTGAATTTCCGCGAGAAACTGTGGAACATCTGGGGCGGCGCGCACAAGGCGGCCGAGGTCGTCGGGCGCATCGTGGCCAATGCCGACGTGCTGGTGGGCAACGAGGAGGATCTGCAAAAGGGCCTGGGAATCCCCGGACCGGAGGTTGCCGCCAAGTCCAAGCTCGACCCCAGCGTCTTCTTCGGGATGATCGACCAGGTCGTTAAGAAGCATCCGCAGGTGAAGATTGTGGCCACCACGCTGCGCGACGTGCGCTCCACCAACCACCACAATTGGAGCGCGGTGGCCTGGATCGACGGTCAAACCTACCAGGCGCCGACCGCCGAGCTGGACGTTTTCGACCGCGTAGGCGGCGGCGACGGCTTCGCCTCGGGCTTCTTCTACGGCCTGCTGACCAACGAGCCGCCGCAAGAGTGCGTAAACCTAGGCTGGGCTCACGGGGCGCTGCTGACGACGTTCCCCGGCGACACGAGCATGGCGACGGTAGAGCAAGTGCGGGCCTTCGCCAAGGGCGGCTCGGCGCGGATACAGCGGTAAACCGTGGGGCAGGCAATCCTGCCTGCGGACTCGCTTTCAGCGGGTCCAGCCGCCTGCAAGGCGGCCTGTGTTCCTTCGCCAACCGATAGGGACACGGAGCGGCAAGAAACCCAGTTCCACATTCACTGCGACCAATCGGGCGTTCTGCTTGGCCCATGCAGGCAGGCCCGCCGAGTCTTCCCCGACAAATAACGTACTAATAGTAATAGTAGTAATAAGAATATTAGTATGTTATTATCCTTTACGGTCGAAAACTCGGCCGAGCTCATTGAATCGGAGGCTCCTATCCGAAAAGTGTAA
>PMIX01000327.1:3498-25988 GCA_003158395.1 Myxococcales bacterium | reverse complement strand
ATTGTCGCGCCGAGAAGCCACGCAGTTTCGAGATCGTGTGCTTGCCGACGAAATCGGGTGCAAGCCCGGTTCAGAACCCGTAACGCGCCACGATCTTGCGAGCCGATCCGGCGATGAGCGCGAGAGCGGCTCGCCCAGAGCCGAGCTCCAGCTTGAACCGCACGCCGGTAGGCTTGTCGGTCAGATCGATCTTCGTGGTACGCGAGTCTTCCGAGACGAGGACGTAGAGCACATCCCGGCCGAGGGGGATCGGGCAGACAAGCACGCCGGCGGGTACTTCCGTGAACAGATCGAAGCGCTCCACGACGCCGACCTTCCTGAGAACATGGCGGTAAAGCCCGGCGGCGGCCGCGGTTCCCTCGGCGAGCTCGACAGGATCGGCCGCCCAGAAGATGCGCCCCTTGCCGTGACGGATCTCCTTCAGCGTTGCCCTGTCCGCAAAGACGAGGGTGTCAAGCTGGCTCTGCTTGTTCTGATCGAACGAGAGATCGATGGCGCCGTCTCGGGGCAGCTTGATCTGCGAATTGTGGTAGGTGAGTGGCCACACCGCGGCCGCAAGGCCGAGCTCGGCTGCGCGCGGCCGGATTTGCCAGTGCTCGTCACGATCGACCGGGCCGGTGATGAGCATGGCGCCGCCCCGCTCGACATATCCGAGCAGCGTGCGCCAGGCCTCGTCGGTGAGTGCCTGTGGAGACGGCAAAATGGCGAGCGCAGGGTCCGACATGGCGGGTAGCTGGTTCTCGGCAATGACGGCGGGCACGACACGGGCGTGGTAGGCGAGCGCACGCACCGCCTTGCGCTGCGCTTCGAGCTGCAGGTCGGCCTGTACGGAGAACTGCGCCGCCTGCGACGTGACCACTGCGATCTGCGGAGCTACGGCGTTGCGCAGAAAGGGGGAGAGAGCCGCCGCGAACGCCGCAAATCGACGCATGACCCCTGCCTCGGGCTTCTCCGTGCCGTCGGGACGGACCGCTCCGATTGGGGTCTCGTTGCTTTCCGTCATGTACGAGTTGGTGTGCCAGAGCCATTGGATCGCACCTGCGCCGCGCACGAACGCCAAGGCGATCTTCCGCTCCAGCAAGGCCGCCTCGCTGTCGAGTGTCTGCCGCTCCACCTCGTCGAGGTGGAGCTCCCGCTGCAACCCCGTCTCCTGGATCAGCATCGCTTGCCCGGGCTGCTTCGCGGCGAGCGAGTCCCACAGCAAGGCGTCATTCTGCCGCCACGAGTGGTTGGTGGTGAAGTCGGTCGCGCGCGACCAATACGCAGGTGATAGCCGATCCTGGATTCCACCTTCGTCCTGACCGACCGTGACGAGCTGTTGCGAACCGGTGGCACGGATGGCATCGCGCAGCCCCTGCGCCCAAGCGGCGAACTCCTCCTGCGCGAAGAGAACGTAGTCGTATGCCCGCAGCGAGTTCCGCCCAATGTACACGCCGTGGGCAGAGAACTCGACGTCCTCTGGCACAGGCACGGTTCCCTCAATGGCGGTCATCGGTACGTTCCAGAGCGTGGCGAGCACCGTCTTGTCGGGATAGCGCCGCGCAAGCCACTGATTCCACGTCGTCTTCTCCACCGGATCGCCGTTCGGGCGCATGGTCCACAGGCGGGTGGAGAAGCTCGGCTCGTTGATGAGGTCCCAGGCCAGGAACGGAACGTCGCGAAAGCGAGACACCACCGACGTAACAAGGGTCCGTTGGTGCCCTACGGCTTCCGGATCGAGGTACGGGTTCGCTCCCCCCAGGATGTCGGGCACAAAGGCGAAGAAGTTGAACTGGACCGGCAGTTTGTGCCTGCGCGCCGTCATTAGATAGGCCTCGAGGGTGCGCAGCGCCCGCTCGTGCGGCACGCCCGCGTTGCTGCAGATCTTGTCCCAACCCGTCCACCAGCCGGTGCGGATCATGTTCAGTCCCGCCGCACGGACGTGCGCGAGATCGCGATCCCAGACCGCGACGTTGGGTTGTTCGAAGAACAGCCGCTGCACCTCGCTCGACATGTGGGTGGTTCCGAGCACGGCGAGGGGCAGCCCGTCCACCTCGAAGTAGTCGCGACCGACCGACAAGCGTGGGCCGGAACGCAGATAGGCCTCGTCGCGCATCCAGAAACCGGAGCGATACCGCGCGCGCGTCGCCTCTCCGTCGAGGAGCTCAGCCTCGATCACATAGAGCCCGGCCTCGGACGGCGCCGGTATCGTCAGTGGCCTTGCCGCCGGCATGCTGGTGCTCAACACCGTCCGACGGAATGGCTGCGCGTCCGGGAAGATCGTCACCTTCATCGTGCGCCGCCCCTTGGTCTGCGGATGCATCTGCCACGTTGCCTCGATCTGGACCTTCTCGCCCGCGGTGTAGAGCGGCAGCGACGGTGTGACCACGAAGGATTCGCTGCCCTCGAGCGCCCTCGCGGCAAGGCTTCCGATCATGTCGGCCGCCGCGCTCGTCCAGAAACCTGGCGGCAGCTCCGCGTTGACGAAAACCCAGCGTCCACCGTCGAAGCCGTTCTTGAGGTGGTCGATCTGTACCACTGGGGCGGCGAGCTTGATGCCATCCTTCACTCCCCACCCGAGCGCGTCGAGTCGCGCATCGATGGATCCGGCGGAGCCGCCGCGCTTGTACAGATCGACGGCGCTGAGGCGGGCCACGAGACCATAGGAAGAAATCCAATCGAACCGCGGCAGCTTCACCGGCAGATCCGGGTTGGGCAGGAATTCGAGCCCGTCCGAGCCCGGAGTGGCCTGGTATTGATCGATCATCAGCGGGTGGGTGAAGCGCACGCTGTAGGGGCGGAGGTGCCAGCCGGTCTCGTCCTGGAACGCGGCGCGGGTGAAGGGTCTACCGCCGACAGCGACGAGATGTCCCCCGCGTCGCAAGAAGCCATGGATCGCCGGCCAGGACGCTTCCGGAAACGCCGATCCATAAGGTAGCACCAGCAGGCGCGCGCTTGCTTCAGCCAGCGAAGACGAGAGCCGTGCCGCCCGCACCAGCTCAGCCTGCGGCAGTAGCTTGGCTAGCTGCACGACGGTTGGCGGGGCAGAATCGGCTGCCGGGAAACCCGGCTCGCTGAACACAAGGATGGACGATTCCTCCCCGGCGTCTGCCATGGCACAAATGCCAAGCACACCGAAGGCAACCAGAATGCCGAGTACCTTGTTCATTGCCAGCATACTTCGCATGCATTCCCTGGTCGCGCTAGAGGGTTCGTCCACCGCCGTGATATGTTTCACCGATGATTTCACGCAGACTGGTTTGTGCCAGTGGAACGCTCTTTCTGATTCTCACCATGGGCTGCAAAGACTCGAGCAAGAAGGCCGCGACCGACGCCAGCACGGCAGACGTCGGCATGGCAGACGCCAACATCGCGGACGCCAGCACGGCAGAGACCAACAAGGCGGACGTCAACGCGCCGGACGCCGCCTCACGCCTAGACACGGGTTGGCGCGGGGTCGGCCCGGCTTGCCCCTACGCGCCGATCGACGGAGGAGCGGCACCATCGGACATCGACGGGGGAGCGGCGCCATCGGACACCGACGGAGGAGCAGCGCCATCGGACATCGACGGGGGAGCAGTCCTGTGGGACTGGGTCGGCGTGGTGGGCACGGGGCAGAGCCTTGCTGTGGGCCAAAACGGCAACCCGCCCAAGTCGAAGACGCAACCCTACGGAAACCTCAAGCTATCCACGGGCACCCTGGCGTGGCCGATCGATCCCAATGCCGCGAGCTTGGCCATGGTGCCGCTTACCGAGCCAGTCGGCCGATTGTCGACCAACTATCCGAGCGCATGGCCCGACAACATCGCGGGTGAAACCATGCATAGTTGCATGGGCAACCAGATCACAGCTTCGGTGAAGGCTGCCAGCAATCGTAACTACGTGAGCGTGCAAGGCGAGTTCGGCGAGAACGGCCAGTGCATGACCTACCTGCGCAAGGGTGCTGTGCCGAACGGAGTCAACGGCCGCGCATTCCAGGCCACCCTCATCGAAACCCAGGCCATTACCCGACTTGCGGTAGCCGCGGGCAAGACCTACGGCGTGGGCGCCATCGCCATCGTGCACGGCGAGTGCGACGCCGGAAACGCCGCCTACGAAGATGCTCTCGTCCAACTGTGGTCCGACTACAATACCGACCTGCGGGCCATCACCGGACAGACTCAAAGCATTCCCCTGCTGGTGTCCCAGCAGAACTCGACCAACGAGCATTCGGCGTCGACGCTGGCGCAATGGAAGGTCGGCGTCGATCATCCCGGCGATTTCGTGTGCGTGGGACCCAAGTACCAATACCAGTCCGGTGATGGCACGCACCTAACCGTCGATGGATATCAACAGCTCGGCGAGAAATTCGGGCAGGTCTTCTTCGAGCGTGTGGTGCAGGGTCATGATTGGCAACCATTGCAACCGACGAGCATCGAGCGCAACGGCCGAGTCATCACCCTGCACTTCCACGTGCCTGCACCGCCGCTGCTCTGGGACAACGTCATGCAACCTCCTCACCAGAACGCCATGACCGAGTGGGCCTTGGGCAAGGGCTTCGAGGTTAGCGGCGGCGGGAAGAGGATAGCGATCAGTTCGGCGGAGATCCTGTGTGACAACATTGGTAACACCGTCGAGATCACCGTAGCCGAGGATCTGCCGGCCGGTGCGATTGTCTCCTACGCACTTTTCGGCGACGGCGCGCCGAGGTCGATTCCGGTAGCGGGCACCCCACGCTGGGGGCTCCTGCGGGATTCCGACCCATTTGTCGGTAGCAGCACGCAAACGGCCCAGCCCAACTACGCCGTCGCGTTCGAGTTGCCGATTCCCTGACTATAGTCCCGGCTGCGCGTTTCGGACCAGGTCGAGGAAGTACGACTCGAACCACTGGCCCGACGACGAAGCCCTGAGGTTATTTCTTCTCGCTCGCGAGGTACGTGGCGTTGGCACGGATGAGCTTGAGACGGTCTTCCACGCTGGTGTAGCTGCGGCCGCGGTCCGGCGGCGTGTGGAGGCAGTAGTCGAGCATCCGTTCGATGCTGGTCTCGGCCACATGCATGCGGGTATCGCTGCTGGCGTAGTAGATGAGCAGCCGATCCTCGTCGGCGATGGCGCCATTACAGAAGATCACGTTGGACACGTCACCCACGCGCTCTTCGCCCATGGGGGCGATGAGGTAGCCACCAGGGGAGGCGATCACTTTGCCAGGTTCCTTCAGATCGCTCAGCAGGGCGTAGACCACGTAGCGCAGCCCCGCAGCGGTGTTGCGCACGCCATGCACGATGTGCAGCCAGCCCTTGGCAGTCTTGATGGGCGTGGCGCCGGCCCCGTTCTTTACTTCCTTGATGGTGTGGTAGGTTTTGGGATCCAGCAGGATCTCTTCATCCACTTTCGCCGGAGACATGGAATCGGAGAGCCCCCAGCATATGCCGCCACCGCTGCCGGTATCGATGAAGCCGTCTTGGGGACGGGTGTAGAGCATGTACTTGCCGTTCACGAATTCTGGATGCAGCACCACATTGCGCTGTTGGGAACCCTTGGTAGCCAGATCCGACAGGCGCTCCCAGTTCTTGAGGTCCTTGGTGCGCATGATGCCGGCGGCGGCCACGGCGCTGGAGGTATCGCCCTTGGGAGCATCAGGATCCTTGCGCTCGGAGCAGAAGATGCCGTAGATCCATCCATCCTCGTGAGCCGTGAGGCGAGTGTCATAGAGGTTGGTGTCCGGATTGGAGGTCTCGGGCGTGAGGATGGGTTCTGGATCGAAGGTCCAGTTTTGGATGCCGTCCTTGCTGCGCGCCAGGGCGAAGAAGCTCTTGCGGTCCCAGCCTTCGGTGCGGACGATGAGGATGTATTCGCCGTCTAACTTGATGGCACCCGCGTTGAAAGCCACATTGATGCCAAGGCGTTCCATGAAGAAGGGATTAGTGGCGGGGTTGAAGTCATAGCGCCAAGTGAGGGGCGCGTGCTCCGCTGTGAGGATCGGATACTTGTAGCGGGTGAAGATGCCGTTACCGGGCAGCACCGGCTCGTTGTGGCGTGCCAGCAATTTCGCGTAACCGCGTTCGACGGCCGCCCTCCGGGTGGCGTAGATGGTTGCTTTCGTCATGCTTCGCTCCTGTGCGGCTACCAACCCAGACGGGTCTTCAACTCCGCGCCGAGCAAGGCGGCCATCTGGGTATAGGGGATGAAGTGACCGAATCTCTGTTACCGGACATTTTGAGGGGCGATGACGCGCGGAGACGCCGGGGCTCCTTCTGACTATGCTCACGGACACTCGGGCTCGCAAACACGCGCGCTTTCACATCAGTGAAGTCTCCTATCGGCCGCAAGCCTAGGTCCTCCTTTAGAAACTGTAAAGTGTCCTCCGCGAGGAGGAGCACGAACGCATGTGCAGTCGGGTCGGGGACCGGCGCGGTGGGAAGTCGCTGGCGACCTGCGAATCGACCATCGTCAGCCAGTTGCAGACCGGAACGTAGCCGGCAGCCCGGAGCGTACTCGATTCAAGGGCGGGCTGGTGCGCGGAAAAGGGGAAGGCTGGAGCCAAGGACGCGCGGCGCGGCCGGACGAATCGAGGTACAAGATCGGCCATGTTCGCCCTCAAGAAACTGCTGTCCGCAGCCCTGCAGCCCTATTCTCTGCTGCTTGTCGGCATGGCTGTGGGACTGGTCCTTCTGTGCTTTACCAAGAAACAGCGTTTGGGCAGGGGTCTGCTCAGCGCGGGTCTCGTGCTCTTGGCACTCCTGTCCGTCGGCCCTGTGGCTCGATCGGTGGTTCGTCCGCTGGAAGCGACCTATCCCCCGCTGCTGGCCGAGGCGACGCAAGCGAGCGCCACCATGCCCGACGGCTCGCCAGCACCGCGCTGGGTGATGGTGCTGGGGGGCGGGCACGCCGAAGGCCCCTCCCTGGCACCCATCCATCAGCTGTCCGCGCCGAGCCTGGTGCGCTTGGCCGAAGGCATCCGGCTACAGAGATTGCTGCCTGAGTCGAAGCTGGTCCTGTCAGGAGGTGGCAACGGCACCGGAGCCACGGAGGCCGATCTCTTGGCCGCAGCCGGTGCCAGCCTGGGCGTCCCGCAGGGCCGGATGGTCCTCGAATCCCAGTCCTGGGACACCATCGACGAAGTGCGGGCGCTGCGTGCACTGGTAGGCGAGGAACGCTTCGCACTGGTGACCTCGGCCACGCACCTGCCCCGGGCCATGGCCATGTTCAAGAAGGCCGGCATGAACCCCCTCCCGGCCCCCACCGACTACCTGGCCGCGGACCAGCCAGTAGGCATGGGTCACGTGCTGGGGTTGATTCCCCATGCCGCAGCCGGTCTGATGATCGAGCGGGCCCTGCACGAGTATCTGGGACTTTTCTGGGCCAAACTGCGCGGCCAGGCGCGGTAAGGCCGCCTTCAGTGTAACCTCCGCACCACCAAGGAGACCCGCTCCCATGCCCCACGAGCTTGCCGGCAAACCTGCGCCCGCGTCGTTGCTCATCGACGTCGACCGTCTCACCGACGCCTACTACAGCAAGAGGCCTGATCCGAGCGATCCCGAGCAACTTGTCAGCTTCGGGACCAGTGGACATCGAGGGTCGTCTCTCGCCGGATCCTTCAACCAGGCCCATATCCTGGCCATCACCCAGGCCATCTGCGACTGGCGCACGCAGGAGGGCATCACCGGCCCGCTCTTCCTCGGCAAGGATACCCACGCGCTGTCACGGCCGGCCGAGCAGACCGCTTTGGAAGTCCTGGCCGCCAACAACGTGAACACCGTCATTCAGCGCGAGGACGGCTACACGCCCACGCCCTCGATCTCGCGCTTGATCTTGACTCACAACCGCGGCCGCAAGAGCGGCCTGGGCGACGGTATCGTGGTCACCCCCTCGCACAACCCGCCCGCCGACGGAGGCTTCAAGTACAACCCACCCAACGGCGGCCCGGCCGACACCAATGTCACCGACTGGATACAAAACCGCGCCAATGCGCTGCTGCGCACCGGCGGCGCGGAGATTCGCCGCATTCCCTCCGACCGGGCACGCACCGCACCCACCATCCGACAGGATGACTTCGTTGGCCCCTACGTGGCGGATCTGGCCAACGTGGTGGACATGGCAGGTATCCGCGACGCGCGCATCAAATGCGGCGTGGACCCGCTGGGGGGCGCCTCGGTGGCCTATTGGCAAGCCATCGCCGACCACTGGAGGCTCGACCTGCAAGTAGTCAACCCGACCGTGGATCCGCGCTTCGCTTTCATGCCCGTGGACCACGACGGAAAGATCCGCATGGACTGCTCCAGCCCCTTTGCCATGGCCAAATTGGTCGGCCTGCGCACCGCCTACCAGGTTGCCTTTGCCAACGATCCCGACGCCGACCGGCATGGAATCGTGGTGCCGTCCTCGGGCCTGATGAACCCCAACCACTACCTGGCGGTGGCCATCCGCTACCTGTTTTCCCATCGGCCGCAGTGGCTGAAGCAGGCAGCCGTGGGCAAAACCCTGGTGTCCAGTGCGATCATCGATCGCGTGGTGGCCGCCCTGGGACGTCGGCTCGCCGAAGTGCCAGTGGGCTTCAAATGGTTCGTCGAGGGACTGCTCGACGGCACCCTCGGGTTTGGGGGCGAGGAGAGCGCCGGGGCCAGCTTTCTGCGCTTTGACGGCAGCGCGTGGTCCACGGACAAGGATGGTCTGATTCTGGCGCTGCTGGCAGCCGAGATCACAGCCCGCACGGGCAAAGATCCCGGCGAGCACTACCGTGAGATCACGGCGGCCCATGGCGATCCCATCTACACCCGCATCGATCAGCAAGCCACGCCTGCGGAAAAGGCCCGGCTCAAGCAACTCTCGCCTGCGCAGGTCAGAAGCAGCACGCTGGCCGGCGAGGCCATCACTGCCATCCTGACCAAGGCGCCTGGCAACGGCGCCTCCATCGGCGGGCTCAAGGTCACGTCGCAGAACGGCTGGTTCGCCGCGCGCCCGTCNNGGAGAACATCTACAAGATCTACGCCGAGAGTTTCAAGGGCCAGGCCCATCTGGACAGCGTCATCGAGGAGGCGCGCACCATCGTGGCGGAAGCGCTCGAAACCTAGTCTCAAGACACCGGCCCCCTGGCGCCTGTGGCAAGGCTCTATTTCTTGCTCAGCGGCTCCGCGCGGGGCATATGTTGAACAAGCGAATCCGTGATGAAAGGTGCACCGCACTTCGCCGTCCAGGCATCTTTGGCCCTCGTGTTGGGTTGCAACACTCGCGCTGCCGCGCCGCTGGCACCACCCCAGGCCACGTCGTCAATTGCGACCGCAGCCCCGGCCAGTAGGCCGGCGGCCCCGGCAAGCAAGTCGGCTGTGCCCGCGTCGCCTGGCCCCGACGTCCCGCCTGACGACGATCGCGCCCTGGTGATTCGCGACGGCCAGGAGAGCTGGACCAGCGCCGCCGGCGCAGCCCGCTCCGGGTACACCATCGTCGACCTGGGTGACGACTGGACTCCCTATATCTTCGCGGAACATCGTGGCGTGGACGGCCAGCCCTTGCCTAACCGCTACCGCCGCGTGTTTCTCGGCCTGGCCAACGACACGCTGGACGATGATGGCGAGCCCTTGCCCGCTGGCGACAAGAACTACCTCGAGCTCTACGGCATTCCACCCTCACTCGGCGTGCTGCGCGCCCGCTTCCTGGAGGACGAGAAGCAGAGTTGCCACGACGGCGCGAACCTGGCGGCCATGGAGGCAGTGGAAACGGTGAGCTACGTGCCGCCTGAAAAGGTGAAGCAGGAAGAGAAGCGCATCGCGCGCCTGCGCACCGAACTGGAGGCAGCGCGCAAGAAAGCCCAAGTGCACACGTTGGCCGAGCTGGCTGCCAAGGACCCCAAGCTGGCACCCAAGGTCAAGCTGGTCGAGCGACGGGCTGCGGAGAAGCCGGCCATGATGGAGGTTGAACGGCGCCTGGGCTGCGAAGGCATGTTCAAACGCGGAAAACACGTTACAGGCATCTATGACGATGCCATGCGTTTAGCGGTACGCCGCTTTCAGCAGAAGCACATGATCTACGAGTCCAACTACTTGCGCCAGAAGACGATGGACGCTCTGGCCCGGGCGCCGCTGGCCAACGACCACCAGGCCTTGCTGCGCGTGCTCCGTGAGCGCGTGGTGGCCGCGGCCGGGGTGGTCGAGGACGGCAGTGCGGACGGCAAGAATGGCCCGCCCACGTACACGGGCGCCAACGGTCGGACCATGCCGGTGCGCAACCTGGCCGAGGAGATGACCCAGGCGGCGGTCGAGCAGCTCGGCCTGGCCAGCCCCGAAGCTGCTCTGGCCTTCTTCAAGCGCCACAGCGCGGCCGATTTCCGCCATCTGCGCGCCGCGGTCCGCTTGCCAGCCCTGCCCGAGTACTACGGGCCCAACATGGATCTGTCTATCGTCATCGATCGCGGCGATGTTTGGTACGACCTGCCTTGGGATGCGGCGGGCGTGCGTCACCAGCAGCCGCGTGGGCACTATCCCAGCTTTCACGCGTACGTGAAGTACAACGATCAGCGCATCCCTCTCGTGCGCTGGCGCACGACCATTGGCGGTTGGCGCGCCGAACAGGCCTCTGACGGCTACGAATACTATCGCTACAAGGGCTCGGACGTGGGCCCGCGCGTGATCCGCCACGTGGTGGCCGGCCCAGTGTGGATCGCGCCCGAGTCCACCCCCATCCGCACGCTGGTCAAGTCAAAGACCGTCAACGGCCTGTGGCACCGGGTGGTCAACTACGATGAGCTTGGCCCAGGATTCCTCTCCGCCTACGGCCTCATTGCCGGCTATCTGGTGGTGCCCGGCAAGGCTGGCAAGCCCGATTGGGACAACGGCATCCGTGCCCACGGTTCGTCGGAGTATCTCTCCATGTATAGCTCCGAGGGCTACTCGCACGGCTGCCACCGCCTGCCCAACCACCTGGCCATCCGGCTCTACTCTTTCATTCTGCGCCACCGTCCCATGCGCATCTTGGGGGACCAACCAGCCAACATCGCGCGCCAGTTTCTGCTCGACAACGACGTGTTCGAGATCCGCGTCCCTTCGCGCGGCTACCAGTACCTGCTTGAGCCGCCCTTGCCCGTGGACGTGTTGGAAGGCGAGATCAAGGGCACGCTGAAGAAGCCGGTTCTGACCTACGTGCCCAAGCCGGGCGTGCGCTATCCCGGGCCGCCGCCGCCTGTGCCCAATTCGGCTGAGGCCCGCGCAGGTGGTGCGGGCGCGGGCCGATCGGCCGGTGGCGATGAGGAAGGGGGCACGCCATGAAACCGGCCGCGCGCAGGTCTAGACTTCGCCCTCTTGTCGGCGTCGCGCTGCTGGCGATTCTGGGGGTGGGGACGGCGGTGGGGCTGCATGCGCAAGATGCCGGCACAAGCCCGGCCGTCCTTGAGCCCGCTTCCCCGAAGACGCAGGACAAGGTGAACATCACCTTGCAAACGCTTCCCGCGCGCAAAGCGGTGGTCAAGTGGGGCAGCAAGACCTTGGGCGTGATTCCCGCGCCCCACCCGCTCGTGGTGACGCGACCACGCGACAGCGGGCCGCTCGACCTCGTGGTCCGCGTCCCCGGCTTCTTGCCGGTCCACACCCGCGCCTATACCTTCTCCGACAGCCGCGTCGCTATCAAACTGACGCCCGTTTCTGAGAAGAACACCCTCTTCGGATACCGAGCGGAAGTGCCGCCCGCGGGCGCCGCCGGTCCCGACGGGGGCGTGCCCCCTCCCGCGACTCCGCCCCCGCCGCCGGCCCCTGCGCCAGTCCCGCAGCCGTAGGGGGAAGCCAACTCCATCCCCTCCCGGACTTTGTGCTTGGGGCGCATGTCCGCGTGCTAACCTGACTGACACCTGTATCGTATGGCCAGGATTCACGCCCCATGATCCCGATCAGCGACGACAACCCAACCCTGCGCTTTCCGCTGGTTACCGTCGGCCTGCTGGTCGTCATGGGCCTGGTGTGGGTCCTGGTCCAGGGGGCGGGCCTCAACCCGACCATACTGGCGGCCAGCGTGTGCAACCTGGGTCTGGTAGCGGGCGAGATCACTGGCCGCGCCCCCATCGGCGAGGCCGTACCGCTGGGCCGCGGACTTCTCTGCCTGGTGGATCGCGACCCCATCAACTACCTGACACCCATCTTCTCCATGTTTCTGCATGGCGGCTGGATGCACCTCCTCGGCAATGGCCTGTTTCTGTGGGTGTTTGGCAACAACGTAGAAGACAGCATGGGGCGACTGCGCTTCCTGGTTTTCTACTTCGTGTGCGGCTTGGCGGCCGCGGCAGCGCAGATTGCCATTGACCCCGCGTCGCCGGTTCCCATGGTGGGCGCCTCCGGGGCCATCTCGGGAGTGCTGGGCGCGTACCTGATGCTGTATCCGCGCGTGCGGGTCAACGTGCTGTTCATCTGGGTGATATTCGTGCAGGTGCTTTCGCTGCCCGCGTACCTGGTGCTGCTGTGGTGGATCGGGCTGCAACTGTTGAGCGGCCTGCCCCAGCTCTCGTCGATGCGCCCGGATGTCTCGTCGGGCGTCGCAGTTTGGGCCCATATCGGCGGCTTTTTCACTGGGTTCGTCCTGGTCAAGCTATTCGAAGACCCGGCGCTGGTCCGTGCCCGCACCTTGGCGCGACGGCGCGCCCATCCCGATCATTGGTAGGCACAGGGTGGACAGGCCAACGAGTCTCGCTTGGGCAGGCATGCTTTCTCTCCTGCTCGCGTCATCTCCGGTCGACGCGTCCGAGGCTTGTCACGAATCGCCCGAAGTCCGCATCTGGTGGTCACCCGAGAATCCGTCGGCTGGCTCGCCCTTGCGGCTCATGGTGGTCAGCGAACAGGCCCGCGACGGGGCCATTACCGTCAGCACGGCTGGGCGGCCGGTGCAGAAGCTTTCAACCGTGCGCCGAGGCGGACCGCCGTTCAGCTTCTCGGCCGAGTTGCCCGCGCCCGCGGCGGGCGAGGCTCGGGTCGCGCTGGTTTCCGGCGGCCAGACCATCTCCTGCCACCGCATTTTGCTCGCACCCCGCGGCCGCGCGCTGCCGGCACGCGGCCGGCCCCCAGGGCCAGGGGCTTGGCCCGTCACCCGCGCCTGGAACCGCGGCCTCGAGAACCTCTACTCAGCCTGGATCGAGCGCTTGTTCGACGCGCCGGACGACGTCGCGCTGGGCTTCCCGTCGCTTGCGCCCGTGCTTCGTGATCCGGCGCGCAACTTCCTCTGGGGCCACCTTGGCCTGCACGAGGATGATCCCAAGAACCGCGCCGCGCCCCGGGCTGTGCCCGACTGTGCGGATCTGCCCTACTACCTGCGCGCCACCTTTGCCTGGAAGATGGGCCTGCCCTTCGGGTTGCGCGACTGCAGCCGTGGCAGCAGCGACCACCCACCCACCTGCGGCGCGCTGGTCAGTCAGGATGAACCGGTGGCCGGCACCGACGCACTCGACCGTTTTCGCAAGTTCCTGCGGCTGCTCGCCAACAAAGTCCACTCGGGTAGCGCGCGCACTGCGCTTGACGACGACGAGACCGATTTCTACCCGGTCAAGCTGGCGCGTGATATCTTGCGACCGGGCCTGATCTACGCCGACCCCTATGGACACGTGATGATGATCGCCAAGTGGGCCGAACAGGACGGAACCAAGAGCGGCCGCCTCTTCGCCGTCGACGGCCAGCCCGACAATTCGGTGGGCCGCAAACGCTTCTGGGAGGGCACATTTCTCTTCGCCCGAGATGTCAAAAGCGCAGGCCCCGGCTTCAAGGCCTTTCGCCCTCTGGAAAAGTCGGCCGGAAATGGGTCGACGGTCGCGTTGTCCAACCGCTCGCTGGCCACCGACCACCGCTTCGCGCCCTATTCGGCGGACCAGGCCACGTTGTCCTCAGACGATTTTTACGCGCGCATGGCCAGCCTCATCAATCCCAAGGGTCTGGACGCCCAGGCCAGCTATGAAGAAACCCTGAACGCCCTGGTGGAACAGCTGGAGACGCGGCTAGGTTCTGTCGACAACGGCGAGCGTTTCATGCGCGACAAGGGCAACCCTGTGGTGCCGATGCCCGTCGGCGCCAAGATCTTCGAGACCGTGGGTCCTTGGGAGGACTACGCCACCCCGTCGCGCGATATGCGCCTGCTCATTGCGCTCGACGTCCTGGCGCGCCTGCCGGCCCGCGTGTCGGCGCACCCCGAGCTGTTCATCCTGGGCGGCCGCAAGCCCGAGGAGATTCGGGCCGAGCTGGAAAAGCTGCATCAGCGCCGCATTCACGAGCGTTCGGTGGAGTACCGGCGCAGCGACGGGACGCCGTTGAGACTGACCGTCGCCGACGTGTACGCGCGACGCATCGCCCTGGAGATGGCATACAACCCGAACGACTGCGTCGAAGTGCGCTGGGGGGCCGATCCGACAACCGCCGACTACGCCACCTGCAACCGACACGCACCCGCCGAGCAGCACAGTCGTATGCAGGAGTATCGAGTCTGGTTTCACGAAGCTCATCGCCCGTCACGATAGCGGTGATTGCTGTGGTCGGGGGCGCCACCATGTGCGCATGTGCGCACTTGGGAGCACGAACAGCCTTGCGCCCCATGAAATGTTTTCCTAGCACAAGTCCCGTCTTCCTTATGATCGAGGGGGATTCTTCCGAGGATTCTTGATGGCCGCAGCTTTGCAGGCACAGGACTAGGGAATCATGTTGCCAAGCCGCATTCGGCAGGCTGGATTTACCATCACCGAGTTGATGGTGGTGCTCGTCATCATCGGGCTGCTTGCTGCCGTCGCGACCCCCTCCCTGACCCGAGATAGCACCGCGCGCAAAGGACGCGACTTTGCCAACATGGTCGCCCAGGCCCTACAGCGGGCGCACCTCGATGCCATGAGCCTGCGCGTTGCCCACTTTGCGTTGGTCTGTGCGGACGGGGTGGACACCTACCGAACGGACCAAAATCCGACCATACGCTCGCTGTTTGCACCTCCGGGCGTTGCCATCTGGAACGCGACCACGGACGCTAGCACAGTGCCATCGGGCCGCGTCCTTACCACCGTCCGGCCCAACGGCTGTGCATGGATCTACTTCAACTCAATGGGCAATGCAGGGACCAACGTCAGCTCCGCGAACCTGGCTTCGTGGCGGGTCTATGTTCGCAATGAGAACCTCAAAGCCACTCACCCCGATGGGGGCTTCATCATTTCGGTGACCGGCCTCACGTCGTTTGTTTCCACGAGGAACTTCAACTTCTCGCAATGAGACGCAACTCTGGATTTACGCTGGTCGAGGTCCTGGTGGCCCTGCTGCTGGGGGCCATCGGACTGCTCGGAACCCTGGCTGTGCAGCAAGCCGTAATTGGCGCCTCGAAGTCTGCCAACGATGCGGCCGTGGCCCTGCGCCTGGCCAGCCAGAAGCTCGAAGAGTTCAGCACCGTGCTGACGACCGGGGACCCCGCGAATGTTTTCCCCTTGCCCAACGTGGACCAGTTCCGAGCGCCCGTCGCCATTGCGAACGCAGTCGGCAACACGAGCTGGAGCGCACCCGCCTATCTGAACGTTGAGGGCATCACGGCCACCACTCCGAGTGCCGCATTTCGCTGGACCCGCAGGTGGCGGGTGGTCAACCTCGGGTGCGCTCAGCCCTACGTCATTTCGGTAACCGTCACCTACGCCACGGACACCGGGAGTCCCAAGACCGTGCGCCTGGACATGGAACGGAGGAAGTCGTGGTGCTAGGCCGGCGCGAGCCTGAGCGGGGTATGACGCTGGTCGAGCTGATGGTGACCATGGTCATCGCGTCCATCGTGGCTGCCTCCACCTTCATGTTCTTTGCCGGCCAGCAGCGGGTGTACGAAACCCAGACCAAGCTGCTCAATGTTCAGCAAAGTGCATGGGCCGCCATGGAGGTCCTCAGCCGGTTCGTCCGATCCGTGGGTTCTGGGATGTATGGCTGCGTGCGGCCGGTGGGGGGAATCGTTCCTTCTCCTCCCCTCAATCGCTTCCCCGTCGTCGACCCGGACGTCAGTGACGATCCGCCGGTGTTTCCGCCCAATCCAGCTGGGGTCGTCACCGTACACGATCTTTCCCAGCGTCCCAACGCCGGCCTGCGCGCGTACAACAGCCCTAGCCTGCCTGCGTACAACGCCGCGACCGGCCAGATGCAACGAATTCCCCCCCTTTGGATCGTTGATCAAGTGGCCGGCACAGACGCCTCGATTACTGGAATTGTACCTGGGACCGACGTGATTACCATTGCTTTCGGCAATCGCACCTCAGGTACCAATTTCGATTCCCCCCTCTTCGGAAATGTTCCCAATACGGCCAGTGCCATCGCGCTTCCGACAGGCAACGGCGCCATGTTTCAAGCGGGCGAGTTCATCGTGCTGATCGGCGACCCACCAATGGGCTTGGCCAGCGACATCGGATGCACCCTGTTCCAGGTTACCAGCGTAGCCAATGGGACTCCCGACACTCTGAGCCATGCATCCGGCGGCACAACTGCCTGCTCGCCCCCACCCACCACCGGATGCACAGCCTCGGTCTGGAACCCCCCAGGCACGGTTGCAACCATGATTCCTGGCACCGGCTACGGTGCGTATGTCGCCGGGCCTCCAGCCCAGTTCGCAAACACCGGTGTTCGCAACTTCGGCGAGTTCTGGTGGGTACGCTTTGCCATAAGGACGACCGACAGCAATGGCAACTATCTCTCCAACCGTGGCGTTGCAGGCCTGACCCACGATGTTCCTGTCCTGACCATGGAACGCCTCGACGGCTCATCCACGGCTGGTCCTCAGGTGCTTGCCGAAGGCATCGAGGACCTGCAGGTGGCTTACGCCTGCGACCTCAACGCCGATGGCGTTTTGACCGAGGGCCTCCCCACCCCGGCCACGGACGAGTGGATGCTCAACAACGCCAGCGATGTGATCGCCACCAGCAACGCCCTCAAGTGCAACCAGCCATCTGCGGTGCGTCTGACGCTGGTTGCCCGCTCATTGACCGAGGACAATGGCATCGATGCCACCCTGACTGACAATGGCCGGCCCGCGGTCGAGAATCACGCGGCGCACACGCCGGACAACAACTTCACCACCGGTCGCGACCAGTTCCGCCGGCGGGTCCTGAGCACCACGGTGTATCCGCGCAACAACTGAGAAGAGGCCTGATGACAACCGACGGCTCGACAAGACGACCTGCGCTTCGCCGTTCCGAAACCGGGGCCGTGCTCGTGGTGGTCCTGCTGGCCATGATTGCCCTGCTTGGCATGGGCCTCACCGGCCTGTACCTGACCAGCGGCAGTATCCAGATGAGCTCGAACATCAACATGCGTAACCAAGCCCTCTATGTCGCCGAGGCAGGCATTCAGACCGCCAAGAGCCTTCTCAACCGGACCATCGCCGGATTCCCGGGCATGCCGCTCAATGTGACCGGTATGCTCGCTGGCACCAGCCCCATGGGCACCCCGGTTGCTCTGCCCTCGGGCCTGGCGGACAAGATCCCGCTGAACGCCACCGGCTGCCTCGGCGTGGATTCCGATGGCAACCCAACCCCCGGGGCCTACCTGCGCGACGAACCCGGTCTTGGTTGTCGAACTGATACATCGGCGTACGTCGACTGCAACTACCCCGCCAGCATCAGTCACAATCAGGCAACGCCCGACAACAGCAGTCCCGTTCTCGCTCAATTCATGGGCACCTACACCCTCTTCGTTCGTCAGGACCTGGCCGAGTGCCGACAGGGGTATTTCACTGACGAGAATCCTGTTCGCAACCCCAACGGCATCATCGTCATTCGCTCCGAGGGAACGGCCTCTGACAACCGCACCAAGGTGGTCCTGGAAGTCACCATGTCGCCCAACCCGAATGCGACGCAGGTGCAAACAGGAATCGCCTCAGTCTGCCCTGCTGGCCAAGCCGGCTGCGACGACAATGCTTCGGTGCAACAGGGTATCACCGTGAGCGGCAGCCTCACGCCACCGCCTCCTGGCGCGGGCGGCGCGGGCGGCACCACCGGCACAGGCGGTGCTGGCGGCTCGGCTGGCGGCGCGGGTGGCGCGGGCGGCGCGGGTGGAAGCAGCACCACCACCCCTCTGCCCGGAAGCGGAGGGAGCGGCCCGGCAGGCGGCGCGGCAGGAGGCGCGACCGGCGCGGGAGGTACGGCCGGCACCTGTGGCACCGGCTGCCCGTCCGGACAGACATGCTGCAACGGCGTTTGTGTCGACCTGACCACAGACACCAGCAACTGCGGCCAGTGCGGCAACGCCTGCGCCTCTCAACAGATGTGCTGCGTCGGCTTATGCGAGGCGGACCCTGGGTGCCCGTCAATCGCCACCATGGGTGTCTACGGACCTTGGGACGGGAACTCCACCGTCACAGGCGTTGTTCAGTTCCAAAAATGGCTCACACAGCACTCCAACGCTTGCAAGGCCCCAAAGCAGCTGAATATCGAAGACTTCTCGGTGGGCACGGCACTTAACAGCCTCGGAACAACAGGCTACGTCGTCATCCTCTTGGACGTAATCCACGACCAGGCAGACCTCACACAGTTCCTGACCGGCGGCAAAAAGGGCTGGTATCGCGGAGCAGGAGACTCCCAATATGCCGGCGGTATGCGCGTCCTCACAACCACCGGGCAAGGCAATGACGCCCAAGCTCTTGGGCAATGGGTCCGGGCCGGAGGCGGTCTTGCGACCACGCTCGGTATCTCATGCTTGGATTATGAGCGAACCTTCCCGAACCGCGTGCTGCAATATGCCACTGATTCTACCAATTCCAGTAACCCCACCAATCAGAATATCGTGTTCCTAAACACCAACCCCAACGTATGTGCTTTCCACAGCCAGACGTCGATCACCGGCACGTGGGCGTGGCCCGGCTACAACGCCGGCGGGGGCCTTTACGGTTTCAAGAGGTATCCTTCCCATCCCACTTTGATCCCAGAGGCGATTACCAATAGTGTCAACAAGATGTTGGTGAGCGGCGCATATGTCCTTAGCACCACCCTAACAGACTCTGTTGTCTTCCCCACTTTCTCCTCCTATACCGCAGGCCAGGAAACAGTCAGCGGCAACAAGTACCAATACCTCGTCGGCGTGGCGGGTGATTTCGGCAGCGGGCGCCTGAACGTCTGGGGCGACGAGTGGCTCACATATGACGATGTGTGGAATAACTACGACGCGAATACCTACTGGAACAATGTCATCAAGTGGCTCGGCAAGTGCCAATAGAGCCAACGGCAAGACGAAACCCCGCTTCGCATTGTCCACCCGTAATATGAAGAGCCCACCGCCCGCTGACCCTTCGGTCAACCGACAGTGGGCTCCTTCGCCGTTGCGATGGTTGCCGCGAGTGGCAGCCTACATCATGCCGCCCATGCCACCCATGCCGCCCATGCCACCACCGCCGTGGCCGCCAGGCGCGGGCTTGTCTTCCTTGGGCGCCTCGACAATCAGTGCCTGTGTGGTGATGAGTAGGCCGGCCACTGAGGCCGCGTTCTGCAGGGCCGAGCGCACGACCTTGGTGGGATCGATGACACCGGCTTCGAACAGATCCTCGAAAGCGTCGGTCTGGGCGTTGTAGCCGAAGGCCCCCTTCCCTTCCTTGATCCGCTGTACGACGATCGAGCCCTCCTGGCCCGCGTTGGCCGCAATCATGCGGCAGGGCTCCTCACAGGCGCGCGTGACGATGGCCACGCCGACCGCTTGCTCCTCGCCCAGCTTGTCCAGCTTCTCCATGCTGGCCACCGCGCGAATCAGCGCCACGCCGCCACCCGTCACGATACCCTCTTCAACCGCCGCGCGTGTCGCGTGCAGGGCGTCCTCCACCCGTGCCTTCTTCTCCTTCATCTCGGTCTCAGTCGCCGCGCCCACCTTGATGACCGCGACGCCGCCCACCAGCTTGGCCAGCCGCTCCTGCAGCTTCTCCCGATCGTAGTCGGAGGTGGTTTCTTCGATCTGGGCCCTGATCTGCTTCACCCGGCCCTCGATCTCAGCGCGCTTGCCGGCGCCGTCCACAATGGTGGTGTTGTCCTTGTCGATGCTGACCCGCTTGGCCCGGCCCATGTCCTTGATGCCGATGCTCTCCAGCTTCAGGCCCAGGTCCTCGGTGATGGCCTGGCCGCCGGTGAGCACCGCGATGTCCTTGAGCATTTCCTTGCGTCGATCGCCGAAGCCAGGCGCCTTGACCGCGCAGACCTGCAGGGTGCCGCGCAGCTTGTTGACCACCAGGGTGGCGAGAGCCTCACCCTCGATATCCTCGGCGATGATGAGCAGCGGCTTGCCCGCGCGCGCCACCTGCTCCAGCAGGGGNNCCGCGGTCGAACTGCATGCCCTCCACCACGTCCAGGGTGGTCTCCATCGACTTGGCCTCTTCAATAGTGACCACGCCTTCCTTGCCCACCTTCTCCATGGCCTCGGCCAGCAGCTTGCCGATGGCCTCGTCGCCATTGGCGCTGATGGTTCCCACCTGGGCGATGTCCTTCTGGCCCTTGGTGGCCTTGGACGCCTTCTTGAGCGCTTCGATGATCTTCTCCACCGCGCGGTCGATGCCCCGCTTGAGCTCCATCGGGCTGTGGCCGGCGGCCACCATCTTGGCGCCCTCGCGGAAAATCGCCTGCGCCAGCACGGTGGCCGTGGTGGTGCCGTCCCCCGCCACGTCGGAGGTCTTGGACGCCACCTCGCGCACCATCTGGGCGCCCAGATTCTGGAACCTGTCTTCCAGCTCGATTTCCTTGGCCACCGTCACGCCATCCTTGGTGATGGTGGGCGAGCCCCAGGATTTCTCGATGACCACGTTGCGGCCGCGCGGACCCAGTGTCGCCTTCACAGCGTCCGCCAGGATGTTCACGCCAGCCAAAATCTGCGTACGGCCCTTCTCGTCGAAGAGGATCTCCTTCGCCGCCATTGGTTATTCTCCTTTTCCTTTGCTTTCGGTTTCAGTTACTTCTCGATGATGCCCAGCACCTCATCCTCACGCAGGATGATGTGCTCCACACCTTCGAGTTTGATCTCGTTGCCGCTGTATTTGCCGAACAGCACGCGGTCGCCCTTCTTCACGTCGAGCGGACGAACGACGCCCTTGTCATTGGCTTTGCCGGGCCCCACGGCCACGACTTCGCCCTCGGCGGGCTTCTCCTTGGCCGAGTCGGGAATGATGATCCCGCCCTTGGTCTTCTCTTCTTCGGCCACACGGCGAACCACGATACGGTCTTGTACTGGGCGAATTTTCATCGTCTCTTGCCTCCGGTGCTGGTTAGCAGTCGCCCCTCGCGACTGCTAGGTCGCAAACATATGCACAAGCGCGCGAGAGTCAACGGCCTAGGACGAAAAAAGCTGAGGCCGCGATCCTCGTGAAGCCAGGAGCTTTTGGCTAAGTATGCGACATCATTGGGTTGGTTAGCGGTTCCTCAGAGAGAGCGCAGAGGGCACAGAGATCGGAAGAGAAGAAAGGGGTTCGGACCGGAGGGGAACCTACCCCTCCGTCGCTTCCGACCTCTGCCTCTTCCGACCTCTGCGCTCTCCGTGAGAAGTAGCTAGCTCACCCGAGACGAAGGTTGTCGATGAGGCGCGTCCCGCCCACGAAAGCAGCCACCAGCATCACGGCGGGCCGGTCGATGATCTGCAGCGGCTTGAGATCGTCGGAGGCACGAACCTCAAGATAGTCGATGCGGTCTACCCGCCTCGCGATCTCGGTCGTGGCGGCATCAAGCAGGACGGAGGCCCGACGCTCGCCCTTCTCGGCCAAGGCTTTGGCCGCCGACAAGCCCGCCAAGAGCGCCCCGGCCCGCTGGCGGTCGGCCGGCGAAAGGTAGGCGTTGCGCGAGGACATGGCTAGGCCGTCAGGCTCGCGCACCGTCGGCAGCCCGACGATTTCGACCGGCAGGTTCAAGTCCGCCCCCATGCGCCGGATGACCGCGAGCTGCTGGAAGTCCTTCTCGCCGAAGAGCGCAACATGCGGTCGCACGATATTGAAAAGCTTGCACACCACGGTGGCCACGCCCACGAAGTGACCCGGCCGGCACTCCCCACACAGCCCTCGCGACACCTCGCGCACGTCAATGGCGGTCTGGAAACTGGGGCCGTACATGCTTGCCGCCTCGGGGACAAAGGCCACGTCGCAGCCCATACTGGCGGCCCTGGTGAGATCGCCAGGCAAGTCGCGCGGATACTTGGCCAAGTCTTCCTGGGGCCCGAATTGCATCGGATTCACGAAGATGGACAGCACGACCCGATGCGCGCGACGCCGGCCCTCTGCCAGAAGCGACAGGTGCCCGGCGTGCAACGCGCCCATGGTTGGCACCAAGGCGATGCGCTCGCCCTGCCCGCGCGCCGCCTCGGACCAGGCGCTCATGGCCGCAAGATCCGCGATCACGGGAACGTCGTTCACGAGAAAGACTCTTTCTTCGACGGAAACCGTCCCGCGCGCACGTCGGCGGCAAAATCGGCGAAAGCCTTTCCCGCCGTGCGCCCCAATTCAGCGTAGCGGCGTGCGAAGCGCGGCGACCAATCGGGGTCCAGCCCGAGCAGGTCGTGCATCACCAGCACCTGGCCGTCGCAGGAAGCCCCGGCGCCGATGCCAATGGTGGGCACGGC
>PMIX01000327.1:0-3400 GCA_003158395.1 Myxococcales bacterium | reverse complement strand
CGCATGCCATCTTCTGCGCTCGCCTGGTAGCTCATGAAGGGCATGTCGACCACCACGTGGGCCGATGCCACGCCCCGGGCCACGGCCCGACCGTGGTACACCATTTCGTCGAGCGTGACCGGCAGGGTACTCGACTGCCCTTGCACCACCATGCCCAGGCTGTCACCCACCAGAACGATGTCGATGCCCGCCCGGTCGGCCAAGCGGGCAAAGGCCACGTCGTAGGCCGTCACCGCGACGATCTTGTCGCCCTGGCTCTTGCGTTCGCGCAGCGAAACCGTAGTGATCTTCTTTCCTTGCGCCGCCATTCGCCCTTACCTTCCCACGACTTGGCAGGACTTGCACGTCGACCGTCGACTACCGCCGGCTCCAGTGATTCACGCCCACCCGGGTTTGGGCAATCACCTCCAGCAGGGCCGTGCGGTCCTCGGCATCGCCCACAAAATCGATCTCCGAGGTATCCACGATGAGCAACGGACCATCGTTGTAGGCGAAGAAGAACTCGGAGTAGGCCTTGGCAACCTCGCGCATGTACTCCCGGCGGATGGGTTTCTCCTCGGGCCGCCCGCGCTTTTCGACCCGAGCCATCAGCACCTCGGCGCGTGCCTGCAGGTACACCACCAGATCGGGCGCCACCACGCGCGGCCGCAGCGCCTGGTACACGCGGTCGTAGAGGGCCAACTCGTCGGCCGACAGGGTTAAAGTCGCGAAGAGGCGATCCTTGGCGAAGAGGTAGTCGGCCACCAGGCCACCCTGCTCGAACAGATGGCCCTGGGCCAAGTCCGCCTGCTGCCCGTAGCGCTGCAGGAGGAAGAAGAGCTGGGCCGACAGGGCATAGCGCCGCGGGTCGCGGTAGAAGGAAGCCAGAAAGGGATTCCCGTGGGGGTCTTCGCGCACAAGCCGCGCGCCCAGGCTTTCGGCCAAGATCTCAGCCAGGCTGCTCTTGCCCACGCCGATGGGACCTTCCACCGCGATGTAGCGAGGCCGTTTTTGTGGCTTCATGGTCACGGGTCGGCGTCCTTGCGCCTTATCGCTAGCACAACTTCCAGCCGAGCCGAAGTAAACGACTGTCGGGCCGCACATCCGGTGGATTGCCCGCGTCAGCGGCCGGCTCCGTTGCGGCGACGCGAAGACTCGCAGCCGCGACGGCCATGACCGCCAGGACCGCACAGCGAAGCATGCGAGCTCCAGTGTAGCAGAGACGGATCTACGACCGTCACTGGAGCAGGATGCGCGTGCCGTCGAAATCGAAACGGAATCGCAACTCCTCGAGCCCCGCCTCCGCCATCGCCCGCCCCAACTTTCGGCGATTCTCCGCGTAAAACATCAAGAACCCCCCGCCCCCAGCCCCCACCAGTTTTCCGCCGATTGCGCCGTTGGCCCGAGCCAGCGCATACCACGCGTCGATCTTGGGGTTTGACATCCCACCCGCTCGCCGCTTTTTGACTTCCCAATGCTCATGAAAGATTTCCCCGAGTTCCGAACACCGCCCGGCTTCCAGCGCGCGCTGGCTCCGCAACCCGAGCTCCTTGACGAAGTGCAGGTTCTCGATTACCGCCGCTTCGTCCTTGCGTGTGCGGGTATCCTGATCCTGCAGGATGGCATTGGCACGGCGGTCGAACCCGGTAAAGAAAAGCGCCAAATTGTCCTCGAGATCGAAGAGCGTCTCGCGGCTCAACTGCAGAGGGGCCACTTCCACCTCGTCGTTGCGGTGGAACTGGAAACAGGTGATGCCCCCGTAGGCCGAGATGTACTGGTCTTGCTTGCCCACGGGCGAAGCCAGGCGGTCGATCTCGATCTCGCAGGCCAGACGAGCGATGTCGCCGGTCTCCAGGGTTTCTTTCCGATACGCGCCCAGGGCTTTCACCAGCGCAGCGGTGAAAGCCCCTGAGGAACCCAGCCCCGTGCCGGCTGGGATGTCGGCCAGCGTGGTGATCTCGATCTGCCACGGATCCGGCACCATCATGCGCAACGCCTCGCGCATGATGGGGTGTTGCACGTCGTTCACGCGGTCGACGTGTTCCAGCTGAGAATACTTCAAGAAGATCCCGGGCGTGAAGGGGCGGATCACCGAGACGTAGACGTACTTGTCGATGGCCGCGGAAATGAGAGCGCCGCCGTGGTTCCGATAGTAGGAGGGCAGATCGGTGCCCCCGCCGCCCAGGGTTATGCGCAATGGGCTTCTGACGATGATCATGAATGAGACACCTCGTAGATTCGTTCCACCACCCGAAGTGCGGCCATGGCATCTTCAAGCCCCGGCGTGGGTTGCCGCCCCAAGGCCACGTCCTGATAAAATTCCGCCAGCTCGGCGGCCCAAGAATCGTCTCCACGCGGATAGTCCCAGGAGACCGTGTCCGGCGGCCCCATTTCCGGCAGCATGCGGTAGTGGGTCAGTCGCTCCACCCCGTAGCTGCCGCCCAGTCCCTGCACCTCCAGCTTCCCGTCCCGCCCGAACACCTCAAACGAGAACAGATTCTTCCACTCGGTGCAACTGCAGTGCATGAAGGCTACCTTCTTCTCTGCGGTTCGCAGCAGCAGGAAGGCATTGTCCTCCACCGGCATGTCCCAGAACCAGCGACCCGCCAGTCCGTCGACCGCGACGAACTCGCCCGCGAACCAACGGGCCAGATCGATGAGGTGCATCCCCTGATCGATTAGCTCTCCGCCGCCGGACACTTCGGGACGCGCGCGCCACTCTTTGTCGTAGCCCACCCGGCCCCCGTGGCCGTAGCGTGCGCGCAGGTACATCAGGGGCCCCACCGCTCCCGCCATGAACATCTCGTGGGCCTTGCGCAGGGCCGGATGGTAGCGGTGATTGAACCCCACCCGCACCAGCACTTGCCGAGCGCGCGCGGCCTCGACCACGGCCTGCAGCTCGCCCGCCCGACGCGCGGCGGGCTTTTCGACCAGGACATGCTTTCCGGCCTCGACCGCGGCCAGGGTCACGGGCGCAAGCCAGTCGTGCGTGGTCGCTACCACCACCATGTGAACCTCCGGCCGCCTGACCATCTCGCGCCAGTCCGGAATCGCCTGCGCACCGTGTTCGGCTGCCAGCGCCTGCGCACGCTCGAAGACCGCGTCCGAGCAGACCACCAGTTTGCCATCGCCGAGGGCCCGCGCGCGCTTGCGTCCGATCAGCCCGCAGCCGACGATGCCTACATTCATCAATCGCTCCACTGCTTGCCCCGGTCCTTGGGCACGATTCGCCTCAGTGTGTACACGTCCGACCTTTCAATTTCACCGATGAGCCCGGGCAGGCGCTGCCACGGATCCCACACCGCGCTCAGCAGCCGTCCCGTCAGTCCCGCGCTCTCGTCGCTGGCGAGCAACAAGCACAGTTCCGCCGCCCGTCGTGCAGTCGCTCCGCTGTCCTTCTGTATGGTCTCCAGGGCACGGT
>PMIX01000006.1 GCA_003158395.1 Myxococcales bacterium | reverse complement strand
AGGGGTTCGCCAGGTCGGAAGGGGGCGCGGGTCTAAGTCCCGTGGACGTCGGCGACCTCTCCCCGTCGGGGAGAGGCACGGATCTGGCCTCTCCGGGGCCCCCGCCGACACCTTGAAACCGGCCGGGGTCAAGGCTCCTCGGGCTGCAGGGATTTTCGACTGGCTGTGGTTGTCTCGCGGTAACGCTGGCCACAGGCCTTGCACTCCCGGACATTGTCGCTTCCGTCAGGAAGGCGCACCCCGCAGCGGCAGATCCAGCCCATTTGGCGTGCCGGCACACCAGTGACCAGCGCATAGGCGGGAACGTCCTTGGTGACCACGGCGCCTGCGCCCACAAAGGCGTATTCGCCGATGTCGTGGCCGCAGACCACGGTGGCGTTGGCCCCCACCGAGGCGCCCCGGTGGAGGCGCGTGGTCCGGTATTCGTGCTTGCGCTCGATGAACGAGCGCGGGTTGACCACGTTGGTGAACACCGCCGAGGGCGCGACAAAGACGTCATCTTCCAGAATCACGTCGTCATAGAGCGAGACGTTGTTCTGGATCTTGCAGCCGTTGCCCAGCACCGCCCGCGAGGCCACGAACACGTTCTGTCCCAGCACGCAACCGGCGCCGATGCGGGCCCCGGCCATCACATGGCAGAAGTGCCAGATCTTGGTGCCCTCGCCGATCTGCGCCGGCTGGTCGACAATCGCGGTTGGGTGCGCCCAGTAGGTCATGGCCTTGTCTGACCCAGCCACCCTGGGGTTTGGGGAGCCGACTAGTAAAGGACGCCCGCGCGGGCAACCACCACATGCTTGGTGAAGTCCACGCCACCGCCATTGCTCGACTGGTTGTTGGTCGACACGTAGGTCAAGGTATAGCCAACACCCAGATAGAAGACCCGCTGGATCATATAGTCAGCAGTGAGGCCCGCCGTCACGACATTGTCGGTCCGGCCCTGGGTTGTAAACTGTGCGCCGTGATACCTGCGGTTTTCGAAGCGAGCGTAGACGGACAACGCCACCCTGCCCCCGACCAAGTCCCGCAACGAACCATAGACCGTGTCCAGATCGTAAAAATCACCGACCAAGGGCGAGTTCTGGAACTCGTGCTTGTAGCCCAGCCCCGCCTGCGAGATCATGGAGATGCTGTAGTTGAGCTCACCGAGCAGGACGACGTCACCAAAGCCCGATGAGGTGGCCGCACCCGAAGCGTAGAAGCCGTTGGTGTAGCCGGCACCAAGGTTGAGGGCCAACTTCGCGGTCAAAAGCCCGCGCAAGCCCGCTATGGCCCTGAATGGGTAGGAAGCGAACCTGCCGGTATTCGATTGCAGGTAGGTCACCGCCCCCTGAGCCACCTGCACGTAGAACGCGGTCTTGGGCAGCCAGCGCCACGAGAGATCGAGCAACCCCTCGTTGTACATGTTGTTGCCGCTCTTGTAGAGGTCGGTCTCGTATACATCGATAGCGTTGGTGTAGCGCACGATCGCCTGGATGCGGCCGCCCCCTGGCGCGAGCTTGAGCTGGAGCGCCGCTGTGTTCCGGTCGTGGACAATAGCCGGCGAGTTCACTGCATACGGCGGGTCCTGGGCGCGGGCAAAGGCTTCGGAGAGTGACAAACTGAGGGTCTGCCTAGACGAGAATCTCAGCAAACCCATTACGGTGGGGTTGAAGGCACGCTGCGACCGGACTGCATCGCCGCCCGAGAGGTACTCGCGGTAAACCAGGTTTGCGCCAAGGTCGTAGTAGACAGCGTCCGGCGCGCTGCCGTCCCGCGAGGCATTGCTGACGTCGACAGCAGGCGTGACATGCGCGACCGTGGCCGAGATTGGAGTCTGGGTATAGAAGACGTTGCTGTCATAGCCGATATCAGCGCCCAACGACGCGTGCAGAAGACTGCCTTCACCCAGTTTGAGCCCGAAGGGTCCATTCGCCATCCCCATTGCGGTACCCCCATATGACCTCGCCTCCAGGTTCGGGCCCGAGTCGCTCTCCTCCCCCCAGGCGACAGAGGTCGCCCCACAGGTAAAGCAAACAAGCAAGGCTGATAGCCGGAGCCTCATGGGTGGTTTCGCTGGTTGAGCACGGTTAGGGGTATCTTGGTCCGAGGTTCTCTAGTTGCGGGAGGCGACCGGTCTACCGATAGGGGCTGGCGTAGGGCGGACGCTCCAGGGGCGGCGGTTCTAGGCTGGGATCCGTAACCCCCTCGGGCAACTCAGGAGCCTCGACTTCCACACGGGTTGCCCCGATGTAGCTCAGCTCCGCGCCGACGCAGGTCTGACCCTCGTTCTGCAACACCTGGACCTTTTGGTTGACGATGGTGATCCGGGTGTATTCGTGCAAGGAAGCCCCCTCGTCCCTCCGGGCGACCGCCTCTTGCAGTTTTTGCAGGGCCTGGTCAGCAATGTTCATGTTGACCTTCACCTGCACCAACTTGTCCATCACGCAGTTGAGGCGGATGACATCTTTCTGTTTTCGCGCCTGCTCGACCATGGCCTGCTGCTCGGCGATGGTCTTGTCCATGTCGGCCCGGTACAACCGGCCCTGCTTGATCATGTCCGGGCCACTCAACGTCGGGCGCTGCGGAACCGAGATATCCACCATGGCCGGTGGAAGGGTTCCCGGCGCCGGCTTCTGCCTGCCAGGGGATTCCGGTTGCGCCAGCGCGACCGGTCCGATCAGCAACGACAGCCAAATGAGTCCTACCCGCCTAGACATTCGAGACCTCGCAAGTTGATATTGTTCGACGCCCGCCTTGACGCGGTAAACCACAAGCCACTAGGCGGAGGGAATATATATGTTTCCGGCGCTGAGTCAACTCAAGCTTCCTACTGGGATGCCGTAAAGACGAATGGGAATTCAACTTCG
>PMIX01000410.1 GCA_003158395.1 Myxococcales bacterium | reverse complement strand
ACGATAGCGACGGCCAAACCCACGGCCGTGGTCAAGAGCGCCTCGGAGATGCCAGCCGATACCGTGGCCAGACCGCCCCCACCCTTGCCGGGATCGGCCATGTTCTGGAATGCGGTGATGATGCCAAAAACCGTTCCAAAGAGGCCCACGAACGGGGCCGACGAAGAAATCGTTGCCAGCGCCGACAATCCACGCTTCAGGTTCGCGACTTCGCGGTCCCTGACCCGTTCCATTGAACGGCTCACTCCCTCGACGACGAATTCGAGTTCGGCGAGGTCTTCGGACTTGGCTTCAAGAGCGCTCACCCCGTGGACGAACTCCTTGACCCCGCCGCCGATGACCCTGGCCACGGGGCTGCCCTGCCAGCGTTCATCGACACCAAGTGTGCCTTTCAGGCCTGACTTTGTGCCCAAAATCTTCTGAATATCCGCGAGATAGCCCAAAGACCGGCTGCGCCCCTTGCGGAAGCAGAACCAGCGTTCGACCGCCACGGCCATGGAATAGACAGACATGATCACGAGCAAGACCACCACGACCTTGGCCACCACCCCCATCTGCTGCCACATGTGAAAGAGCGAAAAATCCATCGTTTCGTGTTCCTTTGCGTGAAAGCCTTGCTGGTCGAAGCATACTCATACACAAGTCGTGCTACGGCTGCAACCCGATCGCAGGCACCCCAGCCTTGAACGTCGGATTTCCCTTGCCACGCACCCCGGGTCGCGTCTAGTAATACGAATCATCCGGTTGTCATACCCAGCTACCGCCATCCAATGACCCCGCGTCACCCCCGACCAGCATCCCGAACCCGCTTCTCCGTGGGATTCATCCTGGTTCTCGCAGGGTTGACCGAAAAGAACGCCCTTGCCCAGGATCCGAACGCGACTGTCAAGCCAGCACCCATCGGATCANNGCCCTGACGGATGCCAAACCCGACGCTGCAACGCAATCTCCCGAGACTGCGGAAACGCCGATCGTCGACATCCAGATCACAGGCGCACGCGTGGCGCCGCCGAGCAGCGCCTCTGAGACCACCCGCGATCAGGCCGTCATTCAGGCCGCGCCCCACCGTACCGGTGGTGATCTGCTTCAGGTTGTGCCCGGCGTGTTCATCACGCAGCACAGCGGGCAGGGCAAGGCCTACCAGGTCTTCTATCGCGGCTTCGACGCCGTGCATGGTCAAGATCTCGAGTTCTGGGTGGGTGGTGCGCCGGTCAACGAAGTCTCGAACATTCACGGTCAAGGCTATGCGGACCTGCACTTCGTGATGCCGGAAGTGGTCTCACGCGTGACCGTGCTGCCTGGCAACTACAGCCCCGAGCAGGGCGACTTTGCCGTCGCCGGAACGATTCGCTACGACCTCGGCTATACGGAACCCGGAATCACCGCCAAAGGCACATATGGATCATTTGGCGAACGACGCCTGTTCCTTGCCTATCACGATCAGGACGCGTCTCCCAAATCCTTTGCGGCTTTCGAGGCACAGTCCACGGACGGATTCGGCCCAGCGCGTGCAGCAAGTCGCACCTCGGGGGTTGCGCAGCAGGTCTTCAATTTGGGTGATGACAAATTGCGCCTGCTGGCCACGGGATACGCGGCCAATTTTGATTCGCCAGGCGTGGTGCGGTTGGCGGACATCGAGAGCGGCACGATCGGACGGTTCGATACCTACGGAGTCAATCAAGGCGGCTTCTCTTCCCGGTATCAGTTGGTCACCGAATACAGTGGCAGTCGCGTCAGCTCTGACTGGGCGCTTGCGCCTTTTGCCATTCTGCGCGAGCTCAAGCTCAAACAGAACTACACGGGTTACCTTGTCGACCCGATCAATGGCGACACCACCCAACTGATCAACGAATCGACCACGCTTGGATTCACGGGGCATTACCATCGCGTGGTCCATTGGCTGTCGGACAAGGACTCCATCGAAGCCGGGATCTCGGTTCGCAACGACTGGATAAGCCAGAGTCAACTAAACATCGGCACCGATCAACGTGTTCTTGGCACGGTCGTCGACGCCAAGATCCGCGCCATGGACGCCGCGGGCTGGCTTGACCTGGCGGTCTCGCCCATTTCACGTCTCAGGATCCGCGGCGGGCTTCGAGTCGACGGCCTCGCCTACCACGTGCAAGACAACACGCCAGCAACCGACACCCGGGCGGGTACGGATCCGAACGCCTTCTCGAACAAGCTGCGGCCCCCGAGTCCCGGCGGGCAGGCACGGACCGCGATGGGCACGCACTATGGTCCTCGGGCTACCATTGACGGTCTTGTCGCCCCGGGTCTGCACGCGATGCTCTCCTACGGCGAGGGCTTTCGTTCGCCACAGGCGCGCAGCCTGGGCGATGGGGAAAGAACCCCGTTCGCCACGGTGCGGTCGATGGAAGCCGGAATGCGTTACGCGTCGCCAATTATCAGCGGCTCACTTTCCGCCTTCCGCACGACGCTGAATGGCGATCTGGTTTTTGACGCTGCGACCACGAGAAATGAGGCGGTTCCTGGCTCCGCGCGTATTGGTGGAGCGCTCGAGTTCACCATCGATCCCGTGCCTTGGTTCATATCAAGCGGCAGCGTCACCTACACAAGGGCGACTTTCACGGGATCGGATAGCCAATTCAACGCAGGTGACAAGTTGCCCTACGTGCCGGAGTGGATTATTCGAGAAGACTCGGCGTTCATGCCGACGCTCGGCCGCCTTTGGTCGCGCAACCTCACCGGGCGGTTCGGCTTTGCGTTGACGGGTATGTTCAACCGACCCCAGCCATACGGGCAGTTTGGGCATAACGTCTTCTTGGTTGACGGTCTCGCCCAGTTGCGTCTGAAGGAAGTCGCCTTGGGCATCGACGTATTCAATTTGCTTGACACGCATTGGTACGACAGTGAGTTCACCTACAGCGCCAACTGGAACCCGGGGGCCGCTGCCCGCCTTGTTCCTGAGCGTTACGTGACCGTTGGGGCGCCTCGCACATTGCTGGCGACCTTGAGCCTGTTCATTAACTGAATCGACGAGAAAGAAAATGGAGGATTACATGTCAAGTTGGCACCGCGCTGGAACCACGGTTCTGGTCGCTCTGCTTGCAGCCGCGTGCTCATCGAGCGATGGCGGCAGCGGGACGACCGGTCGCATCATCACCCTCAAGACGAAGGTCAACATCGCGGACGATCTGACTCAGTCAAAGACCAACGCCCTTGGCTGGGGCATTACCATTTCCAAGGCATATCTCTCGGTCGGGCCTCTCTACTACTTTACAGGAGATCCAGTCCTCTCGCAGCGCCTGCTGCCCAAGAGCAAGCGGCGGGGCGCCTTGGCCAGGATCGGTGACATGTTCGCCACACCTGCCTATGCACACCCCGGCCACTACATCGAAGGCGCGGCAATGGGACAGATGGTAGGGGCTACAACCGTCGACCTACTTGGCTCATCGGTTGCACTTCCCGATGGCAATGGCGTCACCGGCATGACCAATTCTGCGGAATTTACTTGGCAAACGCCCCCGGCGGGCGACCTTGCACCTTCTCTCAATGGGCACGTCGTCTTGGCCCAGGGAACGGCGACCAAAGGTGCGGTCACCATCTTGTTCATCGCCAAGGCCGACGCCACTGAGGTGGTTGACGGTGACAACAAGGTCGAGGTGGCCGGTTGTTCCTTCGGGGCGGTGCCCGGTCAGGTGGGTGTCGATATGGACGGCGACGGCACTGTGACCTTGACGCTGGTGCCCAGTGTTTGGTTTGACGAGGTTGACTTCTCCTACGTCACACCCGGCGCCGCCGGTGCGCCCACGCCCGATGCCAATGGAGTCGTCGACATAGCAGGTACACTTGCCTGGGCCGGCTTTGTGCGCGGCGTCAAGAAGGGCACTGCTTACCTATTCTCGTACTCGAAGTGAGGAATGGCCATGACAAGAATCAATCCGATGCCGAGAGTTCTTCCCCTTTTCGTCTTGGGCGTGGCTTTGCTGTTTGCGCCGGCCTGTAGCGATTCGGGCAGTGGAACAGTGACCGTCACCACTTGGGGCGAGTTATTGATCGAAGATGGCCTAACGAGCGACATCTTCCCCAAGGATCACTGGAGCGTGAAGTACTCGAAATTCTTGCTCGTCTATCACAGCGTGACCATTGCTGACGCGAACAACAAGGTAGGGGCGCAACTTGACCATCCGTTGGTCTTTGATATGACGCAGAAGGCCCAGGGAACCCCCAAGACTCTGGGAACGTACAGTCTTGAGGCCGAGGCTTGGCCGAACGTGAGCTACCAGATGGGCCCGATTACCAGCGATGCCACAGCCGGAGATCTCGCCACTGCGGATGATGTCGCGTTACTCCAGAATGACCAGGCAACAGTCCACGTTGAGGGCACCGGCACTTCACCGGATGGCGTGCAAAAGACGTTCAGCTGGAGTTTCCCGACACCGACTTTCTTTGAGGGTTGTCACGGCGAACAGGACGGCAAGGAGGTCGATGGCGTCATCGTCACCAACGGTGGCACTCAAAACGTCGAGCTCACGGTCCACGGCGATCACCTCTTTTACGATGACTTGCAGTCCGAAGAGGCAGTGCCTCGGTTTCAAGCACTCGCGGATGCGGACGCCAACAATGACGGGGTCATTACGCTGCAAGAACTCGACCAGGTGCCGCTATATACGATCCCAATCGACAAGGGCAGCTATGGCACCGGTGCCCTCGGGAATGTCAATACCCTGGGTGACTACGAGCGCACATTGTCGCGCACGATTGGACACTATCGCGGTGAGGGTTCTTGCAATTCGAAGTCCGTCGCGCAGTAGGAGTCGGTCGCTAATGGGGGTGCTGGTGGCGCAGACTGTGCGGCCGCTCCAGGCCGTGCGCCACCATCAGCGCCTCGTCGTTCAGGATCTCTGTCGTGGACCCATCCGCCACGACCAGCCCACCATCGAGAACGATCACCCGTGAGCACAGCTCAACTACCCATTCCAGGTCGTGGGTAGCAATGAGCTTGGTCGCGGGGATCCCTTGCAAGAGGGTTTTGAATTCGCGCCGGCCGCGGGGATCAAGGCCGCTGGTGGGCTCGTCGAGAACCAGGACGGTGGGCTCGCAGGCCAGCACGCCGGCCAGACAGACGCGCCGCTTTTCCCCTTGGCTCAGATGGTGTGTGGCGCGATGGCCGTATCCCGATAGGCCCACCATTCCGAGAGAGCGTTCGACCCGGGCCAAGAGCTCATTGCCGCTGAGTCCGAGCTGTTGCGGGCCAAAGGCGACGTCTTCCTCGACGGTCGGGCAGAAGAGTTGGTCGTCGGGATCCTGAAA
>PMIX01000051.1 GCA_003158395.1 Myxococcales bacterium | reverse complement strand
CGCGGCCTCCAGGAACACGTCAGGCTCTGGTTTGTGCTGGCGGGTGTCCTCTGCCGTCACCACGACGGAAAACCAGTCGAGCACGCCGATCTGAGCCAGGGTCTTCTCAACCATGCGGCGCTGGCCGCCCGAGGCCACGGCCATGGGCGTCTTGCCCCGGTGGGCGCGCGCCACGTCCACCACCTTCTCGATGGGCCGGACCTCGCCGATCTTGCGCTCGAATGCGAGTGCCTTCTGGCGCACGAGCGCGACCACGTCGAGCGACTTGCCCGCTTCGCCGCATAGCTCGACCACGATCTTGTCTGTGGGCATGCCGCCCATGGCATAGAAGCGGTCCTCAGGAAAGTCGATGCCGTGTGGCCGCAGAACCTCCAACCACGCCTGGTAATGGGCCGGCATGGTGTCAGCCAAGGTTCCGTCGCAGTCAAAGATGAGCGCCTGAATCACAGCGCTGTCTCATAGCAGAGATCAGAAGCACAACCGCGTCAGATCCCCATCGGCGGCCCAAAAGCGCAATTCGGCGTATCCGGGACACGATAGTGGCTTTGCCATTGACCGGCTCAGAGAAGGCGCGCTAGGACGCCGACATGAGAATCGGCCTGGTCGGATTTCCCGGCAGCGGAAAGACAACCGTGTTCAATGCCCTAACCGGGCTCTCCGCGGAAACCGGCTACGGTGCCGCTCGCGGCAAGACCAACCTGGGCGTGGTCAAGGTTCCTGACGCGCGCGTCGACGCTCTGTCGAATCTCTACAAACCAAAGAAGACCACCTACGCCGAGATCGCTTTCTCCGACGTCGCCGCCGCGCCGGCCGGTGGCGAGGGCCAGGGGCTGGACGAGAAGACCCTGGCGGCTATGCGCGAGATGGATGCCCTCTGCCATGTGGTGCGCGGGTTTGCTGGCCCCACGGGCGAGGCGCCGCGGCCGCTGAGCGAGGCCAAGGACTTCGAGGTCGAGATGAACCTCGCGGACCTCATCCTCATCGAGAAGCGGATCGAGCGCCTGAAGAAAGAGAAAGGCAAGGCGGGCGAGCAGGAGCTGCTGGAGAAGCTGAAGGCGCAGCTCGACAGCGGGTTGCCCTTGCGGCAGCTGCAGGGGCTGGGCACGGCCGACCTGGTGGCCATTTCCGGGTTCCGATTTCTGACCCTGAAGCCGCTTCTCTTGGTGCTGAACGTGGCCGAGGCTGAGGTGGCCAAGCCGGCGCCGGGCGATCTGGAGGCCTACGCGCGCGAATCCGGCCTGGGCTTGGTGCTGCTAGCCGGCGCAGTGGAAATGGACATCGCGCAGATGTCACCCGAGGAGCAGAAGGACTTCGTGGCTTCGCTGGGCCTGGCCGAGCCCGCGGCCGGACGTTTCATCCGCGCGGCCTACGCCCTCATCGATCTCATCTCGCTGCTGACCGCAGGCGAAGACNNGCCTGGCCCATCCGCGCCGGAACCACCGCGCAGAAGGCCGCGGGCAAGATCCACTCCGACATCGAGCGCGGGTTCATCCGCGCCGAGGTCATGCGCTGGGACGACCTGGTCAAGCTGGGCAGCGAGGCCAAATGCCGTGAGGCCGCCAAGCTGCGCCTGGAAGGCAAGGAATACGTGGTCGCCGATGGAGACGTGATCAACTTCCGTTTCAACGTGTGAAGCGAAACAGACGTCCGGCACGTTCCGCAGTGTGCCGGAGGCATGGCATAACTAGGCGGAAATGGCTGAATCTACGTTCCGCTGTGTGCCATGGGCGTCTGTTGCAGTCCGGCTTTCTTGGGGGTACGCTTGGGGGTACGCTGACACGGTGTTGGGGGTACGTGGGGGTACGCCAGACGCACCGGGCAGCGGGATGGGAGTGCGCCAGATGCCGCAGAACCTGCTCACGGACGCCAAGGTCAGGAACGCGAAGCCGAGCGCCAAGCCCCGCAAACTATCCGACGGCGGAGGCCTGTTTCTGCTGGTGAAGCCGACCGGCGTAAGGGCGTGGCGTTGGAAGTACCGCCTCGGCGGGAAGGAAGGCCTCTTCGCCGTCGGCGCGTTCCCTCTGATGGGGCTGGCCGACGCGCGGAAGGCGCGGGATGCGGCTCGCGAGCTGGTGGACAAGGGGCTCAATCCGGCCCACCAACGCAGAGAGGAGCAACGCCAGAACATCGCCGAGACCGAGGCCCGGCGTCGCGAGGCCGAAGGCGCATTCGGCAAGGTTGCCGCCGCGTGGTTGGCCGAAGGCAAGCCTGTGTGGGCGGTGGCGACGCACCAGCAGAAAACAAGCCGCGTGAAACGGTATGTGCTGCCAGTGCTTGGAACTTTGCCCATCACACAGATCGGCGCAGCCGAGATCCGAACCGCGCTCGAAGCCTGCCGGCAGGCTGGTGCTTGGGCGGCCGTGAACGTGAAGGGCGACCTGTCGGCGATCTTCGACTACGCCGTGACCCGTGGGCTGGTGGATGCCAACCCGTTGCCAGGCCTGCGCGCGCTGGTGCGCGTCCCGCAGTCGGAGAGCAAGGCCGCCCTCACCCTGGCGCAGATCCGCGACTTCTACGCCAAGCTCCGCGCCTATCGTGGCTATCCCGAAACCGTCATGTGCCTGCGCCTCATCGGTTTGACCGCGTGCCGCCCCGGCGAGGCCGCCGACGCCGAGTGGTCAGAGTTCGACTTCGAGGCTCGCCTGTGGCGACGGTCCGCCAACAAGATGAAGGCCGGTCGTGAGCATGTCTCGCCCCTGTCAGAGCAAACGATCGCGCTGCTGGAACAACTCAAGGTGATCGCTGGCAACGGCCGCTACCTATTTCCCCACCGGGACAAGCCCGATGCCTTCGCCACCCCGGCCAGACTGCGCTACCTCATGCGGGATCTGAACATTGCCAAGGGCGCAAGCCCGCACTGCTGGCGCACGACCTTCAGCACCTGGGCCAATGAGAACGGCCACCGGCCCGACGCAATCGAGAAGCAACTAGCCCACGTCGAATCCAACAAGGTGCGCGCGACCTACAACAAGGCTTTGCTGGTCGAGGAGCGCCGCCAGATTATGCAGGCATGGGGCGACTATCTGGCCATGGCGGAGGCAGAGAACGTGGTTCCCCTGCGATCGAAGGCGTCGACTACATCCGGTTAATGGTGTACAACTTAGGCATGACAAAGGTTTCCACGGCCGCGGCGCGCAAGCGGTTCTCTGACGTGGTCAATCGCGCATCCTACGGCAAGGAACGTGTCGCCCTGACCCGCTACGGCCACACCCTGGCCGCCATCGTGCCGGCGGAGGACCTGGACTTGCTTGAAGCCATGGAAGACCGGATTGACGCCGCCGACGCGCGCAAGGTATTGGCCGACATGAAAGCCAAGGGCGAGAAACCGATCCCGCTGGCCAAGCTCAAGAAGCAACTCGGCCTGTGACAGCCCGCTATCGCGTCGAGGTATCCAAGCCGGCGGGAAAACAGATCGCGGGGTTCGACAGGACTGCCCAGAATCGGATCATTGACCGGCTCACCGCCCTGGGCGACAACCCCAGACCGGCCGGATCGAAGAAGATGGCGGGCCCCGAAGCGTTCTGGCGTATTCGCGTGGGCGACTACCGCGTAATCTACAGCATTGAGGATGCCCGGCTTGTTGTGCTGGTGATCAAGATCGGCCACCGGCGAGAGGTGTACAGGTGAAAGTCCCTGGTGCCGAGAGCCGAGAACGAATTTCAAGAACCGTCATGCCGTAGCAGCAAGGGCAACGGCGCCCTTGCGCGCTCTGCCTCGCTTCGCGCGACCCTGCGCCGGCACAAGCGCCAGGCTGTAGCCGAGAGATCGCACAATGCTCATGACCGTGGCCAGCGTCGGGTTCGGAGCATCCATGGTGAGCAATCGGCGCATGGCCGCGGGCTGGGTTCCCGTGCGCTTGGCCAGCAACGCCTTTGACACGCCGGCCTTGCTCCGCACTTCGTCGATGGAGCGCACGAAGGCATCCACCGAGTCGATGGCGGCCCGCGTTTCGGTGTAGGCCTCTGCGAACTCCCGATCCTTCATCCTGTCGGTGAAGTAGCGGTCAAACCCCGTCTTGGCGTTCTTACTCTTCATGCGACAGAGCGTAACATATGGGTTACGCCAGCTCAAGGAGCGAATGACCGCTCCGCTCGAAGGCCGCCAGCCCCGCGGGGTAGCGCGCGGCCGCGTGGCTTCGCGCGTGGCGTGCGTTCGCCGGTTCTAGGGAACTGATACCGGAACGTGCAAGCTCGGTGGGATCGTGCTTGCCTCAACCTTTTCAGCGTCTGTTGCGGGCACATCCTCGACTCGCAAGTCGCATTGCGACTTCTGGCAAACATTGGCGAGCTCTCCACCCGCAAACATGACCGTCATGCGAACCGTCGACGCGTAGGCGCCTACTTCCTGACAAGCCGGGAGCGACTGCGACGTCTTCTGCGTGGTGGGGTTAGTGGCCACGCCGCGAACACACACGAAACCAACCCGAGGCGAGACGTTCGTGAACCATAGCTGGCCGGTTGCGTTCGACAAATTGAGAGCGCTCATGAACACACCCATCGAGGCGAAGGCGAGCCTGGTTGGTTTCTTCGCGTCGGGCTTCGACATCTCCACGAGCTCGGCTCTTGCCTTCTGCAGAGACTCCCTCAGTTCTGCTTCCGCCTGACGCTGATTGGCGTATGCGACTAGGATGACCACCAGAACCATCGCGATCACTAGCCACAAAACAAGCCGTCCGAGCTTCTCAAAGCGGTCAATCCACAGCATTCTGTCCTCCCATCTCTTACGAATGAAGGTTCGCGCAGCCTTCGAAGAACCGGCCGCGCCACGTTGCCGCCATGATCCTGCCGAAGTTTCCTGCCGTCAAATGGCCCAGCGATACGACGGCCGCCGATCTGTTCGCGTTCTGAGGCAGCATGGAGAACGTGATTCCGTTGCGCCCCAAAGGTCGCCACCTGTGCGTTCGCCAGCAATCGCGCATTTCAGGCGTGGAAAATTGGGAGGCGCGCCTGCGTGGGGGTTTCGATGGGTTCATTGATGACCGCGGGGGCACGTTTCTAGGCGTCCGCTTACAGACCTGCTTCGTACCACTTGAACATACTCTTATGACATACGATACGCCGCCAGCCTGCTTTGCGAAGCTCGAACTTGGCCTCGTTGGCCACCATTACATTTACAAACTCCTGACTGCACCGATCGCCATGAAGTCGGAGGACGGCTCCTCTTGGATCTTCGTCATCTGAAACCGATTCCACGATCCCCTGTCCAACGAGGTTTCGTTCCATTTGATGCGCCAGGAACTTACGGACACCACGATCCAGCTCGGCTCGCTTTTCAGGATCGTTGTCGATTACCTGCCTCTCCTTCTTGTCAGCCAGCGCTTTCAGCTGGCGGACGTCACGGCGTTTCTCGTCTCTCTCCGGCACAAATGCCAAAGCCATACTTGCTTCGCGAACTGAGTCCGATGTCGGAGGATCGACTGCGAGAGCCAATTTGGCCCGAGCGAGGAGGGCCTTGGTGTCGAGCGTTCGGAACTCTTCTCGCAGCCCGTTCCATTTTGGGTCTTCAGGCACCGGGGCACTTGCAGCGGGAGATGTCTGCCCTGGCTCGGGCGGGGACGCTGGGGACGAAGGCGGCGACGACGAATGCTTGGGCTCATCGTCTCCCGTAGCGGCGGCGAGAGTAGCGAAGCCGGCCAGAGACGCAAATGCGAGCAAATGGCGCTCTTTCGTGGTCACAAGACACCTCCTAGTTTTGGCAGAAAAAGAACGGCGACGACACAGGCCACCGAAATGCAGAGAAGGTCGACAATGTCGAACACACCGGGAATGAAACCTGCGAGTTGACCCAGCTCGCTGCCGATCGCAATGGTGACCGCAACCGATACCCAGACCACGCGAGAAACACGATGTTCGTCGCGTGTCCAGAGTCGCCCGAAATGTGCGACCAGCGCGTAGGACCACAGGGCATCGGGCAGACTTAGAACGACGAACGACGGGAGACAAGGGAGGGCAGCGGCCAATGCTTGAAGACGGTCCAGGGATCTTGCGAAACCCGCAATACGCACCAACCTATGTATGAGCAGGGTAGGCGGACGCCAGCCCAGGTAGAGCAAACCGCCAACTATCAAGGGGCAGATGACGTGGGAAAAGTTCGGAACAACGCCGGTTCCTGACGTCACACCCGAGGTGGCCGTGCTGTTCGGTCCGGTCGGTAGCTGGTTGGGTGAAGCGCAGAACAAACGCAAGACAGGCCATGGTGAACCTATCGTGTTGAACGTCAATTACCCTCACGCGGCGCATTGCCTCGCCCAGATTGCTCCTGGGCGGGTGCCCGACTCTTCCTGAAGCAAAGATCGAAGGTAGCGAAGAAAATGGACCGTGACGAAGACAACCCGCAGAACCCCGCGCCAGGCGAAGCGCCCTCACGCTGGCGCCCCACAAGCGGACCCGCTGGGGCACAAGATGCCATGGACGGCGCGAACTCAGCGGGCCAGGGCGGCGGCATGTTGCTCGCGTGTCATGGCCAGAATCCTATCTGTGTGTCGGGCTTTCCCACGGGAGTGGCGGCGGCGAGTAACTACCGCCGGCGACGCTCTGCTTGAGATCCTGCTTCTGGCGCTCCAAGGCGGCGAGTTCGCTCCGCTGGGCAGCGTCCAGGAGCTGCCCGAGCAACCGGACCCCTTCTTTGATCTGCTTTAGCCCCTTGCTCATCTTCGAGTCCAGCATCACAAGCGCCAGCACAGCTATGCACATGAGAGGCACAATTACGAAGAACATCAGCAGCAACGTCATGCAGTCCCCCTCCTCTGCCAAGTTGTTAAGGTGAACATTATGGGCAGGATCTCACCACCAGCACCCACCGTCAAACCGAGCAGGCTTGACATAGCCAATGCCCCCACTAGGTTGGGGACTGCTGAGAGCAACGGCGCCATGGACGCGAAGAAGGCCCGCCAGGAACGAGCGCAGCAATATGCGCACTGGAAAGAAAACCACCCGGCGGGAGTCAAGGCGTCTAAAAAGGCTGAAGAGGAAGTGATCCGGGAGATGCGCGCCAAGTGGAATGCATCGAACCCAACCAGGATCCCTCTTTCCCGTGAGCCGGCAGTCAGCAAGCTTTCCGCCCCAAGGGTGCAGGTGTCCAAGCGCATGCCAGAAACCAGGCAGAAGCGAGCCCCGATGCCGGGCCGCCGGCGCTTAGGGGGAACCCTTCCCGAGATGAGATCGAACGCGCTCCGCTGGTGCGAAGGTGAGCTTCGCGAGTTGGCGACCAAGGACAAAGTGGCATATCCGCAGGGCCGGCAGCCTGGCACGGCTGCCTTCGCCATCACGTACGTTTCGACGCATACTGAACCCAGAAGGCCACAATGACGATCACGGTCGATTTGCCGGATGCGGCGATGCGCGCGCTGGACGCCAAGACGGGCGACGACGCTGTGGCG
>PMIX01000058.1 GCA_003158395.1 Myxococcales bacterium | reverse complement strand
CTCGCGCATGGTCTTCTTCGCCAGGGTGCCCTGGTGCTGTTGCAACTTCTTCCAAGCTTGAGTGTCGACGATGCTCATGGATGGTTCTCCTGGCGCCATTCTATTCGATCACCACGGCAGTCCAACCGGTTCCTTGATGGAGCAGCCCGACTGGGTAGCTTGTTGGCGGCAGCGGGCGCAGAAGTTGCGCTGGTGCTCGACGGTGACCACCTTGCCTTCGGCGTCATCCATCAGGCAGCCGAGGGTGGGGCAGTGGGGCAGGCCCAGAGCGTGTCCAGCAACCCGTCCAACCGACCTCGATATCGATCTCTCGCTCGCATCTATCGAGCACCCCGAGCGGTTCCCACTCATCAGCCGGGCACTTCCGCAAACGCCTGCGCAGCACGCGCAGCCGCCGCGTCGGCGATCGCGGTAGGCCGGTCCGTCCTCTCGGCGACCGGCGTGGGACTGAACGCCAGGTTGCGTTCCACGCTCCGTCTGCGCATGCATCGATCCGTGACGTGATCGCTCATCCTAGGATAAGCTAGGCAGAACATGCGAAGTGCGCCTTGGCCCAAACTAGTCTTGTGCGGTGTCGTTCTGTGGAGCTGCTCTTGCAAACCAACGACGCCCGGCTCGGGACCAGGCGGCAATTCCTCGGCTGGAGGCAAGTCGGCGACTTCCGCCGGCGGTTCAGGATCTGGGTCGAGTGGCGGGGCCAAAGGCGGAACCACGATGACCAGCGGCGGCGGCATGACTGGCAGCACCGGCGGAATCACGACGAGTATTGGCGGCAGTTCCGCAGGCGAATCCGGTGGAACCACGACGAGCTCTGGCGGCAGCAGCGCCAGCGCAGGTGCCAACACTGGCGGGACATCGGCGGCCAGTGGGGGCTCGATGACCTCAGGTGGTGTGACCACGAGCTCGGGCGGCTCGTCAGGGACCGCGAGCACGGCAGCCCTTTGTGCCAATGGCGTACAAGATCCCGGCGAAACCGGAATCGATTGTGGCGGAACATGTCCGGCGTGCCCGGTTGTCTACAAGGTGAATCCGCCCAATCAGTGCCAGAACCAGTACTTCTATTCGAACTGCAAATCGGGAGATGCGACGACCCAGTGTGGGGGCGTGTGCCAGCCACGCAATGCCTGCGAGGTTGCCAGCAAGGATGGCAAGGTCGGATTCGCTTGCTCGCGCTACATGCTGTTCAGCCCGGCCATGTTGCAGGCCGCAAAGGACGATGGTGCGCAGAATGGCTGGGACGCGAGCGCACCGCCCTTCTTCTATGCCGTGGCCGGACACGACAGCAATACCGGCGGCATCGACCAGGGCATGACCGGCAGCCTGGCTTGCTGTGAGTGCTACCAGCTGATCTTCGACCAACCCTTCAACGAAGGGGGCCAGAACAATCAAGCCCCGGCGCCGGGGCCGCTCATCGTTCAGACCTTCAACATTGGTGCGACCACTGATAGCTTCGATCTCTACATGGGCGCCGGCGGTTTCGGGGCCTACAATGGCTGCATGAACGGAACCATCCAGAGTTCAGCGGGATATGCGCTCTACGACGCGTATCCTACCGATGGCCAGAGCGGCAACGGCGGGGTGAAGTTCCGCAGCTACGATGAGTGCCGATCGGGCGACCAGAAGATCACCAACGCTGACGGCATCAACTCTGCGGCCTGCCAGACCAAGATCGCGGGGTTATGCAACCAAGTGAAGTCCGCCAAGGTGCCCGACCTCGCCTCGACCACAATCAATTCCTGCATCGAGAGCAACCAGGTGGGCACGCTCTACCACCAGAACTGGGCGGTCTATGCCAAGCGGGTGGCCTGCCCGGACAACCTGACCCGGGTAACCGGGTGCAAGCTAGCCGCCGAAGCCGGGCTGGCCAAAGTCGACGCCAACGTCACCACCGTGGATCAGGCCAAGGCCGCGGGATTCCTCAGTGGGTACCACACCACCACGATGCAAGACTGCTGCAAGCCGGCCTGCGCATGGGCGGTAAAGGTGGGCGGCGTCGAGGGCATGAAGAAAGTCGATCCCCAGTTCACCAATCTCTACACCTGCGACGCCAATGACCAGCCCATGACCGAGCAGGGATTGCGATAGCCGGGTTGAAGTAGCCTTGGATGCGGTGCCTTCATGCGCTCGATAGACTCACTCCTGATTGTCCTGATCCCATCCTTCTTCGTCAATCCGAACGGGGACTACTCATTCGATCTAACCGAGGTTGATGTTGCAATAGCCTGCAACTAGTCAGCCCCCACCTGAGGGCGTGTGCCGGATCTCGCGCGACCTTGAGATCAGCGGCCCAGCACAGCGTCCAGGATCACGGCGCCCATGACCATCACGGCGTAGTAGTTGATGGCGTGGAAGGCTTGGCTAAACCCCTGCTTGCTAGGGGCGCGAAGCGCGCGCCACGCGACGAAGGTCAGCCAGGCACCGGCCGCGGCCAGACCCAGGCCCAAAAAGGGCGAGTTTGACAGTCCGAAAATGGGCAGGAGCAGCGCCGAGGCTGCGGCGGCTGCGGTCCACATGAAGGTCACTCGCGACAGCGAGCCCGCGCCCATGGCGCGAACGAAGGTGGGAAAGTGGCCTTGCTCGTAGTCGCCGCTCACTCGCAAGGCCAACAGCCAAAAGTGCGGCACTTGCCACATCAGCAGAAAGAACGAGAGCGCGAGGATGGGACCGCCGAGCCCACCGCCCGCGCAAACCCAGCCGATAGCCGGCGGGATGGCGCCAATGACCGATCCAGCCACCGGGGCCAGCGAGCTGACGCGTTTCAAGTAGGTGTAGATCCCGTTGTACCAAAGTACGGCCAGCGCACCGAGTCCGGCAGCCACGATGCCACCCAGGAAGAAGAGCGAAGCGAGGGCGACGAGCGCCAGAAGCGCAGACCACGCCACCACGCTGAGGGGCGAAACCTTACCCGTTGGAATCGGACGCAGGCGGGTGCGGTCCATCATCGCGTCTAACTTGTATTCTTGCGCTTCGTTGAGAGCGCACGCGGCGCCAGCCAGGAGCAGGATTGCGCCCGAAGTTGGCACAAGTCGCCAGGTCAGGGCGTGGGTGAACGCCACGTAGCCCGTGGCGGCCGAGACCGTCGACATGATCGAGATGGGGAACTTGAAGAGCTGGGCGAAATCGCGTCGGCTCACGGGATCGGGTCTCCGTCAGCGTCGGATCACGGGTCGAACAACTGTGATTTTCTGCACGCGGCACCAGGCCTCAAAATGTCCGATAGAAGCCCCTACGTCAACCAGCTCCATACCCGGCGCCGATCAAGGTCTTTGCGGGACCGCAACGATGTGCCGCCGGATGGCCTCGGCCACCTCGTCTGGTCTTTGGTGGGCAAAGTCGTGCGCCGCCCTCGGCAACACTTGGGCTCGGGCGCCGGGAATACGCCCGCAGAGAAGACGCGCGACAGCCGGTGGACAGATCGCATCCTCGTCGCCGTTTAGCACGAGAGTCGGGGCACAAATCGCACCTAGGCGCGCGGTGAGGTCGGTGCGATCGATCTCGAACCAATCGGGCACGTCGGGAAGCTCGGCGCGAAAGGCCGGACGCCAGTCCGCCCCGCCCAAACTGGCCACGTCCACACCGCCCGAGGTCGCGCACAGAACCAGCGTGGCAACGCGTTCGGGGTGCTCGATGGCGAGACGAGTCGCCAGCACCCCACCCATGGACTGCGCCACCAGATGGACTGGACCCGCCGGAAGCTGGCGCAGGATCCATAGGTAGAGCGCATCGAGTGATCCGATGCTGGGATCGGCAGGCCGATCCCCGAATCCGGGCCAGGCCAGACGCAGAGTCGGCCCTGCGCTAGCGAGTCGGTCCGCCACCGGCCGCCAGAAGTCCGCGCGACCGCCAGCGCCTGGGAAAAAGACCAAAGGGAACATGCAGTGCAAGCCTACCAGCAAGAGCCCCGATTGACACAGGTCAGACGGCAATAAGTCCCCCGCGCATGACCGCGCGAGCGCCCCCCCCCACAATTTCCGGACAGGATACTATCGTCGTCTCCGCGAGCGAGTCAGCCAGGCCAGACCGCAGGCGAATGCGAATGCCCACGCGATGGAAATGGGGCGCTCGCCAGTTCTTGATCCCGTCAGGGGACACCATGTGCCTTGCCTTGCGCAGGTCGTAGTAGTTGTAGACAAGGTGGTATTGCCCGCCACTGCACCAGATCACCGGATCCTCGCGCGATCCACTGGGATAGCCCGCGGGTGAGGTGAACACCTTCACGCGCGCCACCGCTCCGAGGGCGCCACGACTCTGACCTTCGACAAGAAGATGTCTGCTCTCGAAGGCGCCGTCGGGCTTGGCCGCGGCTAGCCCGATGCGGTGCTGGGCGGGTTGGCGCAAGACGTGTCGGCGTCCCAGCCGGGAAGCTCAGTCTGCGGCAGCGGCGTAGCCGCGTGGGCGTATGGGTTGCCAACTCTGGCGCCGCGCCTCCCTCAGTGCAGCGACCTGATGTACGCGACCAAATCGGCAACGTCGCGATCATTCAAGTCGGCCCTGGGCATTTGTGGCGCAAACCCCTTCACGACTTCCTTGGGCGGGTGATAGATGGAGCGCCTGATGTAGTCTTCGTCGGCGGTCAAGGTGACCTCCTTGCCTTCGGTGAGCACGGTGACCCGGCTGCCGAAAAGGCCCTTCCAGGTCGGACCCACCAGCTTGCCGCCGTCGGTGGTGTGGCAGGCCACGCAGCCCTTCAGCTTGAAGACTCGTTCTCCGCGCGCCGGATCCGGGATGCCCGCCGCACCGGCCTGCGACAGCGTGGGCGGATCGGCGGACTCGCCGAAGTACCATGCAGAAAAGTCGGCTTCTGGTATCACGTGCACCTTTGAAAGCATGTAAGAGTGGTTGACTCCGCACATGACGGTGCATTCGATGTCGAAGTCGCCAAGCTGCTCGGCCTGGAACCAGGTGTAGTTGTTCTTGCCGGGCACCACGTCGGCCTTGACCCGGAAGGCCGGCACGTAGAAGCCGTGCAAGACATCAAGCGATTTAAGGTCGAGCCGGACGGGGCGGCCCAGGGCGACGAAGAGCTCGCTGGTCTGGCGGCCGTTGGGATAGGTAAAGGACCACGCCCATTGCCGAGCCGTAACGGTGATGACCATGGCATCACGCGGAACCTCACGCAGGTAGCGATAGTTGGTCCAGCCGTAGTAGAACATGCTCAAGAACAAGACCAACGGAATCCCCGTCCACAGCAGCTCCAGCAGGGTGTGGCCGTGAATGTCCTCTGGCTTTCCGCCTTTGCCCCGGCGATAGCGAATCACAAAGGTAATCATCACGAAGGTGATGAAGACCAGGAACGCAATCGTCAGCGCGGCGATGTAGAGAAAGACCGCGTCGACTTTGCCCGAAAAGCTGGAAGCACCGCCAAACATCGTTGCCTACCTAAACAGGTAATCGGAAAAGGTGAGACCAATGAAGATGATCAACACGGCAATCGCCGCGGCCGCCATGTATTTGAGGGTCGCACTCTCATACTTGAGGTGCATGAAGTAGAAAAGAACCAAACTGGCCTTCGTGGGTGTGATGATCAGCAGCCCCAGCAAGGCCAGGTTCGGCCGGTGCGTGACGCTCAGGCCGACCAGCAACCCGGTCAAGACCACCAGCGCGATCCAGACCTTGACAAAGGTGGCATAGCCGACGATGTGCGGCGCCTCGGCTTTCTGTTGCATGCTGGGATTCATGGACGATGGCCCATGGGGCTAGGCCGCGAGGTAGAAGAGCGGCAGCAAGAAGATCCAGATGATGTCGACCAGGTGCCAGTAAAGCCCCGTGTTCTCCAGCTTGATGAAATCGCTGTGGTGAATTCTGTTGCGCGCCAGGAGCGCCAGCATCACCGACATCACCACTACGCCGACGGTCACGTGCAGGCCGTGCAGCCCGGTCATGCCGAAATAGAGCCCAAAAAAGAGGCGCTCGCCCGGCGGCCGGGCCATCAAATGTTCGGACCCGGGGTAGACGCCGTGGCGAAACTTGGCCTTCCATTCAAAGAACTTGTTTACCAAGAAAATCGCGCCAAGCAGCATGGTGCAGGCCAAGAAAAGCATGGACTGACGCTTGCGCTGCAGGCGGATGGCAACGATGGACAGCACCATGGTCAAGCTGCTGGTGAGGAGAACCACGGTATTGATCACGCCGAGGGTCAGGTTCAATTCACCTGAGGCTTTGTGGAAATCATGCGCATGCATTGAACGGTACATGCCATAGGCCACGAACAGACCGCCGAACAAGATCAGCTCGGTGAAGACGAAGATCCACATGCCCAGTTTCGCCCCCACGTAGTCCCGATGTTCGCCGGCGTGCTCGCTGCCCGGATCGGCGGTCTGGGGTTCGGCCGACACGCTCATCAGGCTGGCTCCTTGGCAGCCGGATTGAAGGTGTAGGCCCGTTCGGTGATGACCGGCAGCACGGCAAAGTTCTCAGTGGGCGGGGGTGAGGGCACCGTCCACTCGAGCGTGACGCCGCCCCAGGGATTAGCGGGAACGGTCGTCTTGCGGAACAATCCGCGCACCAGATTCGCGACCATCAACAGAAGACCGGCAACCATAATCCAGGAGCCGATAGTGGCCCAGATATGCCCGGTGTGGAATCGAGGCAGATGATCGTAGTAGCGGCGGGGCATGCCTTGCAGGCCCAGAATCAGGAAGGTGAAATAGAGCAGGTTGAAGCCGACGAAAATGTGGACAAAGGCCACGATGGCCGTGCGCTCGCTGTACATGCGGCCGAACATCTTGGGATACCAGTAGTGCAGGGCAGCGAAGAAGGCGAAACCCGTGCCACCGAACATCACGTAGTGGAAATGGCCCACGATGAAATAGGTGTCATGAACGTGCACATTGACGGCCAGCGCCCCCTGGAATAGGCCGGTGAGGCCGCCAATGCTGAAGAGAAAAACGAACGCCAGGGCGAACAACATGGGCGACCGCAGCTCGACCGACCCCTTGTACAGAGTCGCCACCCAGTTGAAGACCTTGATGGCGCTGGGAATGGACACCAGGAAGGTCAGCAGGGAAAAGACCACGATGGCGAACTCGCTCATGCCGCTGGTGAACATGTGGTGGGCCCAGACCAGCGAGCCAATCGCGGCGATGCCCATGCTGGAAAGCACGATAGCCCTGTAGCCGAAGATGGTCCGGTGGGCGAAGGTCGGAATGATTTCCGATATCGCGCCCATGGCCGGCAGGATCATGATGTACACGGCGGGATGCGAATAGGTCCAGAAGAGGTGCTGGTAGAGGATCGGATCGCCGCCGATGCTGGGATCGAAGATCCCGAGATGGAAGAGGCGTTCGAGCATGACGAGCAAGAGGGTGATGCCCAAAATGGGCGTCGCCAAGACCTGCACCCAGGCGGTTGCGTACAGCGCCCAAGGGAAAAGCGGCATGCGCATCCAGTTCATGCCCTTGGTGCGTAGACGGTGCATGGTGGTGATGAAGTTGAGTCCGGTGATGATGGAAGAGAAACCGATCAGGAAGACACCGAACACCGCCATCGTGACGTTGGTTCCGGTGCGCACGCTGTAGGGCACGTAGAACGACCATCCCGTGTCCGGGGGACCGCTGCCCGTGAATAGGGACGACAACGAAACTGTGGCGCCGGTCATGAACAGATACCACGACAGAAGGTTGAGGCGCGGGAAGGCCACGTCCTTGGCGCCGATCATGATGGGCAAGAAGAAATTCCCGAACACTGCGGAAAGGCCGGGAATGACAAACAGGAAGATCATCATCACGCCGTGCAGGGTGAACAGGGCGTTGTAGGTGGTGGGTTTCATGATGGTTGGGCCCATGCTCAGGTGCTCGAGGCGCATAAACACCCCAAACGTCATGCCCACCAGGAAGAAGGTCATCATGCTTGTGAGGTAAAGGATTCCGATGCGCTTGTGGTCCGTGGTCAGCAACCAGGACGCGATGCCCTTGCGCGCGTAGAAGTTGGGCTCGCTGGTGGAAACGCCGGCGATCGGCGCGACGACGGTGCTCACGATGGCTCCTTGGCACCAGGCTTCGAGCGCTTTTTGCGGGCGACGCCCACAGCAACGCCGTAGCCCACGGCAAGCATGATGGTGAAGGCCGCGGCGACCCGCGTGATGGCGAGCGAGTAGCGACGGCCGGATGGGTCGTAGCTGAAGCAGAACTTGAGCAAGCGGGCAATGGTCGGGCCGGTGCGGCCCTGCGCCGCCTCGCTGACAGCCATCTTCACGTCAAAGGGCAGAAATGTGACCCCGTAGAGGTAGCGCGCCACCATACCGGTGCCGGAGAGCACCATGATGGCACCTGGGTGGATGTAGTCCTCGCCGTGCTTGGCAAATTTGAAGCCAACCGTGTCGGCCAGTCGCTTGGTCGAGACCGGATCGCCGGTCAGGAATCGCCATGCGGTCGGCGGAAACGCCGGACCGAGCTGTTTGATGTAGTTCTCCTTCTTGTGACCGGCCAGCTCCGCATCGTCGCGCGGATCGAAACTGACGGTCAGGACCTGGAAATCCTTGCCTGGAATCTGGTCGGTCTTCTGCAGCATCTCGGCCACGCCATTGAGCAGCGGCGTGCACAAACTGGCGCAGGTGAAGTAGTTCAGCGTCAGCACGGTTGGCTTGTCGATCAAGTCGCGCAAGGAAACCCGATTGCCTTCCTCGTCGACGAGTCTGATGTCGAGGGGGACTGTCTGTCCCAGTTTTTCGTCCACGCCCACGTCCAGCGCGGGCTCCGTCGGCGCCTCGGCAAGCGCGGGTCGCGCCGCTGTCGCGCAGAGTCCCACCAGAATGGCAAATTGCGGCTTCATGGCTGCTTGGCCTCCTGGTTCGTGCCAGCAAGCGAATGCAGGATTGTCCCCCATTCCGTGGCGCTCAACTCGGCTACCGCAGGGGCAAACCCATTGTCCGGCGCACCGGCCGCCCAGGCCCGAGCCACGGCGGCTAGATCGCTGCGTTTCGCAGTGGCCGCCACGGTGCGCGCGGCACGAGACGGATCGGCGATCAGCAAGCGCAGCAGTTCGGCCGAAGCGGACTTGTCCTCGGCGGGTGGCATTGGCAGGGGTGGGACTGCCACCTGCTCCCTCACGATCTTCTTGATCGCCAGACTCACCGGGATGCGGTTGGGGATATGGAAACCCTTGGAACGGAATTGATCCGCGAGCGCCGCTAGGGCCTTGGGATCCTCGGGGCCATGGTCGAACCCGCCTAGGGAGCGGACGGTGTGCACCAGCGCCATGCGGTCAGCCGGCATGATGAAGTCGAATGCGGCCATGCCCGAGCCCTTGATGCCGGTTGAGATTGTGGTGAAGATGTCGGTCACGTGAAAGCCGCGCTTCCAGTCTGCCGGCTGGGTGAAATTGCGCGGTCTGGGATTGAGCGTTCCCGCGGCCGGCCCATTGCCCTGTCCGCCCTCGCCATGGCACGAGCTGCAGTTCTGCTTGAAGAGCACCTCGCCGCGGCCGAGCAGTTTCGGATTCGGGGTCATCACTGTCGCAGGGTCCACGGGCGGCAGGTCGCGACCTTTGCTGGCCGGGGCCTCGGCTTGATCCAGCCAACCCACGCTGGCCGCGGCGGGTTGGTCGGAGGGCGGACGCGCCAGCGGTCGTCGCTCGCGCAGAAGCGCGGGAACTACAATGAGGCCAAAGAGCAGGAAGGTGACCGCGACGCCTGAACCCAAAGCGAAACGATTGGCAAGCCCTTTGGCTTCGCTGCCCCAAGTGGGAGGCGTGCTTTGCTCGTCGCTCATAGTTGCCACTCTAGCCCTCTAGACAGCAGAGGATCGCTCACGGGTATGTCAGCGCCGCGGCCCATGGCGCGACGGATTTGCAGCAACCCGAGTCCAAGGAAGAAGCACGCCATGGACAACTCGGGCCAACCAAAAAGCGGCGTCGGCCCAAGAACGGGGAAAACAAGCCAGTACAGGTCGACAAAATGCCCCAGCAAGATCGAAAGCGCAGCCACGCGCAGGGTTGCAGGATGCTTCTTCCCCAGGGCCCCGATCAGCAGAAAGAATGGAATGAAGAAGTGAAGCAGCGGCAGCAGCAGGGCCACCGGCTGCCACGCGCCGTCGATGCGGTGTTTGAACCAGATGACTTCCTCGGGGAGATTGGCATACCAGATCAACAGATATTGTGCGAAGCCGATGTAGGCGAAGAACACCGTAAAGGCGAGGCCAAGGGTGCCGAGGTTGTAGACATGCTTGGTCTGGACTTCGGGCAGGCGGCCGCGGCGCATGAGAGAGAGCACGCCCACCAACATGGCGGCGATTCCCGAAATGAAAGTACCGGCGAAGAGATACACGCCGAACATGTCGCTGTACCACTCGGGTTCGAGCCCGGAAATCCAATCGAACGCCAGAATCGTCACACTGAAGAAGAAGACCACCATGAAGGCCGGTGCCAGCCGGCGCGCGCGCACGGTGAAAGCTGGATCCTTGTTTTCATCCTGGCGAAGCGAGCCGCGGACGTAGAAGCGATAGAACAGCATCCACACCACGGCACACACGGCGAAGCGAACGGCGAAGAAGGGAAGATTCAACCACGCTGTCTTGGCGACCAGGATGGGATTGTGCGCGACGGCGGGATACGTCCAGGGAAAGATCACCGGCACGCCGAAGAAGGCGATGAGCAGCAGCACGATGGCCAAGGGGATCAGCGACGCGATCCGCTCGGGCACGCGCCGCATAGGCACGCTCCAGTGCGCACTCACCAGGCGCTCGAGCGCGACCAGGAAGAGATTGCCCAGCCCAAGGGTAAGCAGGAACAAGGTCCACACCAGCCAGTTGACCCAGAAGCGTTCGCGGCTGGCGCTAACATACACGCCGGCGGTTCCGGCAGCGCCGACCAGGGTTAGCGCTACCAGCAAATTGCGCACCAGAGAAGATCGAGGAGATACGGGACTCATCACAGATCCTCGTCTTTGGCATTCTGCGCCCGTTGCAGAATCCGAATGTAGTGCACGGCCGCCCACCGATCGTGGTTGTCCAGATCCGCGGCGTAGCTGGGCATCGCGTTCTTGCCCAGCATGAGCACGCCAAAGTAGTGTCCGTCTGGGCGAGCGCGGATCTCGTTGGACAGGAAGTTACCGGGTTTGCCTCCGTAGGCGTGCGAAAGCAGCGGCACGCCGTCGCCCACCAGACCGTGGCAGATCGCGCAGTGGTCGTTGAACACCTTGCGGCCGCGTTCTGCAATTGGCTGGGTGAGCGGCAAGGGATTGCCGAGCAGGGTTCCCGCTTCTTCCGGGGTGGCAAAGGCCGGAGGCAAGTGACCGCGCGCCACCGTGCCGGTGACCGCCGGCCGCATGCCGCGCCCGTCGGCGAAGAACGAGCTTACGCGGAACGCATTCAGCTTGGGCTGTTCGTGCATGTGGACCATGGGCGGCACGATGGGAATCAGTTTCTCCAGGGCGAAGAGGCCGGCGCCGGCGACCGCGCAGGCCGCGACGATGCCCGCGATGGTGCGCAGAAGCCCGACCAAACTGAGTGGACGATTCCAAACGGGAACCGGCACGATCTCCACCGACTCGGCCCCATTTTGCAGGAGCGCCTGGCGGGCCGTTTCGGCATCGAAGGTCGCACTGGTTGCTTCAATACTGAGCGCGAGCTTGTCGCGGGTGATGGATTTGATGGCCTTGCTGTGCAGAACCGGGTGGCCAAAGAAGGGCAGCTTGTTGAACGCGAATAGCATGGCCAGACCGGCGGTGAACGTCGCGAAGAGGACCGTGACCTCGAACATCACCGGCACGAAGGCTTGCCACGAAAACAGAGGCTTTCCGCTGGTCACCAGGGGATAGTCCACCGCGCTCACCCAACCCTCGAAAAGCAAGGCCAGGCCCGCGCCGATCACGCCCATGAGCATAACCAGACGCCCCAGCCGAGACGGCGCGAGCCCGATCGCCCGATCAAGACCGTGCACAGGATACGGGGTATAGGCCTCAAGCCGGCCGAGCTGGCGCGGACGAATCTGCTGGGCAGCCTCGACGATCTTGTGTGCGTCGGAAAACAGCCCCAAGACCGCGAAGGTGCCGCTGCTCATGGCTGCCTCTCCGTCTCGGCGGGCAGGCTGACCTTCATCTCGCTGGTCGCGATGACCGGCAAGAGACGCGCGAAGAGCAGCACCAGCGTGAAGAACAGGCCGAATGATCCGAGGAGAATGCCGAAGTCGATCTTGGTGGGAATGTACTTGTGCCAGGCAGAGGGCAAGTAATCCTGATGGAGCGAGATGACGATGATCACGAAGCGCTCCATCCACATGCCGAGAGTCACCGCCAGCGCGATGAAGATCATGGCGGGGATGGATCGACGCATGCGACGGAACCAGAAGATCTGCGGAATGATGATGTTGCAGGTGATGGTGGTCAGGCCGGCCCAGCCGTAGAACCCGCTGACGTAGTTTTTGAAGGTGTGTTGAATGTACGGGTTGGCGCTGTACCAGGCCGTGCCGCCTTCCATGACGTACGCGTAGCCCATGATGCACGACATGGCCAAGATCAGCTTGTTCATCACGTCCAGGTGATTGTCGGTGATGAGGTTCGACAGGTTCATGGTCTTGCGCACCACCGTGAGCCCGAGAACCACCATGGCGAAGCCGGCAAAGATCGCGCCCGCGACGAAGTAGGGCGGGAAGATGGTCATGTGCCAGCCCGGCACCAAGGACACGGCGAAGTCGAAGGACACCACGCTGTGCACGCTGATGACCAGGCCGGTGGCCAGGCCGGCCAGCAACAGATAGGCCTTGTCGTAGTGAACCCAATGCGAGGCCGCGCCCCGCCACCCGAGGCTGAGCACCGTGTAGATGCGCTTGCGCCATCCCTCGGGCGCGCGATCGCGCAGCGACGCCAAATCGGGCACCAGGCCCAGGTACCAGTAGATCAGCGAAACCGAAAAGTAGGTGCTGACCGCGAAGACGTCCCAGATGAGCGGCGACCGGAAATTCACCCAGATGCTGCGTTCATTGGGATACGGGAACAGCCAGTAGGCGAACCACGGGCGGCCGGTGTGCAGCACCGGGAAGACCGCAGCGCACAAAACCGCGAAGATGGTCATGGCCTCGGCGAAGCGGGCAATGGCGTTACGCCAGCGTGCGCGCAGAAGAAACAGGATGGCGGAGATCAGCGTGCCCGCGTGTCC
>PMIX01000165.1 GCA_003158395.1 Myxococcales bacterium | reverse complement strand
GCCGCTGATGTCGGCGATGATGAGCCCGAAGCTCTTCTTCTGCCGCCGGATCTCGTCGAGCAGCATCTCTTTGAGCTTGGCGTAGGGCACCATCTTGTCGGACTTCACGATGGTGCTGGCCATGCGGCCGATGGGGTCAAGCGTGCCCTCGGCGCGGCCATGGCCGTTGGAACTGGGCGAGCCCTTCACTGGGGTGCGACTCTTGAGGTAGTTGCGCAAGATGCCGCGGTCCACCAGGGTCACGGGGAACGACGCCACGCCCTCGTCGTCGAAGTCGTAGTGGCCGTTGAGCGACACGCCATCCAGCTTTGCCGCCGATGGATCGTCGAGCACGGTGATGAACGACGGTAGGATGGTCTTGCCGATCTGGCCCTTGAAGGTTGCGCCCTCCTTGTTGTCGTTTTGCCGCTCGCCTTCCAGCCGGTGACCGAGCGCTTCGTGGAAGAACACCCCGGCTGCCTCGGGCAGCAGGATGGCCGGGCCGTTGAACGGATCCATCATAGGCGCCTCGCGCAAGCGGTTGACCTCATCGGCGAGTTGCTTGGCGGTGCGCTCCAGGGTGGCGTCGTCTGGCATTTCTCTCTCAGAGGCACCGTAGAAGCTCTTGAAGTGGTTGATGAGCAGGCCGTCGGCAGCGCGCGCATTGGCGGTCATGTGCAGGCCGTAGATCAGGCGCTCGTTCACCAGTTCCGTGCCCTCGGTGGTGACGATGTAACGGGTCTGGTGATCGACCGACAGCTTGACCTGGGAATCGAAGATCTCTGGGTAGACCTTGAACAGGGCCGACACGCGCCGCAAGCGGTTTTCCCAGACCGCCCGGTCCAGCTTGAGCGTGATCGGCTTGTCCACGGCGCGCTGGGGTTTCTCGCGCGAGAAGCTGGCCACCGACTCATCCTCCACCATCTTGGTCACCCGGGCGCCGCGCTTCTTGTGCAGCAGGGCCAGGGCCTGTTTGTAGCGCGCGTCGGTTTGCAGCCACAGCGTGGCCCGCAGCACATCCACATCGTTGTCGATGGGTGCGCCCACCGGCGGCTCGTAGCGATCGAAGTCGTCCAGATCGAACACCTTCTCGGTGGTGTCGTCGGCAGTGTTGTCGAACTTGTAGCTGCCCACCCGCACCTCCACGTTGGCCTGGCGTACATGCTGGTGACTGTCTTCCAGCAGGGCGCCGAAACGCGCGAGCAGATCGTAGTCATCGTATTCGCGTACCAGGTAGCGGATGAAGTAGGGTCCGTCCTCGCCTGGCAAGCGTAGCTTGTCCTGGGAACGGCTCAGCTCGTTCTTGAGCGCACGCAGCAGCAGCAGACGATGATCGGGCGTGGCAGGGGCAGTGCTGCCAGCCGCCAGCGCGCCAGAAGGCAGCGAAATCGTGAGCAGCGAAAGCAAAGTTTGAATGACGTGTTTGCGTACCATTGCGCCTCGGGGATGAACTTCGTAGTCTGACCGCTTCAGGGCCCGAAAGGAAGTCGAAGCGATGGCCAAAATCAACTCCCACTATCAGAAACTCCAGGCCAGCTATCTATTCCCCGAAATCGGCAAGCGAGTGCGGGCGTATGCGGCCGCTCATCCGGCGGCACGTATTATCCGGCTGGGCATCGGCGACGTGGTGCTGCCCCTGCCCGCGGCCATCGTGGACGCGCTCAAGGCCAGCGCCGACGAGATGGCGCGCAAAGAGACCTTTCGCGGCTACGGTCCCGAGCAGGGCTATGAGTTTCTGCTTGACGCCATCGCGGCCCACTACCGCAGCCAGGGCGCCCAGGTGGAGCCTGATGAGATCTTCGTCTCCGACGGAGCCAAGTGCGACACCGCCAACATGCAGGAGATCTTTGCGCTCGACAGCGTGGTGGCCGTGACCGACCCGGTCTATCCGGTGTACGTCGACACCAACGTGATGGCGGGCCGCACCGGCCCTGCCGACGACAAAGGCCGCTACGCGCGCCTGGTCTACTTGCCCACCACCGCGGAGAACGGATTCGATCCGGCCCTGCCCGAAGCCCGCGTGGACCTTGTCTATCTCTGCTCGCCCAATAACCCGACCGGCGCCGTGATGTCGCGCGCATCGCTTGCGCGCTGGGTGGCCTGGGCCAAGCAGCACGAGGCGGTCATCCTCTTCGATGCGGCCTACGAGGCGTTCGTGCGCGATCCGGGCCTGCCCCACAGCATCTTCGAGATTCCAGGCGCCCGCGAGGTGGCCCTGGAATTCCGTAGCTTCTCCAAGACCGCGGGATTCACCGGCACCCGCTGCGCCTTCACCGTGATCCCAAAAGAGTGCAAGGCGCGCGACGAGTCCGGCGCCTGGGTGGCGCTGCACGGCCTGTGGAACCGCCGCCACACCACCAAGTTCAACGGGGTCAGCTACCCCATCCAAAGGGCCGCGGCCGCGGTCTTCACCCCCGAAGGCGCGCGCGGCACGCAGGCCAACATCGACTACACCATGGAGAATGCCCGCGTGATACGCGAGGGCTTGGGCCGCGCCGGCTATCGCGTGTACGGCGGGGTGAACGCGCCCTACATCTGGATGCGGGTGCCAGCGGGCCTGACCTCATGGCAGTACTTCGACCGCTTGCTGGCCGAAGCCAACGTGGTGGGCACGCCCGGCTCGGGCTTCGGGAGCTGCGGCGAGGGCTACTTCCGCCTGTCCGCTTTTGGTTTCCGCGAGAACGTGGAGGAGGCGGTGGAGCGCATTGCCACCAAGTTGCCGGCTTGACTCTGGCCCGGCAGAACCGCATCCTCGAACCCCCCCAACCACTGTAGAAGGAACATCCATGCCTGAGCAGAAAGAACCCGCCAAGAAGCCTACCGCCGAGAAAGCCGCAAAGAGCGAGGAGGCTGGTGGCAAGAAGTGCCGCGCCCCCAAATGCAAGCAGCCGGTTCGCGCCAAAGGCTACTGCCGCAAGCACTACATGGGCTGGCGCCGCGAAAAAGTAGGCAGCAAGTTCCGCTACAAGATCTGCAACAAAGAAGGCTGCCGCAAGCGGGCCGTGCTGGCCGGTCGGTGCGCCGAGCACAAGAAGGGCGCCGAGGCCACCGAGGCGGCTGCCCCCGCCGCTTCGTAGGCGAAGCGGAAGTTGATGGTTGACGACCGACAGTCCCCCAGGCTGTCGGCGTGCGCGTCAAGTCCTCTCCATGTACAAGATCGTCATACGCGGTGGCCGCAGGCTGCGCGGTGAAGTGCGGGTGTCCGGCGCCAAGAATGCGGCGTTGCCCATTCTTGCCTCGTCGCTTCTGGCCAGCGGTCGTTCCACCTATCGCAACGTCCCCGATCTGGGCGACGTGACGACGATGAAGAAGCTGCTGCGCCAATTGGGCGCCGAGGTGGACGGTGACGGTCGTACCACCGTGGATAGCACCCACATCACCAATTTCGAGGCGCCCTATGAGTTGGTCAAGACCATGCGCGCCTCGGCCTTGGTGCTGGGCCCGCTTCTGGGACGCTACGGCCAGGCGCGTGTGTCGCTGCCCGGCGGCTGCGCCATCGGCGCACGGCCCATCGATCAGCACTTGAAGGGCCTGGCCGCGATGGGTGCGCGTATCGATCTCGAGCACGGCCTGGTGAGCGCCCGGGCCAAGCGGCTGCACGGGGCCACCATCGTGTTCGACCTGGTCACGGTGACGGGGACCGAGAATCTCATGATGGCGGCGGTGTTGGCCCAGGGTTGCACAACCCTGGAGAATGCGGCCTGCGAGCCCGAGGTCGAGGAGATGGCCCGCGTGCTCAACAAAATGGGTGCGCGCATCCGCGGGGCAGGGACCTCGCTCATCAACATCGAGGGGGTGGATGAATTGCACCCGCTGGACCACGCCATTATCCCCGACCGGGTGGAGGCGGGCACGCTCATGGTGGCGGCGGCCGTGACCCGGGGCAACGTCTTGGTGAAGGATTGTCTGCCTGAGCACCTCGATGCGGTGATTGCCAAGCTGCGCGCCGCCGGCGTGGAGGTTACCGTCGAGGGCGACGCGGTCCGCGTCGTCGGGCGCGGCGAGATCCGACCGGCCGACATCGCCACCCGGCCCTATCCCGGTTTTCCCACGGACATGCAAGCCCAGTTCATGGTGCTGATGGCGCAGGCGCGGGGGCAGTCCGTGCTGAGCGAAAACATCTTCGAGAACCGCTTCATGCACGTGCCGGAGCTGCGGCGCATGGGAGCGGACATCGTCGTGGAAGGCCATACCGCCATCGTGCGCGGTCCCACCAAGTTGAAGGGCGCCAAGGTGATGGCCACCGACCTGCGGGCTTCGGCCTGCCTGGTGTTGGCCGGCCTCATCGCCGACGGCACCACCGAGGTCTTGCGCGTGTACCACCTGGACCGCGGCTACGAGCACCTGGAAAAGAAGCTGCGCGGGCTGGGCGCGGACATTCGTCGGGTCAAGGGCGAGCTGTAGCCAGGGATTGTCACCGCCTGCCTCATCGGTCGTGGCCGTGGCCGTGGCCGTGGCCGACGGTGATCACTCCGGCCAGGGCCACGTCCACGGTGACGTCTACGGCCACGTCCACGACCACCCTTCATCGCCCTGCTGGATGAGCATGGTCGGGTTGGGCAGGAGACATCGGCGAGGAGGACGCGGCTTCGCTGCGCTTGCCACATGGTGCGCACGAGCCCGATCCCGAGTATTCTGGTGGTCATGGCTCCGCTAGACTTGCGGGAAGAGTTGAAACGCGATTTGCAGCGCCACCCGCGCGTCGAGCTACAGGGTCTGTTCGAGGCGGCCGCTGACCGTGAAAAGTTGGCGCAGGCGTTGCCTGTGTTCTTGCCCTTCCGGGGCAAGACTTACAAAGCTGTGCTGTGGGTGGCGGACTGGGACCATCGCCTCCCTTCACAGAGCGTCATCGTGCGCCTCTATGCCTACTACGCCAGCCAAGGCAAGCGGGTGGCTGAACAGAGCTTCGGCGAACGCAAAGCGCAGATCACTGCCGAGACGATCTTTCCGGAGTTTGACGTGGTCGACTTTGCCGGCCTGCCCGCCGATGAGGTTTACGAGGCCGAAGGGCCGGTGGGGGGGGATCTTAGGGCATTCCATCTTGTGAGCGAATGGCGGCGCGAGATCGAGCCAACCCTGGCGCGTAGGGCGGAGCAGATCGTACGCGCCTCGCACCACTTTCAGGAAATCGCCAGCCAGACGCGCGCGCGGCCGCCCGGGCTTGGCGATCTGGAGGCCGCGGAATGGTCTCCACCCAGCGAGAGCGGGTACAAGGGGTGGGGACTGGATGTTTGGTACCTGCGCGCCTTCAACGGCATGGTCGGTGAGGGCACGGCCTTTCTGGTCGACCTCGATGAGGGAGAGGTCGTACGGCAGCGGGACTTCCAGTTCCGCGCGGGTTAGCACTACTTGGTCATCAGTTGCAGGCCGAGCAGCAGAGCGTTGCCCGCCTGCCCCAAGACGTTGCTGTATTGGTAGTCCAGCGCCACGCGGGCGCGCAGGCCATCGATGATGTACCCGAGCTGTGCGTCGTCGGTCACCGCGTCCGCGTTGTTGGTGCCTCGCCCGTAGGCCTGCTGCAGGCGGAACAGAAACTGGAACCTCCCTGGGCCCACCTCGATGGGCAGAAGGTAGCTCGCCAGGAAGAAGTAGCTCAGGGTTTCCGGAGCGTAGCTGTCCCAAATTTTGTAGAAGGCAGCTTCCAGATCTATGACGCCGGCTAGGCCTAGGTTCTTCTCGAAGAGCACGTCGAAGTTCAGATCGGTGAAGTCAGCCTGTGCCACCGTTCCCTGCGAGCCATTGTGCTGGTACTGAAAGCCTGCGCCGAGCGCGAGGATGTCCTTGCTGCCGTAGTAGGTGCTGGCATGGCGATAGCCGGGCTCGGGATTGAACAGGCTAAGGCTCAGGCGGGCCGAACAGAGCGGACTCTGGGTCGGATCAGCGAGGTTGAACGCACCCAGGTAGTACTTGAAGGTGCCGCCGCCAAGCTGGCCCCACAGGGTCACCCCGTCGCTGCGGCCGTGTGGGCCGTGGCGCGCGCCTGCCGGTGCGCTGGCCGAGAACTGGCCCGGGAGAAGCCAGGGCGCGCTGGACCACTCGGTACTGAGCCCGGAACGATCGGCCGGCACCAGCATGCGGCCCACCCACAAGTTGAAGGCGTCGTGGAGTTCGAACCGGCCGATGAGATCCAGCACAGCCGCGCTCCCGGTCGTGTCGTAGTTATGGTTGGCATCGACGGTGCCGAAAGTACCGACGAAATCCGCCTGCCACAAGATGTGGCGCGTGGCCTGGCCCGACAGGAGAACCTGCACTTGCCCATCCGCACCCAAGTCATTGAGCTTGTCGGGCTTGTAGGGATTCTGAACGCGCAGGCC
>PMIX01000095.1 GCA_003158395.1 Myxococcales bacterium | reverse complement strand
ATATAGGGGCGCCATGCACACGCTCGCGGACGAGGTGGTCGAGTTCACCATGACCCTGGTGCGGGCGTTGCATCGGATCGCGCAGTTCGATCCGTCTCGGCCCAACTTCCCGCGGGTACGCCAGCGCCTCTACAAGGAGTTGACCCGCCTGCATCGGACACAGCCCGAAGTCGCGTATGTGATCGGCCCGCCGTCTGTGGCGGGCGGTCCGCCTGAAGTCCATGTGGACGGCACGGGACCCATGCGAACCGAGCTGCGCCGTCTGGTGGGGCCGTCGATCGGCGGCGCTTTTGTGCTGCAGTTGCTAGAGTTCATGCAGCGGCGCTGCCTGGTCATCCTTGCCTTGTCCCGTGGGCTTACCGACACCGAGTGGAACACGTTTCTGGAAGTCATTGCTGCCCCGCCGGTCGAGACCGACCCCGCCCGCGAGGGCGACCGCCTGGCCAAGGCCTTGCTCGACAAAAAGGTTTCTCATGTGGCCCTGGTGCGCGAGATCGATTTGCCGCCGCAGGACCCGCAAGTGGCCTGGACGGTGCGTACAGCCCTCGGCCGGCTGGGGCGCGATGTGCGCGCCCTGCTGGCGGTCGACGGGGCCAAGCCGGCCACCCTGACCGAGCAGAGTGAACGCCTGGTCACCGGCATGGCCTACTCGTTCCTTCGCAAGTTCGATGTCCTGCGCGCCATCCTGTGGGCCGGGCCCGCTCTCGACACGATGCTGGGCGCGCTGCCAGGGCTGACGGCGTTCCGCGCGCGTGACCTCTTCGTGCACGGCTTGCCCGCCTTGGCCCTGGTGGGCACGACCCAGCTGATTCTGCGCGACGCGGGCGAGGCCTCGCAGGTTCCCGGCGAGCCGGCCATGACGGTGCTGCGCGCGATCGCCGAGCGCCTGCTCAAAGAACCGCCGGAACGCAAGACCGACGAGCTGCTGCGCGAGATGTGCCGGCGTGAGGTGGTGCCCATCACCCGACTGCCTCCCGAATTGCAGGAGTGGGTGCTGGCCGAAACCTGGGCCGATGCCCTGCAAAGGCGACCGTCCACTGAACCTCCCGCCGGCAGCGCCCAGATCGATCCGGTACGGCTGCTGCAAAAGGCGATGCGCTACGCCCTTTCTACGCATCGTTTCGTGGAAGCCAACGCCATCCTCATGCGGCTGCGCATCGCCAACGCCATGGCCATCCCGGGGGTGTACGACGAGCCCACCCTGGAGGCCTTGCTGGCCGGCTTTCCCGATGATCCCCCTGGCCGGCACGGCATCGTGGCACTGCTGGAAGAGGGCCAAGATCCGGCCGCCGACTCGACGGCGGCGGTGGTGGCCCAGGGCGAGCCCAAGTTACGCGAGGCCGGGGCGTGGGTCTTGACCGAGATGAAGACCCGCGGCGTGGCGGCCGCTTTGCGTGTGCTCGACAAGGGGGTGGACAAGGAGGAGGCGGCCTACCTTCTGCTCGCCTGTGTGAAGGACGGCGCGGGGCCCGAGGCAGCGCCCGTGTTCATCAAGCAGCTCAAGCACGCGTCGCCCAAGGTGCGGCGCTATGCCCTGACCGCTTTGGCGGACGCTGATGCTGGCGTGGCCGAAGGCCATGTCGTCGAGGCCCTGTCCGATCCCGACGAGAGCATGCGCATTCGGGCCCTGCTCCTGTGCGCGAACACGGGCCTGGGCAGCGCGAAGATCGTGCCGCAGGCCATTCGGCTTATCTCGCACGACGCCCGCGGTGCATCGCCTCAGGTCGTGCGCGCGGCCATCGAAGTGGTGGTGAGCCGGCGGCAAGCCAACGCTCTCGCCGCCGTCGACGCCGACGATGCGCTCTGCCGGCTGGCCAAACCCATAGGTGTCTTCGGTCGTCTGCTCGGCCACCATCCCCCGCCGCCTGACGTGCTGGTGACGGCCATCTCGGCACTCGGCCGCCTGGGATCGGCCAAGGCCAAGAGGGTCCTGCAGCAGCTTGGCAAGAGCCCCGACCCGGACGTGATGCATGCCGCAGAAGATGCCTTGGCCGGTCGCTCGTCCAACACGATGGCGCTGTCATCCATGCTTGGCGGCGAGGTTCGCTCGGCGAAAAAGCTCTAGTCGCGCGGGCGTTCACAAGCCAACTAGCCCGCCGGGACATGGATGTCCGGCGAGGGCCGCTGGACGCCGGTCGGCGAGTGGCGCTCGGCGCGCAGGGTTTTGCTGCCGGCCAACAGGATCATCTGTGCGACTGTGACAGCAACGAAGCAGCAGAGAAAGTAGTAGGTGGGGAAGGTCTGGCGCCAGCCGCGGAACATGACCCATGAGCCGGCCAGTGGGGGCCAGCCGCTGAAAAGCACATAGCCCATATGGCCGGTGAAGAACATGAAGGCCACCCCCAGGGCGTGCTGCGGCCGCTCCAGGTGAGGAGCGAAGAAGAGCAAGGGCAGGCAGAGCACCAGGTAGTAGTAGTAGGACGCCAGGGCGAGCAAGAACACGAACACGAAACCGTAGGCCAACGCCTCGTGATCTTCCAGCCCGCGGATGAAGGTGAGGGCCGGCAAGAGCAAGAGCAAAGCCACGATAGTGCCCGGCGCGCCCAGGAACAGGACGGTGTGCTGCGCGACCTGGTTGGCGACCGCCCGCACGGGCACGCCCTTCACAAAGTTCGCCTCGACTATGGTCCGATAGCCGAGATCCCAGTCGCTGCCGCTGGAATAGTGGGTGGCAATCTTGAGGTTCCACTCGTGCCAGATTCCGGTCGTGCCGAAGTACGCGCAGGATCCCAGGACAACCAGGGTCACGGTTGCGGCGCAGGTAAGCAGAAGCCCCAGCATCTGTCGATCGATGCGGCGAGTTCGGGCGAATCGCCACAGCAGGAGCACGGTCGGTCCGACCAGCAAGAAAGCCGGAAAGATGCGCGATAGGATCGCCCAGCCCAGCAGTCCACCAGCGATCTTGGTGTAGCGCTGTTTGACCAGGCACACGGCCAGGACGCAGGCTATGGCGAAATCGGTCCGCAGCAGCGCGCCCTTGAGATGGCCCCACGACAGCAAGTAGTGGGTGCCGATGAAGATCACCATCAGGAACGCCGTGCGTAGGCCAAAGACCCATGCCACGGCAGCCACGGCGGCAAGCAACAGCAGGGGATCGAGGGCCAGCATCAGCCACCGGCTGAGGGGATTGCGGACGGACAAATGGCGGCTGATGAGGCCACCCACCACGAACGACCAGGCCGGAGTGCCGTTGTAGCCATGGTCGGTCAAAACCAGGCTCCACCGATCCGGCGGAAACTGCATCTTGAACCAGGTGATATCGGCCACGAACTCGCGCCAGCGTGGATCCGAGAAGCGGCCGCGATAGCGCGCGCTCTCCGCCGCCAGGCTGCCGACGTCGCGCAGCTTGGCTGTGGTGAGGTCGCGTATCTCATGGCGTGGGTTGTGGTAGCGCAGGCCGCCCTCCTGGTCGGCCGCCAGCGTGGCGCCGTAGAGGTTGGTGTAGCCCAGCTCGCGGGCGTACTTGGTTCCCACATAGTAGTGGTAGAAGTCCCACTCGTTCAGATACGTGCCGTAGCGAAACACTCCGAAGTCGACGTAGGTGGCCACCGCCAGCACGGTTGACACGCCCAGAACGCCGACCAGCAGCCGCTGTCCCAACCGCCGACCTGCGGCTGACAGGCGCCGGGTCACCCAGGGTCGTTCGATCGCGACGAAGGCCGCAACCACCAGGATCGCGACCACCGCCAGCACGCGCGCCAGCGTCCACCCGTGGGTCGGTGCCCAAGAATCGGGGAGCTCGGTCGGTCTCCAGGATAGAAGCTGATTCAACTCATCGCTCCGGTGCTTCGTCTTTCAAACCGCCATATCAAGCATCACCCATCTAACCGGGTGTGGGCTAGCGTTTCCTGCGCCTCCGGGATTCGGAGTCGGGGGCCGGGGCGGGGACGGTGACGGAGACGGGGCCCGTGGGCCCTCTTGGGTAGGCATAATGGAAACCATGGCG
>PMIX01000109.1 GCA_003158395.1 Myxococcales bacterium | reverse complement strand
TCGAACACGAAGCCCATTCCAAAGGTGCGAAACCCATTTTGGTTGGTCTCGAAGCTCGTCGCCTGGCACTGTCCGGTTTCGGTATCCACCCGGTAGAGATTGCCGTCGGAATACACTACCCAAGCGACCGCGTTCTGATCGACCGCCATGGAGAAAGGATATTCGTCCGGGGGACTCGGGCAGGCGAGTGTCGCGATGTCCGTGAAGCTCAGCGTGGCTGGATCAAAGCGCGAAAATGTGCCGTTTTCGTCTACGGTATAGATCCACCGACTGGCCTCCACGCAGGGCGTGCTGACGGTGGCCGACAGCGGAATCGACGCTTTCGGCGCGCGCGGGTTGCTGGTCTGGAGAACCAGCGTCCCGGTCCGGATGTGCGGCGGCGCACTGTCGAAGGCTCCGAAATTGACGGAGATGACCGCGGCGGAACCCGGCGCGACAGCGAACCCGCGCGCCTGCCCCAAGCCCAACGCGAAGCCTGGGTCAGTACCAGGGCCGAAATCAATGCCCGAGACCTGGCACGTATCGCTGCCTTCGTTGGTGAGCGTGATGGCGCGGCTGGTGGTGGTGTTGAGGATGAGCTTGCCGAAGTCCAGGTTGCTAGGCGTGATGGTCAGCGCGCAGCCGATATCGATGTCCGCCGAGAGAGGGATGGTCACGGTCGCCTGCGTGGCGTCCGTGCTCGCGAACACGAGGCTCCCCGTCCTGTGATGCGGTGCCGCCGCGGCGGTGGCGTGAAAGGCCAACACGATCGATTGTTCGGCGCCGGGTGCGAGCGAGAAGCGATCGGACTGTCCCGGGTCGAGCGCAAACTGCGGGTCACTGCCCTGCCCGATGGCGATCCCCGCGATCTCGCACGGACTGGTGCCGCTGTTCGCGACAGCGACCTGGAAAGTGGAGGTGCTATCGATGGGGACATGCCCGAAATCGACGGCGCGCGGGCGAAATTCAATCCTGCAGTTCGTCTGAATCCGAGCGGTGAGTGGCACCTCCACACGTTGCCGAATCGGATCGTTGCTCTGCAGAACGAGAGAGCCAAGCCGCTGGAGCGGCACCGACACGCCTGCTGGGCTGAACGTCACGGACCAGGTTGCGTGCTCGCCCGGATGCAAGACCAGGGACGGCGACGCGTGCAGCCCGAGCGCGAACCAGGGATCGGAGCTAGGGTCTAACTCCACGCTGGACATCCGGCAGTTGGCGCCACCGCTGTTGGCAACATTGACGCTCAGGGTCGCCCGGTCACCGGAAGCGACTTCGCCGAAATCGAGCGCCGTGGGAGTTACCTCGATCGAGCACACCGCCAGCAGCGAGGTCCGGCCACACACCGTCCCGAGGAGCACGGCGCAGACCGGGAGCATCCACAATCCCAGACAATTGGTCGTCGCAGTCGTCTTGCCGTGCCTCATGTCTCTGCTCCTGGCGGTAGGAGGAACAAGCCTGCCCTCTCTCATACCGCATCCCACTCCCGTTTGTCCCAACACCAGGACTACGTCAACCAGGCCCCCGAGAACCTCGTCGGATCCGAACTTCCTGAGCCACATCACCAGGGATGCGCCACTAGCGTGGTGAGCTGGACCGTGTGTCCACTTTGGGGGGAGAAGCCATGAACATCATCCCGAGAACGCATCCTCTTCTCCTCATGCTGCTGGTCAGCACTCCGCTGGCTGTTGGCTGCGGAGGCCGCTCTGCGTCAGCTGCCCATGATGACGCAAGCGTTCCAGCCGGCGGAGCCGGCGCCCCAGCCAGCACGGCCGGCACGACCGGCGCAGGTGGACAAACGGCAACCGGCGGTGGAGCAGGTGGTTCTCTCGCCGGAGGCGCTAGCGGCGGCTCGCTGAGCACGGGCGGGGTCGCTACGGGAGGCGCCGGCACCACCGTTGCTGGCGGCACCACCCTTACCGGCGGCACCGCCAGAACTGGCGGGAGCACCGTTGCCGGCGGGACCACCGCCACTGGCGGCACCGCCATTACCGGCGGCACAATCGTTGTCGGCGGCACCACGNNGCCCTGGCGGCACCACGAGCCGTGGCGGCACGGCTGCTACCGGCGGGACCACGGCTATCGGCGGCACCACCGTTGCCGGTGGCACCACCGCTACCGGCGGGGCAGCGACGACCGGCTGGACGACAATACACAATGACTTCTTCATATATGACACCACTGGAGCGTTGCTCGAGGTGCGCAGCGGATGCCTGCGCCAATTCAATGGCATCTTCTACTGGTATGGGAGCCCGTATCCCGCGATCGACCAGGTTTCCTACGCGTCTACCGATCTGGTCCATTGGACCTACAAGGGCGTTGCGATCCACCTGGCCAACGATGCCAACCGAATGGATGTGCTCTACAACGACACGACCAAGCAATACGTGATGTTCTTGAAATACATTGGGAACGGTGCCCATTTGGGAATATGCACCGCTTCGGCTCCTGAAGGACCGTTCACGTTTCTAAGCTCGAGTCTCATAGATGGCGACATCATGGGAGATATGTCGATGTACAAGGACGACGACGGGCAGGCGTACATGACCTATGTTTGGAACAAAGCTAAGCAAATTGGCATATACCAGATGTCGGCGGACTACTTGACTCTGAAAACGCGAATGTCTCTGCTGGATGCACCGAGCCGCGAGGCCCCACACATCTTCAAACGCAACGGCACCTACTACCTTGGCGTTTCCGAAACCAATGGGATCGATCCATCACCCACCCGGTACCTCACGGCAACCAGCTTGGCTGGCCCCTGGTCGGCTCAAACGATGCTGGTCACGCCCGGATCGAGCACTACCTACGAAACGCAGTGCGATTTCGTCTACCCGTTTACGGGGTCGCAGGGGACCGTCTACATGTTGGACGCCGATCGTTGGCAACCAAACGGAGGGTTTCAGGGCAACTACCTGTGGCTGCCCTATGATTTCNNTACTACCAGGACTGGGACTTGAACCTGGGCGCCGGCACCTGGAGGACCTTCGATCGTGCCACGCGCGACCTGGCTCTCGGCAAGACGGCTACCGCCTCCTCAACCAACGGCGCGAATGCCGCCACGAACGTAACCAAGGCCACGACCTATCAGAACTACACAGCCTCACGATGGGAGAGCGCGGCGAGCGACCCACAATGGATCATGGTGGATCTGGGCTCTGCGATGGAAATCAACAGGGTCGTTCTCAAGTGGTACTCAAACTACGGCAAGGCGTTCAAGATCCAGGTATCAACCGATTCCACAACCTGGACCGACGTCTTCAGCACGACCGTCGGGGCATCGTATTCCGTGACCGACGAGACCTTTGCCAAGGCCACGGCGCGCTATGCACGAATGAATGGCACGCAGAGGGGCAATGCAAACGGATACTCGTTGTTTGCGTTCATGGTTCTGAACGACCCCTAATCAGCCCGGCGCAGCGGCATGGACCAGAAGTGGGCGCAGGCGAATCTGCCGGTTCGAGGAAGTCACCACGATCGCGAACAATCCGAATCAGGGCGACGCCGTGTAGTACCTGGGCGGCGAGTGGGGGCAGGCCCAAGCGCAGGTGCTTGGCGAATACGGCCTCCCGTACCGGCGTTGACGACCAGACCGTCGCTCTGTGCGCTGCGCGAAAGAGAACCGGCGGGCGCAGCGTAGCCCTCAGAAGCCGCCGAAGACGCACTTCCCTCCGGGGTCCGGCTGACCGTGGGGAACAGCTTGCCCGTCGGGGGCGTAGCCCACTTTCCCCTTGTAGGTGATCTCGACCCAGGTGTTCATCACCGTGCGGTCGTCTTCCACCACGACGTCGTCGCAGTCAGTCTGGGCGAAGCTCTCGCCATCGTGGATCACACACACGCCTTCACCACCAGGGCCCAGATAGTAGACACGGCTGCCGTCCTTGCGGCGGGCGATGCCCGCCCTCGAGATGACCTGCTTGAAGGCCACGTTGTCCACGCGGGTGCCGGCCTTCAGGCGGAGCAAGATCTTGCTGTCCACGTCCGGCAGCTCGTGCAGCTCGACCGCCGCCTTCAATCGGTCGCTAGCCACGCAATCGCAATATTCGCCCGGGCAACCGTTCGCGACCAGGGGAAAATTGACGGCAGGAAGGTCGCGCCGAAGGGTCTCCGAACTCAGCATCTCCTCACTCTCGATGAGAAGGCCGCCCTCCGCGCGCCGCAGCCGCATCAGCTTGGGACCGCGATCGTGGTAGCCGCCCGAGGCGAACTCCTGTGCGAAACTCACCTGTGAACTCCGCGCATCGACCGGGCGTACCTGCAACTGGCTGGCCTGGACCTTCATGCTCTTCTTGAACATGCGGGCGCGATCCGCCAGCCAACCGTCACGATCCAGCTCCACCGTCCGATCGCCCGAACGCCGCACGCCATGGAATTGCGGCGCATACAGGCGCGAATAGTCTGCGAAGCGCCCCTCGTTCTGCGTCGCCAGCCATTTCTCGACGAACTGCCGGGCCTCATCGTCCGAAACTTTCTGCTGGGCTCCCACTTCAGCGGTGGACGGGCGCTTGGCAGCGGCCGTCCCCGCGTCAGGAAGGAAAACCAGATAAGCGATCAGTAGAGGGAACATGCCCTGCAATATAGGCCAAAACGTAGCCTAAGGAAGTGCCGCAGAGAGGCGGAGTCCACGGTAATTCGTAGGCCCCGGTGTCGCGCTCAACTCGATGGAGAGGCCGCGGCGGGATGAAACTGGATCGAACGGGTATCAAGCAGGGGGTACTCCTTGCCGTCCGTTGCGAACATGCGTTGTCCCAATCCCGTGACGGGGCCCGACTCCGGTCCGACCCATTCGGTCTTTCTTGCCAGGCGAATCGCCGAATCCACAGAGGCTTCGGACCCCGGGTAACGAACAGGAAGCAAGGCGACCGTTTCGCCCCCGTTGGTGAGGGTCAAAGTCGACGGAATCCAAACCAGGTCACGCAGGTCAGTCGGCTTTTCGATGTTGATAGCCGAGACGTTGGATAGAGGAATCCAATAGTACTTGCCGTTCACGATGGCTTCCAGCACAGGCCCCATGCGGGGATCGGCATCCGCCAACCACTGGAATTCAACGCCATCAATCGTCCCCGCGTTCGAAGGAGCCGCTTCGAAAGCCGAGTCGCGGAGTTCAGTAGCTTCTTGCGGTTTCCCCAAGGCCACCATCCTCAGCGATTGCAGCAAGAGTGCCATCCACTGCCCTGGTTGCCCAAGTAACAACGGCGTATGTTGTCCCTGAAAAACCGAAGCGCGAAACTCCTCGCATTTTATTGCGGTTTGGTAGGTCTTGACCATGGGAGCCATCGTCGGCGCCATCTCTTCCAGGATCGCCAACTGACTCAAAGCCTTTGACCACTGCCCAAGCACGGCCTGCACCTGGAAGAGAAGTACATGGTGCTTGGGGTCCGAGAACGCTTGCCGGACCAGGGCTTGCGCGCCGGCGAGGGCTCCCTCAAGATCTCCGTTTCGAATACTTTCACTGACGGCATTCATGCGGTCACTCTCCTCGGGAAGTGCGTGGAACTCGTTTGCGGTTTCCTGATGCTGTGATGAGGTGTTCGATTGTGGCTCCCGCGCATCAGCTACCTGAGGTGTATATTGAAGGTCAACCTCCGTAAAGCCGAAAGTTGCGGCTTGCCCGAAGATGGAATCCGG
>PMIX01000358.1:4460-6315 GCA_003158395.1 Myxococcales bacterium | reverse complement strand
CTGGCCAAGCTGCGCAAGCGGCGCACGGAAGCAGGGGGTGACACCGCGGCGCCCGAGACGCACATCGGCGATATCGAGAGCATAGAACGCGCCCTGTCCCGAGCGCGCACCATGGCGGTCACCGAGATGGAGAACAAGGTCCCCTTCTTGGCCACCACCGCCAGTTCCGCACCCTTCATCGGTCTATTCGGAACCGTGTGGGGCATCATGAATTCGTTCCGCAACATTGGCGCCAAGGGCGCGGCCAACCTGGCCACGGTGGCACCCGGCATTGCCGAGGCCCTGGTGGCCACTGCCATCGGCCTGGTTGCCGCCATTCCGGCGGTCATGGGCTACAATTATCTGTCCCGCCGGATTCGGGTCATCAGTGCGGAGATGGAAACCTTCACCAACGACTTCCTCAACATCATCCGGAGGAGGTTCTTCTAGCCATGGCCATGAGCGCAGGGGGCGGACGCGAAACCGGAACTCTCTCTGACATCAACGTCACCCCNNTGGTGGACGTGATGCTGGTGTTGCTCATCGTCTTCATGGTTACCGCGCCCATGCTGCAGACCGGGGTGGATGTGCAGCTCCCCGACGCCAAGGCGCAAACCATTCCCGACGACACCGGCAAGCTGATCGTCACCGTGACCAAGGAGAAACGCGTCTACATCGGGCGGATGGAGATCCCGTTCGCCGCGGTGGAGGACAAGCTGCGCGCCAACGCCAAGCTGCAATCCGACCGCGAAGTCTACCTGCACGCGGACAAGGCCCTCTCTTACGGTGACGTGGTCAAGGTCATGGCTGCCATCAAGCTGGCCGGCGGTGACAAGATGGGGCTCATCACCGATCCGCTCGAATAGCATGCAGGCATCTGCCTACACACGCATCCGGCCGCTCGGCCGCGGCACCTTTCTAGGGGGCATCGCGGCTACGTTGGCNNCTGGGCACGCCACGGGAAAAGTTCTGGTTGCCGCGCATCGTGCAGCCGCCCAAGCCCAAGGCGCCTGACGCCATCAAGCTCAGCGAAGATCCCAACGCCCTGCCCACTCCAAAAGAAGCGCCCAAGCTTGAAGACACGACCATCTCCAAGGACCTACGCCGCGCCCTGGAACGCGCCAAGGCACTGGCCCAGTCGGCCGCAGCCGAGGAAGCTGCTGAGGGCTCGCTCACCGGGTCACCCCAAGGTACCTCCAACCAGGCGGTGAGCGGAGACGAGTACGCGACCGCCATCAACGAAGCCGTGCACAAACACTGGTCCACGCCCACCGGGTTCGTCTCGGACAGCGAGCTGGCAACGCTTTCTGCCGAGGTGAGAGTTTCGATCTCGGCCGACGGTGTGCTCGGCAATCCCCGAGTAATCAAGCCATCAGGGAACCAGTACTTCGACGATTCCTGCGTGGAGGCGATAAAGGCGACCGGCAGGGTTCCGCCTCCCCCAGCCGGGTTCAAGCGCGGCTTCCGCCTGGGATTTGAAGGCAAGGAACTGACCCGCTAAGGAGCAACATGACAAAGCATCCACGAGGCAGAACACGCTGCGGACTTGTCACCGCAGGACTGATTCTCGCCACAGCACCTCCCGTCCACGCGCAGCCGCCGGCCGAACCTAACCCGGGCGAAAGCGACGAGCTGCCGCGCATCGTGATTAGCGATCCCAACCGCGACCTGTTCCGGCTGGCGCTGCCCGACGCGACCGGCGAGAGCAACCTGGCCCGGTCAGCCACCGAAATCGAGCAGCGGGACATGGCGATCTCTGGCCTGTTTCGCGTGCTCGATCCCGTGTCCTTCCCCGACACCCTACAAAAGGAAGGCCTCGGGTTCTCCTCCGCCCTCTGGTCTGAAGTGGGAGCCCAGGGTGTGGCCAAGATGGGCG
>PMIX01000358.1:0-4421 GCA_003158395.1 Myxococcales bacterium | reverse complement strand
GGCATGGACGGCGCCGACCTGTCGGTGGTGACCCACATGAACTCCGCCTGCCTGCTGCCCGCCTACTCGCCCACCGGCGGCCAGATCGCTTTCACCTCGTACTTGATGGGTGGCAACGATCTGTGGATCGTCCCGGCCGGGGGTGGCCGCGCGAACCGCATCTCGAAGCGTTCCGGGCTCAATTCGGGCGCAGCCTGGTTTCCCGGTGGCGGCTCGCTGGTCGCGACGCTCTCCTTCGAGGGCAACGCCGAGCTCTACAAGATCTCGGCCGCCGACGGGTCCGTGCAGGCGCGCCTGACCAACTCTCCCTCCATCGATCTTTCCGCCAGCGTGTCGCCGGACGGCTCCAAGATCGCTTTTGTGTCCGACCGCCACGGCACACCGCAACTGTTTCTGATGCCCTCTTCGGGAGGCGGCGCGCGCCGGCTGACCTTCCAGGGCACTTATAACCAGACCCCGCGCTTCTGCCCGCGCGCCGACATGCCGATCATCGCCTTTACCGGCCGCGACGAGCGCCTGGTCTTCGATATCTTCACCTACGACCTGCGCACGGGAAGGATCGAGAGAATGACGCAAAACCAGGGCTCCAACGAGGATCCCACCTGGTCGCCGGACTGCCGTCTCATCGTCTACGCCTCGAGCCGCGGGGGCCTCTTCGCCCTGAATCCGCAGACCCGGCTGGAGTTCCAGATCTGGAAGGGCGGAGCCCGCAGCCCTTCGTTTGGTCCGCCGCCAGCCACGAGCCGCTAGGGCGGCCGCAGGCACCCCATGAGCCGCCTCGCCACTATAGATATCGGAACCAACACGACCCTGCTGCTGGTTGCCGAGGCGAGGGGCGGGACGATCTCGGTGCTTGAAGATCGCGCCGAGATCACGCGGCTGGGCCGCGGCATCGGCGGAGATGGGAGGCTGGGGCAGGAGGGCATCGACCGCACCCTGGCCGCGCTGTCGGGCTACGCGGTGCTGGCGCGTGTGCACGAAGCGCCCATCTTCGCCATCGGCACCGAAGCGCTGCGCCGGGCACCCAACGCAGCCGACTTCCTTTGTCGCGCCGCGGCCCTCCTGGACACGCCGGTTGATGTCATCGACGGCGAGCGCGAGGCCGCCCTGACCTTTCTGGCCGCAAAACTTTCCTTCCCCGAGGCCGCCGCCCAGACCATGATGGTCGTTGACATCGGGGGTGGGTCCACGGAGGTTATCGTCGCTCGGCGGGGCGCGGTCGACCTTTGCCGTAGCCTTCCCATTGGGTCTGTGCGTTTGACGGAACGCCACATCCTTCACGATCCGCCGCTCGCCCACGAAGTCGCGGCCGTGCGCGACGAGGTCGTCAGCCATCTGGCTGAAACGCCCTTCCCTTCCGGGACGGACCAACCATGCCTGGTGGGCGTTGCCGGGACAGTCACGACCTTGGCCGCCATGGCACAGGATCTGGCCAGCTACGATCCCGCTCTTGTTCACGGATATCGCTTGACGCTGCCGGCGCTGGAAAAGCAGATCGATCGCCTGCGCGCATCCACTCAGAGCGAGCGCGAAGCCATGGCCGGCCTCGACCCGCGCCGCGCCGACGTGATCCTGGGCGGGGCCATCATCCTTTTCGAAATCGCGCAACGAATCGGGGGCGCCGAGGTTCTGGTTAGTGATCGCGGCATCCGCTGGGGGTTGCTCTACGAAAAGCTCGGATTTAGTTGAGAGATCGCTGTCAACATATTGATTTGTCACAGATAATATGACTTATCCTCCGCGATGCTTTCGCAATGTTGCGGACCGGCCCACAACCCGGTAGGTTCCCCCGCATAGCCAACGTGCAGCACAAGTTGGTAGCAGTTTCGCTGTCCGTCGCCGCCGCCCTGGCCGCCCTTGGTTGCAAGGCCAGGGTGCCCGCGATTGGTTCGTCCTTTGCCGACGACTTTGACCGGGCCGAGCCCGGACCAGACTGGCTAGACACCAGCAACGGCGCCTACCGCATCGCAGGCGGGAAGCTGAACGTGACGCATGCCTACAATCATCCCCTGTGGCTGCGACGCAAACTGCCCCGCGACGTGGTCATCGAGTTCGACGTCATGTCGAAGAGCCCGGCAGGCGACATCAAGGTTGAGCTCTACGGCGATGGCGAGTCTTTTGATCCGGACAAGGACCGCTACGACCCCACCAGCTACGTAATCATTCTGGGTGGGTGGGACAACAGCAACAGCATCATCGGCCGGCTGGGCGAGCACGATGACGCTGTCAAGGCCGCAAAAGCGCGGGATCCCAGGCAGCCCCCGCCTGTAGCGTTGGGCCGCAACTACCATTTCACCATTACCCGTCAGGGCGGGCTCGTCGACTGGAAGCTCGACGGCGCCCCCTTCCTCACCTGGACCGATCCTGCGCCTCTCTCCGGTCCGGGTCACGAGTTCTTCGCGCTCAACGATTGGGAGGCGGATGTTTACTTCGACAACCTGCGCATCCGCCCTGCGAAGTAGGACGGACGGTCATGCCTGTCTCGGAGAAGGAATTGTCTGACGCCCCCACTGGGTCGGTGGCAGGCGACGCGCGCCATGACACCCCAGCGCAGGTTCCGCCCGAGCTGGACGTGTTCGAATTCGACCTGGGGCCCGCGCTCGCGCGCCTGGATGGCCGGCGCAACTTGCTCATCTACATGCACGACAATCCCGACCCCGACGCCCTGGCGTCTGCGTTCGGGTTCAAACGTCTGGTCGAGCACGCCATGCCGATCAAGGCCACACTGGCGTTGGGCGGCATCGTTGGCCGCGCCGAGAACCGCGCCATGGTCGAAACTCTCGGGATCCCGTTGGTTGCAGCCGAGGCATTGGATCCGGCCGCCTACGACGCCCTGGCCATCGTTGATAGCCAGCCCGAAACCGGCAACAATTCGCTGCCACCCGGCCGACCGGTAGACGTTGTAGTCGATCATCACCCGGCACGCGCGGAAAGTGCGCAGGTGCCCTGGCGCGATATTCGGCCTGAGCTGGGGGCCACCTCGACAATCATTGTCGAGTACCTGCGCGCCCTGAACGTGCCGCTCGACACGCCTTTGGCCATGGCGCTGTTCTACGCCATCCGGGCCGAGACGCGAGATCTGGGACGCGAGGCCACCCACGCCGAGCGCGTGGCCTACCTGTTCCTTTTCCCACTGGTGGACTTTCACCTGCTCTCGCGGATTTCCCAGCCCAAGGTGCCGCGTGAGCACTTTGCGGCGCTGGACCGCGCGCTCCGGTCGGCGCAGGTATGGGGCGATCTGGTTGCCGTCAACATGGGCAGTATCGCCTACCCCGATCTGGTGGCCGAAGTGGCAGACCTACTGCTCGAGTGGGAAGGCGCTCGCTTCGTGTTGTGCTGTGGCTGCTATGGCGATCGCTTCTACCTGTCGCTGCGCACCGAGCCAAGTGAGCGCCGAGCCGGCACGTTGATGAGGCAGCTCATCAGCGCGGAGGGCGCGGCCGGTGGCCACGGCACGATGGCGGGTGGGCGCCTATACCGTCCGCTGGCAACCGATTCCGAGAAGCAGGCCACCTTCGATCAGATGGTCAGCCGCCTGCTTGATCTGATCGGACGCAAGAGCCCGCTCAGCGCGCCCCTGATCGGCTCCTAGGTTGACTTCACGGCGCTGGCGGGCAAGATATTGCCTCCTGAATGCTCAGAGTCTCTCCCGACGCCGGAGTGGCGGAATGGCAAACGCAGCGGACTCAAAATCCGCCGTCCTAACAGGCTTAAGGGTTCGAGTCCCTTCTCCGGCACTACGCGGAATCATTCAAGAAAGCACAACTCGCCAGTGGGCAGCATGAAGCGCCACTCAGGGCATTGCGGGTCCTATCTGGGTCCTAGCGACTTCAAACCCGTTGGCATTGGCTTCGGTACAGTATCGTTACCTGGCCGGATCGGCCCAGATGGAGCCCCGTCGCGATGATCTCAGATAAGGCCGAAGAGCCACCGAAGAAGCCGAGTGATGTGATCGCGGCAGGGTGTGCAGAGTGGATCACGGGATGGTTGGATTCCGTGCCCCCTCGCGACACTCTCTACCATTTCACCGACACGAACGGCCTCGTCGGCATCCTTCGTGACCACGTGATATGGGCGTCACTGGCCACCGCCCTCAACGACTGCTCCGAGGTGAGATACGGGCTCGACTTGGCCGCCTCTGTGATTGAAGAGAGAGGAAAGTCCGAACCGAGCGACGTTCTGAGGAGCGCCCTTGACTGCCTTCGCCACCCGGAGCTGTTGAGGCCGGAGTTCAGGTATGTGCTCCGCGTCTGCGTGGCTTCGTTCTGCGCGTCGGCAGAAAGGAGCGCTCATTGGATGCACTACGTCTGGCGCGGCGAATTCGGCAAAGGAATCGCCTTTCCGGTCTCCGAGAAGATCGGGCACGACACGCGGCCGCCGGCGCCTGCCAGCCGTCGGTCCCGCCACCCGCGTCGCTAGCG
>PMIX01000446.1:5314-8311 GCA_003158395.1 Myxococcales bacterium | reverse complement strand
CAGCAATACGGTCGCATTGAGGCGCGCATCCAGATCCCGATGGGACAGGGGCGGTGGCCCGCGTTCTGGATGCTGGGAGCCGACATAAACACAAGCGGTTGGCCTACCTGCGGCGAGATCGACATCATGGAGAACATCGGGAAGGAACCGTCGACCAACAATGGCAGCCTGCACATGCCGGCCGCGGGGACATCCAACGACGACGATCTCACGGGAACCTACACCCTGCCCGGAAATGCGAAGCTAGGCGACGATTTCCACACGTACGCCATCGAGTGGAGCGCAGCGGCGATCAAGTTCTACGTCGACGACAATCTCTACGAGACGCAGACGCCGTCGACCGCAACCGGCCGCACGTGGAAATTCGACCATCCGTTCTTCATGCTGCTTAACGTCGCTGTCGGCGGCCAGTGGCCGGGCGCGCCTGATTCGACGACCACCTTTCCGCAAACAATGAAGGTCGACTGGGTGCGCGTCTACGAGCCGGCCGACGGCGGTTAGAGCGCGGTGGAGAGTTGTTGCTCGGCTCGTTGACTGGAGACTTGTTCCCTTTGGCAAGGGGCTCACCAGCACCCAGCGCTTCGGGGATCATTTTTTCGGGATCATCACCCCTGTTTCGAGATCGCATGAATCACCTGCTCACCCCTCAAAAAGTGGGTCCAGCGGGCAATCGTTCCGCAGCCAAGCTGTCGATATTGCTGACGAATCTGCCGGCCCAAGGCCAGCTACGGAACGATTGCGGCTGCTAACTGTTCGATTTTTCTAGGTCTGTCCGTAAATGGCATTCAGGAGGCCGACGGTTCGATCCCGTTCAGCTCCACAAAATCACCGGGATTCTCGGCGCCGCTGCTCACAGCACAGTGATCGAGCCCAGCAGGTAGTTGCCGCTGGGGTCGCGGCCCTGCATGGCCAGGAACATGGGCGGCGAGATGGCCTGCACGTCCTCCACCCGCAGCAGCGCCTGGTAGGTGCCCGACGGCAGTTGGGCCGGATGCAGCGTCTCGACGTCGACGACCGGGGCATCGATCACGCTTCTCAGGTCGAACGCCTCCGGCAACTCGATGTGAACCGGCTCGTCCAGCACAAACACCACCTGCCAGCGCAGGTACGTGGGCGCGACGTTGTCGTTCACCCACTCCATGGTCACCCCCACATCGCCCGCGGTGTTGATCTGCACGTCCACACTGGATGTGCGCAGCCGGTAGTCGGCCGTGACATTGGCTTGGCGGAACGCTGTGGCCTCGGCGCCAGCCGCCGGCGGGTTGGTGAAGTTGCCCGAGGAAAGCATGGACACGTGATAGGTGGTGACCTGCTGGGCGCCCTGGACGAATAGGTCGGCACCCGAGCCTCCGATGTTGGTCTGGCACGTCATGAGGACGACCAGCCAATTTGGGGCACCCTGGACTCTGTACGACGGCCGGTACAATACCGTCCTCAATCTCTCCCACTGCCAATGGTCCCTGGTGACTGTCGCCGCGGGCGTGAAAGCGTTCTGGGAATTCAACGACGGCAACCTCGTCCTGAAGGTGGAGCAAAAGGAGGCCGACGCCGCAGCCCGGGCTTGGCTCTCGCAGTACCAGCAGCAAGCCGCATCAATCCCCTGTCCACACCGTCCCGAAGCGCGCCCCAAGAAAGCCAAGGCCGGAAGTACGTGGATCAGCGTCCTCTCCTGGAAGATCATTTTTCGAGATCCCCGGTGGGGTGCTGGCCGAGATTTCCCGGGGACCAAGACCAATCAACGCAGATCGCCTGGATTCGTTCCGCACCGTAATGGTGGATGTGATCGATCCGATCGTCGCCGCTTGGGATCTCGGCCGCGGCGAGAGCCAGGTTCTGACCTGCGCCGCATCGGAGCACGCGGATGTCGCCGTACTTGACGATCGCGCTGCCCGCCGATGTGCCGCGGCCCTAGGCCTGACGACGCACGGCACGCTGCACGTTCTCCTTCAAGCGAAGAAGGCCGGCCTGCTCCCGGCTGTCGCGCCGATGATCGACCGCGCCCGCACTGAGGGTCTCTTCCTACGCCGCCACTGAGCTGGTCGCCGAGGTGCTTGACCTGAAAGCGCGGCTTTTCGGAAAACTGCTACACTTGCTTCATGGCCTTACCCTCGGCGAAGTCCCGGCCAGCCACCTATGAAGACATTCTCCGCCTCCCGGAAAACGTCGTGGGTGAGATCATCGATGGGGAGTTGATCGTCTCGCCCCGGCCGGCTTCGCGCCATGCCCTAGCCAGTTCCCTGATCGGCGGCGAATTGGCGGGGCCATTTCACAGGGGCCGCGGCGGCCCCGGCGGTTGGGTGATTCTCGACGAACCCGAACTCCATTTGGGCGCTCAGGTTCTGGTGCCTGACCTGGCCGGCTGGCGTCGCGAACGCATGCCAACCTACCCGGACGCGGCCTGGTTTGCCCTGGCGCCTGATTGGGTCTGCGAGGTGCTCTCGCCTTCGACCGCCGTCGTGGACCGCACCCGCAAGCAGAACATCTACCGCGAGCACGGTGTCCCCTGGCTGTGGTTCGTCGATCCCGCGGCGCGCACCATCGAGGTCCTGAATCGCGCCGAGCACGGCTGGATGGTCGCGGGCACGTTCGGTGGCGAGGGCGAGAAGCGCATCCCTCCCTTCGACGCTGTGGCCATCGACATCGGCGCGCTGTGGGACATTTCACCGCCACCGTCGGCGCCCTGACATTCAGCCTCCGCCTCACCTTGATAGAATGGACTGATGATGTGCCTCATCACTCGTAAAGCTCGGCGCACCTGAGATACGTGGTGGAGGAGAAGCTGTCCCTTCCACCGGCAATGAGCGTCTTCCCGTCCGCCAAGAGGGTCGCCGTGTGACCGTACCGTGGCACGGTCATGCTGTCTGTCTTCGTGAAGGTCCCGCTGGCAGGGTCGTAGAGCTCTGCACTAGAGACAACAACGCCGGAGTCGGTTGCTCCACCGACCACCAGGACCTTGCCGCTGGGCAACAGGACGGCCGTGTGGCCATACCTCGGCGC
>PMIX01000446.1:0-5284 GCA_003158395.1 Myxococcales bacterium | reverse complement strand
AGAGTCGCCGTGTGATAGTAACGGGCTGCGCTCAGGTTGCCTGCTGGGACAAAGGTTCCGCCGGAAGGGTTGTACACCTCCGCATTGGAAAGCGAATATTGCGGATTGCTGAACGCCTTGATTCCACCAGCGATGAGCACCCTACCATCCAGCAACAGCGTCGCCGAGTAGGAAGCTCGGCCGGAAGTCATCGAGCCGGTGGCCGTGAAGGTTCCGCTGGCCGGGTCGTACAGCTCCGCCGTCGTCACTGGGTCGCTGTCGCCGCCCGAGAGAAGCACCTTGCCATTGGACAGCAGGGTTGCCGTGGGACTGTATCTCGTCACCCCCATCATACCGGTGGCGCTGAAGACTCCGCTGGATGGGTCGTACAGTTCTGCGCTGGAATTGGAAAGCCCACTCGACCCATCGCTGCCGCTGGCAATGAGGACCTTGCCATTCGCCAACAAGGTCGCGGTATGGGTGTACCTCGGGCTGGTCATTTCGCCAGCCTCGACAAAGACATTGGCCGGGGTAGCCGAGGGTGAAGGTACAGCGCCATCAGCCGGGATGGGGCCTTGTGTGCCATCTGCCTTCGGGTCGTAGACCTCTGCGCTTGCGATACTGTGGTAGCCGTCGGACCCGCCGCTGATAAGCACTGTGCCATCGGCCAACAACAGCGCCTCGTAGCTGAACCTGACGGTGATCAGCGGGCTCGTGCTCGTGAAGGTGCCGGATTCCGGGTCGTACAGCTCCGGGCTCCCCGGGTTGGCAAGAAAGGCCTTGCCATCGGGGAGCAGGATCGCCGCATAGGGGCTGGTATTGGCGGTCACCATCGAGCCAGTGGCGGCGAAGGTTCCGGTGGCCGGGTCGTACAGCTCCGCGCTCGAGAGAATCGTAATCGCGGAACCTCCCCGGGGTCCGCCGGAATCGATGGCCCCGCTCGCGATGAGCACCTTGCCGTTGGATAGAGAAACCGCTTGGTGGCCGTATCTCTTGGTGGTCATGGAACCTGTGGGGCTGAAGGTGCCCGTGGACGGGTCGTAGAGCTCGGCGCTGGACAACGTGGTCGAACCGTCGAATCCACCGGCGAAGAGGACTTTCCCGTTGGGCAAAGTCGCTGGACTTGACCTGGGCGCGCTCATGCTGCCGGTTTCGACAAAGCGGCCAGTGGCCGGGTCGTAGAGTTCGGCTGTAGACAAACGGCTACTGCCATCGGACCCGCTGGCGACAAGCACCTTACCGTTGTCCAACAAGGTGGCCGTAGGCCCATTCCGCAGGCCGTTCATCGAGCCGGTGGCCGAGAAAGTGCCCGTAGCGGGGTCGTACAGCTCAGCACTCGAAAGAGCGCCGGCGGCGTCCGCCCCTCCGGCGATGAGGACCTTGCCGTTCGGCAATGAGACCGCTGCATGGCCGATCCTGGCGGTCGTCATCGAACCGGTGCGGGAGAAACTCCCGGTGGCTGGGTCGTACAACTCCGCGTGGGAGAGAATGCCGGAACAGAGGCCTTGTCCACCGGCAATCAGCGCCTTGCCGCTGTGCAGCATGGTCATTGAGTGTCCTACCCTGGCAATGGTCATCGAGCCGGTGGCAGCAAACGAGCCTGGTCTTGCGTCCGAGGCGTCCGGGGCGCGGCCAGGGATCGGGACATCGCTGGAATCGGACCCGGGCCCATCGTCTGCTATGCGAGCGTCCACCGAACCGCCGGCGCCACCCGTCGCGCCCGGTGTTCCGGCCGCCCCCGCGTTGCCGCCCGTCCCGCTCTCCCGCGTGCTTCCACCGCCACTCGCGACATCCGGCCTGTTCGTGCCCCCGCTGCCGCCCGAGGCATGCCCATCCGGCGTCGGGCCAACTTCATCCGCCCCGGCGTTGCCATCCGCCCGAAGCAGGCTGGCATCCCCGAGGCCAGCGTCGTCCGCGCCCGCAGCGCGCGTCGAGTCAGTGCGCGTGCACCCGAACAGCACAACGACACAATAGAGAATACGTAATTCACCGCCGTTTCCGGGTGCTGACGAGGCTGTGTCGACCACTAGGGATAGTCTACGCCATCACGAGCGGCAGGGCGGATTCGTTCGACGAACGACGAAGTGATGCAGGAGTATGCGAAGTACGGCTTCAAGGGCGTGCTGACCAAGCCCTTCGACCGCGAGGCCCTGCTGACTGTTCTCTCGCGTGTCTTGAGTCTCTAGCCGGACTTCGCCACACCTGGTTCGCGATGGGCACGTCTACCAGCGCCAAGAACTCCCGACCACGCGCAGCCATTCATCGGCCATCGGCTGATGCCCGGCGTGGGTGGGGTGCATGCCGTCCCAAATCCAGTATTCCGCCGGTGCCCTCTTGCAAGCGTCATCAGCGTCCGGTTGCCACCGACGCAAAATCCTTCACCAAGAGCGTCTTGCTCTTGCCTGCTGCCAGGTCAATTGCGATCTCGCGATCACCGTAACGGACGACGGCCCTTCCGCCGGCGTCGCTGCGCAGGGTGGCGCTCTCTAGACGATTCCGCCTCCAGCGCATGTCCACTGCGAATCCACCCTGGGCGCGCAAGCCTTTCACGGAGCCGACGGGCCAGGCGGCGGGCAACGCGGGCAAGAGCTCGATTTCGCCATTGTGGCTTTGCAGCAGCAGCTCAGCAATGGCCGCGGTACCGCCAAAATTGCCGTCGATCTGGAAGGGCGGGCAGCTATCGAAGAGATTCGGATAGGTGTGCTCAGGCTGCAGCAACGCCGTCAAGATCTTGTACGCGTGCTCAGCGTCGTGCAGGCGCGCCCACAGGGCGGAGCGCCAGGCGAGCCCCCAACCCGTGGCGTCGTCCCCGCGCATTTCCAGCGAGCGTCGAGCGGCCGCGGCCAAGGCCGGTGTGTCGCGCAGAGAAATCTGCGTGCTCGGGAAAAGGCCGTAGAGATGCGAGACATGCCGGTGGTGGATCTCGGGCGCGGCCTGATCCCAATCTTCCAGCCACTCCTGCAGTTGCCCCTGCGCCCCAATCTGATTGGGCGGCAAACGCGCACGGGTGGCGGCCAGTTGACTGCGCATTTCGGGATCGACCCCCAGAATCTCGGCGGCCCGGATACACGCCGCAAAGAGGTCGCGAAGGATCTGCGCGTCCATGGTCGGTCCGGCAGTGACGCTGGCCCCGTACGGGTGTTCGTTCTCGGGCGATAGCGATGGATTGGTCACCAAATAGCCGTGCTTGGGATCGGTCACGAGCGTGTCGATGAAGAACTGGGCAGCTCCGCGCATCACCGGATACGCTTTGCTCAAGAACGCCCGATCGGGATTGAAGAGGTAGTGCTGCCAGAGGTGCAGGCACAGCCACGCCCCGCCCATTGGCCACAGTCCCCAGGTCGGGCCATCGATGGGCGCCGACGCGCGCCACAGATCGGTATTGTGGTGCGCGACCCAGCCGTGCGCGCCGTAGTGAACCTTGGCGGTGTGGCTGCCGGTTTTGGAAAGGTCTTCAATCAGGCGGAACAGGGGTTCATGGCATTCGCTGAGGTTGGTTGCTTCAGCCGGCCAGTAGTTCATCTCGGTGTTGATNNGTTGATGGTGTACTTGCTGCCCCAGGGCGGCGCCATCTGGTGGTTCCACAGACCTTGCAGGTTGGCGGGTTGGCCGCCCGGGCGCGAACTCGAGATCAACAAATAGCGCCCGAACTGAAAATAGAGTGCAGCGAATTGGGGATCGCCGCCTTTGGCAAAAGCCACTAAGCGTTCATCGGTCGGCTGTCGCGCCGCCTTGCTGGTCCCCAGGTCGAGCGTCACCCGACGAAACAAGCGCTGATGCTCAGCCACCTGGGCCGCGCGAAGAGCCGCGTAGGGTTTGGCCGCACCCGCCCCGAGTTGACTCTTGCTCTGCGCTTTCGCGTCGCCCGAGACGTCCTGGTAGCTCTTGAAGCTGGTGGCCATGGCGACAAGCAAGGTGGCCGAGTCCGCGCCTTCGACCGTGATGGAATCCTTCCCGACGGTCGTCTTTCCACCCACGGCAGCCACGCGCGCGCGCGCCTCGAATTTCAGCTTGCCCGGGCCGGCGGGACTCTTGCCGTTGCGGCCAGCCAAGACCAGCGTGTCGTCCGCCTCGGTCGTCACCGTCGCCGTCTGCGGTGTGGCGAGACCTGCAGAAAATCCGATCTGGCCCGGCTTGTCCGCCGACAGCCGCACCACGATCACCTGATCGATCGGGCTCGCGAAAACCTCGCGCAGAAAGCGGACGCCATGGGCCTGGTAGCCGACCCGCACGATGGCGGTGTCGAGGTCGAGATCGCGTCGGTAGTTCTCAACTGCAGTAACCTCTGGAAACACCAGCACCAGACTTCCGACCGGCTGATAGGCGGCCTGCCAGAGTGGCCGGGCCATCATCTTCGCTTCCGCCAGGTTGTGCGCCTCGCGGTACTTGCCGGCGAATATCAACGCGCGCACCTGGGGCAGCGCCGCCAGCGCTTCAGGATTGGTTGGGTCGTAGGGACCGCCACTCCACAGCGTGTCTTCGTTGAGAGTGATGTGTTCCTGGGTGATGCCACCAAAGACCATCGCGCCTAATCGGCCGTTGCCGACCGGCAATGCTTCTTCCCACTCGACCGCCGGTCGCCGGTACCACAGCGCCAGCGCCTCCGCAGGGGCGGAAGCTTGGCCGACAAAGCGGCCGGCAAAGGCAGGGATCTTGTACGGGGCCTGGGTCTGGGCGCGGGCGGGCGCGCCTGCCTCAAGCGCGATGGCGGCGGTCACGAGCGAAGCGCGCAGTTTCATGGTCTCCATTGCGCTCGTCGAGTTTCAAACATAGCGCCCATGCGAGTCTATCGCTGCTCCGGTCGCGCGGTTTCCCAGCGGCCTGCTACCAGGCGCGTCCACAGCCCGCCGTAGGCGGCGATCCCAACGAAACAGAACAGAGGCACCACGAAGGCAACGCGCATGGATGCAAAGTCGGCGAACCAGCCCATTAGCATCGGCATGATGGCCCCACCGACGATGGCCATCACGATGAATGCCGAGGCTTTCTTGGTCTGCGGGCCGAGCCCCTGGATGCCGAGAGCGAAGATGGTGGGGAACATGATCGACATGAAGAAGAAGCTGGCAAAAAGCGCGCCGACCGAGATCCAGCCGAGCGGCGCCATCACCAGGCCCATGACTGCCACGTTCACGGCCGCGAAAAGCGTGAGGGTCTTCTCTGCTTTGAACCAGCTCAAAGCCAGGCTGCCGGTGAACCGACCGAGCAGAAACAGCCCGAAGCCGCCGATGGAGAGCAGACGGGACGCTGCGCGCTCGGTGATCTGGAAAGCCCCCGCTTTGGGGTAGGTCCATTCGTGGGGCAGAAG
>PMIX01000299.1 GCA_003158395.1 Myxococcales bacterium | reverse complement strand
AGTGAAAGCTGGCGCGCCTTGCGGCGACGCGGGGCCGAGTGAGACGTGACGAGCAGATCGGCCGGCAAGCTGTCAAGAAACGGACAGGTGCGGTTCTCGACCGTGCGGCCGGCTAGCGTGCGGCGATGGGCCGCAGTCAGGATCAGGCACCGCTGGGCGCGGGTCATGCCGACGTAGAGCAGGCGGCGTTCTTCTTCCGCGTCGGCAGGCGACAACCAGGGCAGACGCAAGGGCAGAAGGCCGTCTTCGCACCCGGCGATGAAGACGAGCGGGAATTCCAGGCCTTTGCTCGCATGCAGGGTCAGAAGTGCAACCTTTTGCGGCAGATGCTCAAGGTCGGTTTCGCGCGCAAGCGCCATTTCTGACAGGAAGGCGGCCGCATCGGTGCCAAAAGGCACCGCGAAGGCCCGCAGGAGCTCGAGCGCGCGGAGGCGGCGCGGGTCGGTCGCGGCGTCAGGGACCAGGGTAGCGAGCAAATCCGCGACCGGCGGAAGGCGCACGTCTTCAACTTGGCCGCCGACGTGGCGGCGCAACTTGGCCAGGATGTCCGCCACATGCGGACGTGCCACAAAGGCGTCGTCGCCCATACGGTGGCAGGGAATCCCGCTTCGGTCGAGCGCCTCCTCAATGACATCGGCCTGAGCGGACAGGCGCACCAGCACCGCGATCTGGTGAAAGGCAAGCCCGTGCCCCTGGGCGGCGCGGCCCGCGTCCATGGAAAGGAAACTGGTGCCCGCAACCCGGGTCTCGATCTCGGCGGCAATGAAATCCGCCTCGGCCCGCTCATCGGCAAGAACCTGGCGAAGGACCTTGCTGCCCGGCGCTGCCAGCGGCTGCAGCGGACGCGGGACGCGGTCCGGGGTGCGTTCGATGACCGCGGTGGCCAGGTGCACGACCGACGCGACCGAACGGTAGTTGCGGGCGAGCGTGAGCGTACGAGCCCCGGGATAGTCGCTGGTGAAGCGAGCGAAATACGACGGGTCGGAGCCGCGAAAGCTGTAGATGGCCTGATCCGGATCGCCGACCGCGCACAGATTTGTCGCCGGACCCGGAGGCGCCAACAGACGCAACAATCGGTATTGGGCCGCATTGATATCCTGATACTCGTCCACCAGCAGGTGGCGGCAGCGTCGGCGCGCCGAAGCGAGCACGGCTTGGTCGATCTCCAGCAGCCGGACAGCACGACCCACCAGATCGTCGAAGTCCACCGCGCTCGCGACGGCCAGCACCTTTTCGTACGCACCGTAGATGGCACTCAACTCGGGCGCTGCATCGGCCGGGGCAACCAGCGCGGCCTTTGCCGCCGAGATGGCACTTCCCGCTCGCGCCACCGATAGCGCGCAGTCGCCCGCGTCGGCATGCAACTGAGCAAGCAGAGCTTGCCGGCCTGCCTCGTCAAGAATTGTGAAGTGCGGTGGCAATCCGGCCGCAGTGGCGTGCGCCCGCAGCAGATCGAGGCCCAGCGCATGGAAGGTCTGCACCGAGACGCCCGCGGCGCACGTGCCCAGCCGTTCACGCAGTTCGTTCGCCGCCTTGCGCGTGAAAGTGATAGCCGTGATCTCAGCCGGCGCGGCAACGCGGCCACACACCAGGCGCGCGATCCGCTCCACCAGGGTGCGCGTCTTTCCCGTACCCGGACCGGCCACGATCAGCAGCGGCCCGTTGCCGTGGGCAATGGCTGCTTCCTGTTCGAGATTGGGACCGCCGGTGTAGTCCGTCGAAACTTCTTCCGCTGCCCGAGGCAGCGCTGACTCGGTCTCGCGTTTCTCGGCCGGGACGACGGCCGCACCGACGAAGGCAAAGGCCGTCTGGGCGAGCAGGCGGCGGCGCTCCTCCTCGTCAAACATGCGCACGACGCCGTATTCGCCGTCGTAGCCGGCTTGCCGTCTCACCTCACCCGCGCGCATCCGGCGTACAGCCTCGGCAAACAGAGGCGGCCCCTCGCGGTCCAGGTCTTCCAAAGGTGCATCCTGCAGAACCGTCAACTCGGGCCCGACGCGCGATACCAACTGCTGGCAGGCGCTCCCCACGCGCTTGCTGCCCGCTCCCACACCCAGCACCTCGCCCAGGACTTCGTCGAGCGGCACCAGGCTGGCAAACGGCTTGGCCCCCTGGGGCCGAAAACCCGCGGGCCGGTCAGCCAGCGCCGCCACCCGGCCCAGCACGCCGCCGGTGAGGGGCTTCCCGCAGCGCGGACAGGTTCTCCCGCAGGTCGCCGCCTCTTCGGGAGTCATCACCACCTCGCACTTGCGGTGGCCATCGGCGTGGTACTTGCCTTCCTCGGGAAAAAATTCCAGCGTGCCGAGAAAGCCGGCGCTGCGGTCGCGGAGCGCGTCGCGCATGGCAAAGTAGGACAGATCGCAATCGAACAGGTTGGCTTCACGCCCTAGCTTCTCCGGCGAATGGGCATCGGAACTGGAGACCAGCGCGTAGCGATCCAGCGTGGAGAGGCGCCAGTTCATGGCCGGGTCCGACGAGAGCCCCGTCTCGACTGCGAAGATGTGATCGGCGAGATCTGCGAAGCACTCGGAAATCGAATCGAAACCCGACTGCGAGCCCAAGGCCGAGAACCAGGGTGTCCAGATATGCGCAGGGATCAGAAAGGCGTCCGGCGAGGACGCGAGCGTGATGTCCAGGAGGTCACGCGAATCGACGCCAAGAATCGGGCGACCATCGGATTCGATGTTGCCGATGCGGGCCAGGCGCGACGATACGCGTGCCGCGGACTCGAAGTCGGGCGCGTAGATGAGATTGTGTACCTTGCGTACCCTATCGCCGCGGCTATAGATGCTGCTGACCTCAACCGACAACATGAAACGGACCGACGCTCGACAGGCGGCAGGAACCTCGGCGTCCACGGCCCGGGCGGATTCTTCGCGCAGGGCAAAGAGGCCATCGCCCGCGGGAACTAGCTTGTCGCGCAACTCGGCGAACCAGCGTGGATGGGTGAAGTCGCCGGTGGCGACCACAGCAATCCCCTTGCGCTGGGCCCAGCGATGGAGCTGCTCCAGGTTCAGCTGCTTGCTGGTCGCCCGCGACAGATACGAGTGGATATGCAGGTCAGCCACGAACCGCACGGCGGACGAAGTGTATCAAGTCTTGTCCGTTGCCGCTGACCGCGCGGGGACAGGGCACGGCCAGTCCGGCCCTGCGACTCCAGCCACCCCGGCGTTGTCCACTGCCGATCAAGGTTTCGGAGGAAATGCTACAATGGCTAGCTGGGGATTTTGCTTGTCTGCTCTCAAAGCCATCTGTCCAAAATGTGCAAGAGGTCAGGAAGTCGGCAGCGATGTTCCGGCCGGCGGCATCGACCACGTCTGCGTCTACTGCCGCACCGTCTTCAAGGTCAGACCGCCCGGCAACGGGCTGGTTGACAACCTGCCAGCCCCGCGCGAAGCGATCCCGCGTCCCACAGACCTGCCGGTTTCACGCGACGCAGTCCCTCGCCCAGGGGATCTGCCGGTGTCGCGCGACCTGGTCCCACGTCCCACCGACCTGCCGGTTTCACGCGACACGGTCCCGCGTCCGGGGGATCTGCCGGTATCGCGCGACCTGGTCCCGCGTCCTGACGATCTCCTGCGATCCAAGGGCGGGGCACGGCCGAGATCGCTGCCCAGTTCGGAAAAGGGTTCCAGAAAGACATCTCCACTGGGGTTGGCGCTCGACCTGTCGTTGACGCCGCATCCCCTGGCGACCGGCGGCGGACCGCCGCTAAGCCTGGATTTGGACGCCCCGCCTTCGCCTGTCTCCACCGCAGGCGGGTTGTCGTTGGACTTGGACGGGTCTGCTGATGCGCCGCTGGCGTCCAGCCCCGCAGCGGCAGGACCACCCAAGCCATCTCCCGCGGCACCGGCGGCGAAAGGAACTGGCGTCGCCGGGCTCGGGCGCGGCACTGCGACTCCGCCCCCAATTCCCGTGTTAGCGCGTGTGCCGCCGGGAGGGGCTCCCGTGCCCGCCTCGCCGCCGCTCACGCCGACGGGAGCGTCTGTGCCCAAGTTGGCGCCGCTGATACCGACTGGAGCGTCCCCACCCGAGTCTTCCCCGCCGGGCAGCAGGCAATCGTCAGGTGGTGTGGACCTCGGGTTCAGCCTGGAGTTGGAGGGCGATTCGAGCTCACAAGCGGGGGCTGCGACCCTGCCCTTCCCTGGCGCTCGGGTCGCCAGCGATGGACTGGCCGAGGCGGCGGCCGCGGACCTGCCCGCACTGCAGCCTGTCGCGGGGCGAGCGCCCAGGCGCGGAGGCGCCCTGCGGCCAGTGGCCAAGAAGGCTCGGATTCCCACCTGGGCTATCGCGGTCGGCGGCGGGGTCGTGGTGGCGGGCGTTGCGGCCGTCGTCTTTCTGTCATCCTCGCGTCCGGCACCCAAGGTCGAGGAAGTCATTGGTCCGATGGCGGCTGGCCTGCTCAACGACAATCCAGCAGCCTACCAATCGGCCGAGAATCGGCTTGCGCAAGTCACTGCGCCTCTGCAGGACGAAGGCCACGCCCTGCGGAGCAAGGCCGCAGAAATCACGCTTCTCGACGTCCTTGTCCACGGCGCGGATCCGGCCAAGATCGCTCGCGCCGAACAATTCCTGCAAGCGATCGAGCCATCGCAGAAGCCCGTCGCCGGTTTCTTTCGCGGCAAGGCGCTCTTGGCCGTTGCCAAGGGCAAGCCGAAGCAAGCCGAGCCGGCCCTGGGAAAGGAAGGCGGGCTCGCCGAGAGCCAACTTGTCGTAGCGCTGGCGCGGATGGCGGATGACCAAGCCGCCGCTGCGGTGGAGCCACTGCGTCGGTACGCAGCCGCCCGTCCCAAGGAACTGGTCGCGCAGTACCTGCTGGCGCAAGCATTCGAGCAGGCCGGCAAGCCCGAAGCGCGTTCGGAGTACGAGAAGGTTCTGAGCAGGAACCCGGAGCACTTTGGGGCTGCCCTGGGGTTGGCGCGGATGGCGGCGGCACCGGAGCAACGTTTGGCGGCGGCGCAGGCCCTTGTCGACAGGAAACAGCCGGCCGCTTCGCCCCACGAGCTGGCGCAAGCTCAACTTCTGCGGGGCCAGGCCGCATTGGAGCTGGGGCGCACCCATGACGCCGAGGCCATGCTACGCAAGGCAATGTCGCTGGATACGCGCCTGACCGCAGCGTACTTGGCGTTGGGCGAGTCGTTGCTCTACGAAGGGCGCTACGACGAGGCGCTGACCGCGCTCCAGTCTCCGGGAGCCGCGGTGGACGCGACCACCGCGGGCAAGTTCGCCTTGGGCGGGGCCTTTCTGGCCACCAAGAAGGTGGACCAAGGCACAAAGCTTCTCAGCCTAGCCGCCAAGGCCGCACCCAATGACCCACGGGGATCCTTCTGGGACGGGTTCGCCGCCGCCGCGAGACAGCCGCCTGACATTGTGGGCGCGGAGCAGGGCTATCGCGAGGCACTCAAGCGCGATCCCAAGTTCTTGCCCGCCTCGTTGAAGCTGGCCGCGCTCCTGCAGCAACAGAACAAGGCGCAGGAATCCCTGTCCGTGCTGCGTGCAGCCGAAGAGGCTGGAGCACCCGCTGCCATTTTGCAACTAGCCTGGGGCGACGCCCTGATCATGGCGAAGGAGGCTGTGAAGGCCGAGGAGGTCTTCCGCAAGGCCCTGCAGGCGGATCCCAAATCTACCCAGGCCCGTCTGGGCGTAGCGGCCGCGTTGCAGGCACAGGACAAGCTCACCGAGGCCAAGACCTATCTCGAGGAGACGCTCAAGGAGATGCCGGCCACGCTCGGGCTGCGCGAGCGCCTGGCTACCGTCTGTCTCGCCCTGGGCCAGAAGGACGAAGCACTGGCGCGCTATCAGGAGGAGTTGACCACCGGCCGGGCGACACCGAGCTTGCGTTTGGCGCTGGCGCGGCTGGCGCTCGACCTGGGAAAGAACGAGCTTGCCCAGAGCGAGGCGAAGAAAGTTCAGGATGAGAATCCCCGCAACGCGGAGGCCGCGTACCTTCTCGCCCGCGTGCACGAGACGCGCGGCGAGTTGGGGGCAGCGCTCGCCGAGTATCGGCGGGCTCTCATGTGGGAAAAGCTCCCCGTCTACAGTTATGCCTACGGCCGGGTTCTTCTGAAGGTGGGCAAGGAGCAAGAGGCCTACGTCGCGCTGGACGCTGCCAGCAGCCTGCCCGAGGCCCGAATGGAACGTGGGCGCGAGTATTTCCGGCGCGGCGATCCGGAAAAGGCCCTGGTGGACTTCAAGGAGGCAGCCACCATGCTTCCGGCGTCGGCCGAGCCGCTCATCTTCCAGGGACTCTGCTACGACAAGATGGGACAGCAACCCAAGGCTGAGGCCGCGTGGCACGACGCGGTTCGCGTCGCCCCCGACGCTTCGGAGCCGCACTATCGCCTGGGCCGGCAGGAGATGGACCACGGCCGACCCACGGCCGCCATTGATCACTTCCGCAAGGCCATTGCCAAGATGCCGGCGAATGCCCCATGGGAAAGCGAGTTGTATTTCCAGCTTGGCCAAGCCGAGCTTGTGACCGGCTCCAAATCTGCCGCGCTGGCCGCCTTCAAGAAATACGTGGAGCTGGCGCCCCAGGACGCTCCCTCGCGGCCCGAGGCTGTGCGACAGGTGGAGCGCTTGTCGAGCAAGTAGACCTTGCCGCGTCCGCTCTTCGATTCACCGACGGCACCCGAAGGCCGATCCGGTAGAGTTGGGTAGCTGCACCAAGAAGCGACTCGAAGCGATGACTTGCATATGCTCAGGCACATGTGCATACTGGGGCCATGGCCAAGACGAAACGCGTGCAGGTGCTCATGGACCCAGATGAGTTCGATGCCCTAGGACGCGTGGCTCGATCCCGCGGTACCTCTGTCGCCAGCCTGATGCGCGAAGCCGTGTGCGTCCAGTACGCATGCACAGCCGATCGCGAACGCCGGGCCATCGCCGCGCAGCAGTTTCTGCAGCTACCCGATACGCGATTGCCCGCATGGCGGGCACTCAAGAAGGAGATTGAGGAACGTCGTGGCACGCGTCTTCCTTGACGCCAACGTCTTCCTCTACGCGGTGGGCGGGGAAGGCCCCTACCGACAGCCGTGCCGGGATCTCTTGCAGGCCGTGGGCGATGGTGGACTCGAGGCCGTTACCAACACCGAGGTCTTGCAAGAAATCCTGCACGTACGCTCCCGACGCCTTAACATCAAAGACGCGATCGTCGCAGTTCGCGCCGCAAGCGATCTCGTGCGTGAGGTTCTCCCGGTCAGGCGAGAGGATGTCCTGGAGGCGTGCAAACTTCTCGAGCGACACCACGGTCTGGGAGCACGCGATGCCCTCCATGCCGCTGTCATGAAGAATGGTTCGGTGAGCCTTCTGGTTTCCGTCGATGGCGATTTCGACGTGCTGAGGGAAATCAAGCGGTTGAGTCCAACCGACGCCCTCGCCCTCGCACGATAGTGAGCCGCAGGTAGCGGGCCGGGATTCCATGCGATAAGAAGACCCTTTGCATGAGCCTCTTGGCCTATGTTGAAACCTACGGCTGCCAGATGAATGTGGCCGACACCGAGATTGTGCTCGGCCTGCTGCAGGGGGCAGGCTACCAGCGGACCCATGATCCGGCCGCGGCCGACGTGATTCTGATCAACACCTGCGCCGTACGCGAAAAGGCTGTGGAGCGGGTGTGGGGCCGCGCCAGCACGCTGGCGACCCACAAGGCCCAGCGACCCCATGTGGTCCTGGGCATTACCGGCTGCATGGCGGAGCACCTGCGCGGCCAGGTGCGCGCCCGGGCGCCCTTTGTCGACCTGGTGGTGGGGCCAGACAGCTACCGACGGCTTCTGGCTCACATCGAAGAGGCGCGCGCCGGCGCAAAGATCGACGACACGACCCTCGACCCGCATGAAACCTATACGGGCCTGGACCCCGCCCGCGACGCCACGGGCACCGTGGTCGGTCCCATTGCCATCCAGCGCGGCTGCGATCGGTTCTGTTCTTTCTGCGTGGTGCCGTATACCCGCGGGCGCGAGCGTGGCACCGCACCTGGCGAAGTCCTGCGCCAGGCGCACGCCCTGGTCGCTGCCGGCGGCAAAGAGGTTCGCCTGCTTGGCCAGACGGTGACCTCCTATCGGCACGGCGACGTGGGATTCGCGAGCCTGCTTCACGCACTGACGGGAATCGACGGTCTGGAGCGGATTCGCTTCATGTCGCCCTATCCGCTGGGGTTTTCCCGGGAGGTGATTGCGGCCATGGCCGGGTCGGCCAAGATCTGCAAGCACGTACACCTGCCCTTGCAGTCGGGGTCGGACACGGTGCTGGCGCGCATGGGACGGGGTTACAGCTTTGCCCAGTACCGCGACCTGGTAGGGGCCCTGCGCGCGGCCTTGCCCGGGGTGGCCATCACCACGGACCTGTTGGTCGGTTTTTGCGGTGAGAGCGAGGAGGAGTTCGCCGAACTTCTGCACGCCTTGCAGGATCTGCGCTTCGACAATGCCTTCACCTTTGCCTATTCCGAGCGTCCCGACACCTTGGCCGCGCGGACCATGGCCGATGATGTTCCGGCCGAAGTGAAGCAGCGCCGCCTGGCCCAGGTGATCGATCTGCAGAGGCGAATCACGGGCGAGATCCACGCAGCCCAAGTGGGGCGGCGCGAGCGGGTTCTGCTGGAGGCACCCTCGCGCCGCTCGCCGAATGAGCTACTGGGTCGCACCGACAGCTTCCGTTCCGTGATCGTGCCGGCGGGACCGAGAGCCACGCTGGGCGCGCTGGTCGACGTAACAATCGAGCGCGCCAATCCGGCGACGCTCATCGGGAGCCTCGTGACTTGAGCCGGGCGCGCATCGCGATCAGCTTTGTCTGCATGGGCAACATCTGCCGTTCCCCCACGGCCGAGGCGGTCATGCGCCATCTGGTGCGGGAGGCGCGTCTCGACGGCGCGATCGAGATCGACAGCGCGGGCACAGGTGCCTGGCACGTGGGCGAGTCGCGCGATGAGCGCAGCCAAGCCGCGGGGGCGCGACGGGGCATGCCCTTGGCCGGCGTGGCGCGCCAGTTCCAGCGCTCGGACTTCGCGCGCTTCGACTATGTGCTGGCGCTCGACCGCGAGAACCTCTCCGACCTGGTGCGCCTGGCTCCCGACGCCCAGGCGCGCGCCAAGGTGCACCTGCTGCGCGAGTTCGACCCAGCTTCGCCGCCCCACTCCGACGTGCCGGATCCCTACTATGGCGATGTCGACGGCTTCGAGCGCGTGTTTGATATCTGCGAGGCGGCCTGCCGTGGCCTACTCGAACACCTGCGTCGCACGCACGGGCTTGTGTGATGGCCGGGCATCAACTGGAGGCGGCGGTGGCGCGTGCCATGGGCAGTGCGGTGCGGTCGTCGCGCCCGATGTCCGGCGGCGACATCAACAGCGCCCACGAGATGACGCTGGCAGATGGGCGGGTCGTGTTCGTCAAGAGCAACATCGTCGCAGATCCAACCATGTTTGCGGCGGAGGCGCACGGCCTGGCCTGGCTGGCGCAAGCCCGCGCGCTCCGCGTTCCCGAGGTCCTGGCGGTCGGTGAGACATTCCTGGTGCTCGAACGCATCTCGGCGGCACGACGTCGGCCCGATTTCGACGAACGGCTGGGCCGCGATCTGGCAGCCCTGCACCGCTTTGGGGCGCCCGGCTTCGGCCTCGATCGCGACAACTTCATCGGACGCCTGCCCCAGCCCAACGCGCCCGCCCCGCGCTGGCCGGACTTCTACCGCGCCCGCAGACTGGAACCCCAGCTTCGACAGGCGCGCAACGCCGGTCTGTGCAGTGCGGCTATGGCCCGCGGCTTCGACCGACTCTTCGCCGTGCTCGACGAACGGGTGGGTCCGGCCGAGCCCCCGGCCCGCCTGCACGGCGATCTATGGGGTGGCAATGTGATCGGGGACGAAACCGGCACGGCCTGCCTCATCGATCCAGCCGTGTACGGCGGCCACCGCGAGGTCGACCTGGCCATGATGCGCCTCTTCGGTGGGTTCGGACACCACGTGTTCGGCGCCTATGAAGAGGCGTGGCCGCTCTCCTCGGGCCACGAAGAACGCGTGCCGCTCTATCAGCTCTACTTCCTCATGGTTCACGTCAATCTGTTCGGCGGGACGTACGTGGCGCAGGCTGAGCACGCCCTGTTCGCGATAGCGTAGGGCCGCCGCCGCATTTCCGCGCTATCCACAGAAGACGGAAAGGATGCCATCCCGCCGGAGTTCGATCAGAAGACAAAGACTCTGATCGTTCCAAGCTAGCCGCGACGTACACCTCTCTCGGCCCCTACTGGGCTAAAGTCACTCCGATGCCACGAACTCGCTTGCTGTTGGCACTGGCTCTGTTGGGCGCCTGCGCTCGTCCGATGCCAGCCCCGGTCCCGGCTCCAGCCCCGGCGCCGGCACCGGCGCCGGCACCGCCCAAGCCGTTCGCGCCGGTCCTGCAGACCAATCCCGTGCTCGCCGAGATCGCCACGGCCGAGCGGAGCGCAGCCGACCGTCCTGACGACGCAGAAGCGTGGCGCCGGCTGGCCCTGGCGCTGCGGCGGGCAAACCGTCTTCAGGAAGCGGCGCGCGCAGCCTGGCGTGCCGTCGAGCTGGCTCCCTCTGTGGAATCATGGACGTCGCTTGGAAACGTGCTCATCCAGGGTGGTGCGCCGAACGGCGCTGTGGCGGCCTTCGAGGAGGTCAGTCGGCTGACCAACGACGGGTTTCTGGCAGCGCAAAACTTCCTCAGCCTGGGCTATCGTGCCTGGCGGTGGGGCATGGATGATCTCGCTATGCGCGCTTACGCGCGGGCGGACGAGCTTGCGCCCGGGCATCCCCTGGTCCTGTACGACCGAGCATTGTTGTTGGCGACGTCGGGCCAGATTGCGCAGGCGCAGGGCGAAGCGACGAAGCTTCGCAACGTGGTGGATCGCTTGCTGGAAGACCGGCCACCCCTGGAGATGGTCGAGATTCTGGAACCGATGAAGGCGCTGACAGAATCGATCATCAACGGCGATGCCATCGCAAGGCGTCCGCCGCAGCCCGAGCCTGGACAACGTCTGCCCGACCGCTTCTGGCGGCGTGATCCCAGCCAGAACCACGCCCTTGACCTGGCGGTGGACGAGACCTCGGAGCGTTACTACCCCATCACGGGCTGGCATGTGCTGGCGCTCAACCTGCCGTCGGGCTGGACCGACAGTCTCGACGTGACGAAGGGCGAGCCGGCCTCGGCCCGAATCCGCGTGGAAGCCAACTCGGGTGGACCACGTTCCGTCCTGTGGCTGTTGACCGTGACGGGGAGCCGCCAAGCGCCCGACCTGGATCGCCTCGTCGTCCAAGCCCAGCGCAGTCTGGCAGGAACGCCCATCCTGGGCGAAGTCCGCTCGTTCACGGACCGCGACCTGGAAGGCCGCGCCTTCGTCGCCGATGACCCCGGGGCGCGGCCTGGGGATCCTGGTGGCTTTTCGCGCGCATGGGTGGCAGTCATGCGGACCGGGGATTTCTTGGTCACAGCCACGCGCTTTCTGCATGATCGCGACCCCGGCCTGGTCGATGAGAGCGAGCGCATCTTGCGAGCCGCAAAGGTTCGCGATCTTACGCCGCCCCATCGCTGACGGATCGCGGGTATAAGACCTCGTCATGTCCCGGCGGCGGAAGCGCGCTTTCAGCTACCACGCAGGTGTCACCTTGGATGGCACTCAGCTTACCTGCGATGCGGCGGGGTTTGCCACCGATCTGGTGTTCCTCTCGCACGCCAAGGCGCTGGCGCCCGGGTCGTCGTTCAGCCTGTCAGCGCGCCGGGCGGGACGGCGCCAGCTCCTGGCCACCGAGGGCACGCTCGTGCTGTTGGGCGCAGCCGGGGAACGCTTGCGCGCGCGCGCGTTGCCGGCTGGGTTCGGGCGGGCATTCGACCTGGGCGGGCTGCGTTTGGCGCTCGTGCCTGCGGGGTACTTGCCGGGCGCAGCCTCACTGCTCTGCGAACGTGGCGGTCGGCGACTGCTCTACGCCGGAACCATCTGCCGTGAGAGCGCCTTCGCAGGCCTGGGTCCCGCGGAGGCTCGATGCGCAGACGCCGTGTGCCTGGACGCCACCTTCGGCGATCCGCGCTTCGTGCTGCCACCACGCGAGGAGGCGCAAGCGGCGCTGCAAGGGTTCGTGGAGGCAGCGCTGGCCACGCGGCGTGCGCCAGTCTTGCTTGTATCCCCCTTCGGCCCGGCACCGGCAACGGCCGAGGTGCTGCAGGCTGCCGGCGTTACCATGCGCGCGCATGGCACCATCGTGGGGGTCCTGGACCGTTTTCGGCAGGCTGGGGCGTCGCCCCCGCCGCTGCGTCGTTTTGGGGGAAAGCTGGGCCCGAACGAGGCTCTGCTCTGGCCACCGGAGGCGCGCGATGCCCCGGCGCTTGGCCGACTCGATTCTCCGACCTTCGCGTTCGTTTCTGGCTTCAGCGTCGAACCCACGGCCGTCGCCTGTATGCGAGCTGACCAGGGCATCGCGTTGTCGAACCAAGCGGGATTCCCTGACCTCGTCGCGTATCTCGAAGCCACCGGGGCGCATGAGGTCGCACTGCACAGGGGATTTGCCGAAACCTTCGCCACCATCCTGCGCGAGCGCGGTTACGACGCATACGCGATAGACCCCCCGCGCCAGATGGAGCTGTTTCGTGGGTAACCTCCCTCGTTCCAGTCTGGAACCGCGCGTGGTTCCGATCTAGAAACAACCACCGTGCTGAATCTCGGCTTTCAGGAGATCGTCGTCATTCTCTTCGTCGCGTTGATCTTCCTCGGGCCCAACATGCTCCCGGAGATCGCCTCTGGTCTGGGCAAGGCCATTCGCGAGGTGCGCAAGGCGGCGGCGGATATCAAGAATGAGATCGCGCTGGATGATGCGATTCGCAAGCCGCTGGCTGAGCTACGCGAGGCGACCATGCTCCCTCCCGAGGAGCTGAAACGCCGCGANNGCGTCGGGAGGAGGAGCTGGCGGCCAAAAAGCGCGCCGAGCGTGAGGAACAGGAACGCAAGGCGCGCGAAGAGGCTGAACGCAAAGCGCGCGAAGAGGCTGAGCACCGGCATGTCGAGAGCGAGGAGCGAAAGCGTCGCGAGGAGGAGCTGGCGGCCAAAAAGCGCGCTGAACGGGAGGAGCAGGAACGCAAGGCGCGCGAAGAGGCTGAACGCAAAGCGCGAGAGGAGGCTGAGCACCGGCGTGTCGAGAGCGAGGAGCGAAAGCGTCGCGACGAAGAGCGAGCGGCCAAGAAACGCGCCGAACGTGAGGAGCAGGAGCGCAAGGCTCAGCAAGCGGCCGAGCGACGGCGTGCCGAGCGTGAGGAGGAGAAGCGTCGCGACGAAGAGCGAGCGGCCAAGAAACGCGCCGAACGCGAGGAGCAGGAGCGCAAGGCTCAGCAAGCGGCCGAGCGACAGCGTGCCGANNGCGCAAGGCGCGCGACGAGGCCGCGAAGCAGCGCCCGGAAGGCGAGACCGCTGTACCAGCGGCCGACGCCGCGGGCGCTCATCCCGCTGGTGCCGGTCCCGCGGTTTCGGGTGTGACCGTGGACATGAACCCACCGCCCGACTCCAATCGACCATCGCGAACGCCCACGCTTGAACTCCTCAATGTGACACCCGATCCGGTGTCGGTCGAGGCACCGCATGCTCTTGCGGGAGCGCGCCCGCCCCCTGTGCCGGCGACGTCCTTGCGGTCCCCGCCGGGCAGCCGTCTGCCGTCGCTCCGGTCCAGTCAGGCCGATGCCAAATCGCCTCGGTTGTCCCCGCCCCCGTTGCCGCCGAAGAAAGGCTAGCGGAGCATGTCAGACGACGCCGTACAGTCCGACAAGACCATCATTACCGAACCGCCGACGGACATGGGTTCCGCCCGGCCAACCCCTGCGCCCACGATCGTTACCTCGCCTTCGGAGGCGGCAACGTCCTCGGCGCCGTCGGAAACGCCGCAGGCCAGTCCGGGCACCAAGGAGGGTTTGAACGGCAAGCGTATGAGCCTGCTCGCCCACCTGGCCGAGCTGCGCTCACACCTGCGCAACGCCGCTATCGCCTTTGTGCTGGCCATGATCGGCTCGTTCGTCCTCGTCCAGAGGTATTTCGACTGGCTGACCCGGCCCGTGCGCAAAGGCATGAAGGACGCCGGCCACGACGTCAACTTCTACGCCAAGAGCCTGACCGAGCCCTTCTGGGTCTACATGAAGCTGGCCATCATCGGAGGCCTCATTATCGCGGGCCCCTTTGTGTTCTGGGAGATCTGGAAGTTCGTGGCGCCGGGCCTCTACCGGAAAGAGAGGCGGCTCACCATGCTCATCACCGGGGCCACCGTGTTCTGTTTTGCCGGGGGCGCCGTGTTTGCGTACGCCTTCCTGTGTGAGCCTGCCGCCTACTACCTGACCAGGATGCTCACCAGCTTCTCGGGTGATCTGCCCTTCCGCCTCGACCCCATGATCATGATGGATGAAGTGGCCAACTTTCAGATGCTGACCCTGGCGGGTTGTGGCCTTGCCTTTGAACTACCGGTCGTGCTGTCAATCTTCGGTTGGATTGGGCTGATTTCCAGCCGTGGCATGTTCAAATTCAACCGATACGCCATCGTGTTGGCGGTTATTCTGGGTGGGGTGCTCACGCCCAGCACTGATCCGTTCACCCAGTGCCTGCTCGCAGGCCCCATCTTCGGGCTCTACAATGTCTCAATCCTCGTGGTCTGGCTGATCGAGCGGGCGCGTCGCCGGCGCGACGAGGCCTTGGATCGCGGCGAGCCAGTCGCCAGCGCCTAGTGCCTCCGGTCAAAATTT
>PMIX01000183.1 GCA_003158395.1 Myxococcales bacterium | reverse complement strand
GCACCTGCGCAACGTCGTGTCCAAGCGCGATTTTGTGCCCATCCAATGTGGCGACTTCCGCCAGGCGGCGCTAGGCGATGCCTGCCCGCGCTGCGAGGGCGGCCATTTCACCGGCTACCGGGGCATCGAAGTGGGGCAGGTCTTCTTCCTTGGCACCAAGTATTCCTCGCCCATGAAATGCAACTTCCTCGACGCCGACGGCAAAGAGAAACCGATGCTCATGGGCTGCTACGGCATCGGGGTGACCCGCATCGCGGCTGCGGCCATTGAACAGAACCACGACGCGGACGGCATCATCTGGCCGGTGCCCATCGCGCCTTTCGAGGTCAGTCTGCTTTCTCTGCAGGTTGGCGACGCGCAGGTGACGGCGGTTGCCGATCGCCTGCACGACGAATTGCAGAAGGCAGGAGTGGACGTGTTGTACGACGATCGCGACGAGCGACCGGGGGTGAAGTTCAAGGACGCGGATCTCATCGGGATGCCGTATCGGATCACGGTGGGCAAGAAGGGCGTGGCCGAGGGAGTGGTCGAGCTCAAGGCGCGGCGATCGCCCGAAGTGGTGAAGGTGAAGATCGAAGACGTCGTCCGCGTGGTTGCCGAGAAGGTCGTGCGCGAGCGGGCAGGGGGTCTGGCGTGAGTGCGAGCGCGCTTCCCGCGCGCGAGCGCGTGATTGTCGCGCTGGACGTGCCTGATCTGAAGGCGGCCGGGGACTTGCTTGACCGGCTGGAAGGTCAACCCGCTTTCTACAAAGTGGGCCTCGAGCTCTTCGTGGCCGAGGGTGCGCGGGCCATCGAGGCGGTGCGCAGCCGCGGAGGCAAGGTCTTTCTCGACCTCAAGCTGCACGACATTCCTGAGACCGTGGCCCGCGCGGTTTCTTCGGCCATGGCGCTGGGTGCCGAGTTGCTGACCCTGCACACGGCGGGCGGCCTCGCCATGATGAGGCGAGCTGCGCAGGCGGCGCAGGGACGGGCCAGGTTGCTGGGCGTGACTGTGCTGACCAGCCTGGCCGAGGACGATCTGCGCGCGGATGGCATCGCGGGTAGCATGTGCGACGCGGTCCTGCGGCGGGCGAAACTGGCGAGCCAGGCTGGGATCGCGGGCGTGGTGTGCGCGCCGCAGGAGGTGGCTGACGTGCGCCAGGCGTGCCCGTCGCTGCTGTTGGTGGTGCCCGGGGTGCGGCCCGTCGGTGCTGATGTTGGCGACCAGAAGCGCGTGGCCACGCCGGCCGCGGCCATAGCGGCTGGCGCCGACTACCTGGTCATCGGCCGGCCCATCCGCGACGCCGACAGGCCGGCAGCAGCCTTTGCCGCGGTGGTCGCCGAGGTCGCGACCGCGTTGGCCGGAAAGTAGGCGCGTGGCAGCGGAGCGATCGTCGCGGGTCGTGTTCGGTATCCGGCCGGTCGAGGAGCTGTGCCGGGCGCGGCCACGCGAGGTGGCGGTGGTCTATCTGGCCGAGGGGCACCGTTCACGTGAGATCGACGTGGCAGTGGCTGCGGCCAAGGATCGTGGCATTGCGGTCGAGATCCGTCCCCGTGCCCTGGTGGCCGGGCTGGCCGGGGCGCCGGCCCATCAGGGCATCGTGGCTGTTGCCGGCGAATACCACTATGGCCGCATCGAGGACATGCTGGCTGCCGCGCAGGAGGCGTCCGAGGCGCCGCTGCTTCTGCTGCTCGACTGCATCACTGACCCGCAGAACTTCGGCGCCCTGGTGCGCAGCGCGGAGGTGCTGGGCGCGCATGGGGTGATCATCCCTGACAAGCACGCGGCGCCAGTGACCGGCGCGGTGGTCAAGGCCTCGGCGGGCGCCAGTGAGCGCATGCGCATTGCGCGCGTTCGCAACCTGCTCGGCACCATCGACTGGCTGGCGGCGCAGGGCGTGCGCGTCTGGGGCGCGGCAGCCGAGCGGGGCCTGCCTCTGGCCCAGGCCGAGTTTACCGGCCCCACGGGTTTGGTGGTGGGCGCAGAGGGCCGCGGCCTGCGTGAGGCGGTGGCTCGTCGCTGTGCCGGGGTCGTGCAGATTCCCCAGCGCGGGCAGGTGTCGTCACTTAATGCCTCGGCCGCTGGCGCGATTCTGCTCTACGAGGCTACGCGCCAGCGCATGATTGGGAGGGGCTAGTGCGCTTCCATTTCGGCCGCTGCCAAAAGGATGGCGCACAGGCCGTGGGAGGAGTTCGTGAGCTTGTTCTGCCCGACGTAGCCGGCGTAGTTGTTCTGTACGTTCATGCCGTTGACAGCACCGGTGATGCTCGGCGTTCCNNCCGCTGCCCGAGGTTTCGGTCCAGTTGTCAGTCTTACTCCCCTGGTCCATGACCTGGTACCAGAGCCCCGTCTTCGCGTCCTGCGTGGTCTTGAGCCCGGCCGCCACGCCAGTGAGAATGGTCAACAGGTCGCTGCGACCCGTCTGACTGGCAGGTAGATCACCCAACGTGTCCACCAGGGCCATCGCATACCAGCCCATGGCCCGGCTCCAGATGCAGGGCGATCGGCCGTTGGCATCGGCCCACGCGGGCTTGGTCGTACCGGTGGGGTTGTTGTCCCACCACGCGTGGTAGTAGAGGCCGGTCGCTGTGTCCTGGGTGTGCGCTGCAATGAGAGTCGTCTGTTTGACGACCGTGTCGCCGCAAGTACTGCAGTTGCCAAACACGGCCCCATAGCGGGCGAGGAAAGGCTCGCCCATGTAGATGCCATCGAGCCACATCTGGTTGGCAAGCGCCTGCTTGTGCCAGTACCCTCCGTCGCCATTGGTGGGAATATTCTTGTAGAAAGCCTGAACGCTGTCCGCCGCGGTCTTGTATTTCGCCAATCCGGTTTCTTGGTACAAGAAGGGCAGCAATACTGACGGCTGCATGCTGTCGAAAGCGCTGAAGGTTGTCCCAAGGTTGTTGACAACGCCACTGGCGCTCACATTCTCGTCGATGTACTTCTGAATGTACGTCAGATAGCGGGAATCCCCCGTGTGACGGTAGACCTGCTCGATTCCCCGCAAGATGATGCCGTGGTTGTATTCGAAGCCGGCTGGCGTGGTCATGCTCGCTGGATCAGGCCATTTGCTGAGTATCATGTTGGCAAAGCGCACCGCCAATGAGTCGGACGCAAGGGTACCGGCGTCGCCCCCGCTCTGGCCCGCCGATCCTGCGTCGGTCGCGCTTGCGCTGCCGCCGGAGCTGGCTTGGCTTGTCGTGCCGCCGGCGCCGCCCCGGCCCCCCGTGCCCCCTGCGCTGGTCGTGCCGCCCGTCGCGGTCACGCCCCCGCTGCTGCTAGAGCCGCCCCGGCCTGTGCCCCCAGCGACAGATGCGGTGCCGCCGGCCCCAGGCTGGCTCGTCGTGCCGCCGGTCACTGAGGCACCGCCGCTTGTCGTGACACCGCCGCTTGTCGTGACACCGCCAACTCCGGCGCCTCCGCTTCGGTTGACGCCGCCGGTTCCTCCGCTGGCGGCCCCGGCTGTTCCACCAGAAATCATGCCGCCTTGGCTGCCGGCACTGCTACTGCCTCCAGTCGGGACCGCGGTATTCCGGCCGCCTGTGCCAGACGATCCACCGCTTTGTGTGATGCTGGAACCACTCTGCCCGCCGACAGCCGTTTTGGAGTTACTTGTTTGGCAAGACGCTGTGAAAAGCCCGAGCAAGGCGCAGAGCCAAACCACGCCGCGAGGGTTCGCTTCATGGGTGATCGTGGCCAATCGTGCGATCGAGTTGGACATAGGACCTCCTCTGAACCTGGCGCAGCCGAAGAAACCATGCGGGATGCAAGACATTAGGCTTGGCCTGGACAAGTGGATTGCAGTCTAGCAGGAACCCCGCCACAGGGAACGGGGAGCTGGAGGAAACAACCGATTTGGCACCTGCGCCGGGTCTGCTAAATTCCCACTCTTGGAGGCTAACTGCATATGTCACGCATTCCCGTCGCCGTTGTTGGTGCCACTGGGCTGGCAGGCCAGGAGTTCCTGGTCTCGCTGGCGGGGCATCCCATGCTCCAGGTGGTGAAGGTCGCGGCGTCCAGCCGCTCGGCTGGCAAGACCATGGCCGTGGCCGTCAAGGACGAGAAGGGTGCCTCAAGGTGGTTCTGCACCGAACCCCTGCCTGCCGAGATGGCCGGCCTGAAGGTGGAGGATTCGGCAACCATGACGACCGACGGCGTGCGTCTGGTGTTCTCCGCCGTGGAGGCGGACGTGGCGCGCGAGCTGGAGCCGAAGTGCGCTGCCACCGTGCCCGTGATCTCAACTGCGAGCGCGTTCCGCTACGAACCGGACGTGCCGATTTTTCTTCCCGGAGTGAACTGGGACCATGCCGGTCTCATCGAGGTGCAGCGCAGAAAGCGCGGGTGGAAGGGGTTCATCACCCCGGGCCCGAATTGCACCACAGTTGGACTGGCCATGACCCTACGTCCGCTCGACATCGCGTTCGGTATTGAACGCGTGATCATGACTTCGATGCAGGCGCTTTCGGGCGCGGGCCGCTCGCCCGGCGTCACCGCCATGGACATCCTCGACAACATCATTCCCTACATCCCCAAGGAGGAAGAGAAGGTCGAGCGCGAAACAACCAAGATCCTGGGCAAGCTGGTCGGAGAGGCCATCGTAGCGGCGCCGATTTCCGTGTCCTGCACCTGCACCCGGGTGAACGTGCTCGAAGGCCACACCGAGTCGGTCTTCGTTCAGTTGAAGCGTCCTACCCGTCTGGACGACGTGAAGGCCGTGTGGAGCGAGTTCGGCGCCGACCTGGCCGGCATGGGTCTGCCCTCGGCGCCCAAGCACCTCATCGCGATTCGCGAGGATCCCTATCGCCCCCAGGTGCGGCTGGACCGCGACGAGGAGGGCGGCATGGCCACTGTGGTGGGACGCCTGCGCGAGGATCCCGCCCTTCCCAACGGCATCAAGTACATCTTGGTGTCGCACAATACCCGCATAGGCGCGGCCAAAGGGGCCATCCTGGTGGGCGAGTACCTGATCAAGAAGGGATACATTTCGTAGCCCACGGCCTGTCCTACAGCCCCGCGTGCTTGGCCTGAATCGTCGCGGCGAGGGCGTCGATGTTCTGCAGGTCAGCCTCGGTGGGAAGCCCTTTGACTTCCACCGGATCCAGGAATTCGACCTTCAGGTTGCCCAGCAGGCCCTTGATCGTCTCCACCGTCTTGCCGCCCCAACCCCACGAGCCGATGACTGTCGCGAAACGCGCCTTGGGGCGCAGCATGTTGGCCACGTAGGCAGCGGACACGGCGGCCGGGTGCGGCCCAGCCAGCACGGTGGATGTGCCGATCACCAGCGTGGCCGCATCGACCAGGGCCATCGCCATCTGGCCCAGGTCCATGAATGGCAAGTTGATGCGCGTGACGCCCACGCCTCGATCGATCAAACCATCCACCAGCCGGTCGACCATGACCCTGGTGCTGCCGTGCATGGACACATAGGCCACCACAGCGTGATTCTTGGGCTTGTCCGCGATCCAGTCCTTGTACGCGTCCAGGATGAATGGCGGCCGCCGGTACACCGGGCCGTGGCTGGGCGCGATCATATCGACGCCCAGGGATTCGATCTTCTGGATGTAACTGGCCTGGCGCGGGCGAAACGGCATCATGATCTCGGCGTAGTAACGCTTGGCGGCCAGATACGCCTGTTGCTCATCGTCCGCGAACAGGTCACTGGTGGCCCGGTGCGCCCCCAGAAAATCGCAAGTAAAGAGGATCTTGTCTTCGCGCAGATGGGTGAACATGGTTTCCGGCCAGTGCACCCAGGGGGCAAAGATGAACTGCAGGGTGCGCCCGCCCAAATCCAGGGTGTCGCCGTCCTTGATCAGGGTGATTGCCTCGGCCGGAAGGTGAACATGCATCTTGAGCAGTTCTGCGCACTTCTGGTTGGTCACCACCTTGGCCTCGGGGAAGCGGGCCAGCACCGTCGACAGGCTGCCTGAATGGTCTTGCTCGGCATGGTGGGCGACCACGTAGTCGAGCTTGCTGGCGCCCGCGGCGGCCAGATTGGCCAGCAGCTCGTCGGCAAAGGCGCGATCCACGGTGTCGAGAAGAGCCACCTTGTCCTGGCCCTTGACCAGGTAGGCGTTGTAGCTGGTGCCCTCGGGCAAGGGGATGAGATCGTCGAAGAGCGGCTTGTCCCAGTCGAGGACGCCTACCGCATGAACACCTGGCTTCAAGGATCGTGCTGCCATGTTGCTCCTGTTCGCGCTAGGCGGGAGAGAACTCGTCTTTGCCCAAGCCGCAAGTGGGACAGACCCAATCCTCCGGCAGATCTTCGAACGGCGTGCCCGGTTTGATGCCGTTGTCCGGATCGCCAGCCGCTGGATCGTACTCGTAGCCGCAAGCGTCGCACACGTACTTGCGCATCTTGTTCTCAGTCATCTGGGCCAAGGACTAGCCTTCTTTGGGTCAGGTTTCAACCTCGCCGCGTCCGTACGTTGACAGAGGGGCGGGGCAGGGCAAGGATTGCCGCTCGTGAGGACTCAGCGATGAAGTTCGTGGCCTTTTCCCTGGCCTTTCTCGTGGGTGGCTGCGCGGGCTGCCTGAAGAAATCGGAAACGCGGCCCACGGCACGCGAGCGTGCGCCGGAGAAATCCCCGGCCGCGGCCCCACCTGCGCCGGCGCCGCCCGCGGACGGGACCCGCCGGATCCGGCGGGCTGAGATGGCCGGTTCCTGGTACTCGGAGAACAAGGACCAGTTGGCGGCTGAGGTCGACGGACTCTTTCGCGAGGCCAAGCCGCCCAAGATCGACGGCAGAGTCATCGCGCTCATCTCTCCGCACGCTGGCTATCGCTTCTCAGGCAAGGCCGCGGCATCGAACTACCAGCTCCTGCGCGGTCAGGACGTCCGCCGCGTGGTGCTCCTGGCCATCTCGCACCACTATCCTCTCGGCGGGGCCTCGATTCCCGACGTGACCGACTTCGAGACGCCGCTTGGCCTGGTGCCAGTGGACGGCAAGGCGGTGGCTCGGCTGCGACGCAGCTCGGTGGTCAGCAGTGTCATGCGCGCCGAAAACGGCGAGCATTCGTTGGAAATCCAGCTTCCCTTGCTCCAGCGCGTCCTACCCAAGTTCAGTCTGGTTCCCATCTTGGTGGGCCGCATGACCGATCAGGACTACGTGGATCTGGCCGCGGCCTTGGCTGAGATCGTTGACAGCCACACCGTCGTGATCGCTTCGAGTGACTTCACCCACCGGGGTGTGAACTACGGCTACGAAGTCCCGGAGGGCCCGGGCGACCTACAGGCCCGCCTGGCGCGACTCGATCAAGGGTCCATCGACGAGATCACGAAACTGAGTCGGCCTGGCCTGCTGGCCTACGCGGAGCGGACCGGCACCACGATCTGCGGGCTGCACCCCATTGCGCTGCTGTTGGAACTGCTGGGCCGTTTCCCGGGCAGCAAACCCCATCTCGTTAGTCACTACACGTCAGGTGACGTTACTTCCGACTGGTCCAGCAGCGTGACATATATAGGCATGGCATTTACGGGCAAGTGGCGCGAGGAGTCGAAGCTCGACGAGGCGCGCGCAGGGGGCGAAGGTGCGTTTCCGCTCACGGACGACGAGAAACGGACTTTGCTGCGGCTGGCGCGTTTGTCGCTCGAGGCCTCGGTGCGCAAGGGGCGCTTCGATCCCGACGGCATCGCGTCCATTCCAACAACGCCGTCGCTGGAGCGCAAGGCCGGCGCGTTTGTCACCCTGAAGTGCAAGAGCGGNNACCCTGGAGCCCAGCTCGTCGGTGTACGACGTGGTGGCCCGTCGCGCGGCCAGCGCTGCCCTGGAGGACACGCGCTTCCCTCACTCGGTCACCGTCGAGGAACTGCCTTCCATCACGATTGAGGTGTCGGTACTCACGCCCCCACGGCCGGTGAAGAGCGCGGATGAGATCGTGATCGGACGGCACGGTATCATCCTGTCAATGGGATGGAACCGCGCGACGTTCTTGCCGCAGGTGGCGCCTGAACAGGGGTGGGATCGCGAAACCACCCTGCGCCATCTGGCCCAGAAGGCAGGGCTGCCCGCCGACGCGTGGAAGAAGGCTGAGTNNTAGCCGTGTCTGGGGAACGCATCGACGCTGACCGTCGACAATTTCTGCTCACGATGGGCTCTCTGGCAGCGGTTGCTACCGGTTGCAGCTCGTCCTGTGGCAGCGCTCGGTCAGCAGGGAATTCGGCCGCCGGCACACTGGCCAGCAACGCGGCCACCCTGAATGGACCAAAGCCGACGGAAAAGCCACGCGTGGTGGTGGTGCGAGCCAAGCAGGCCCTGACCCACGGCTACGACGCCGACCGCGGCGCTGTGCGCGCCATGTTGGGCGCAGGTCTTGCGGCCCTGGCAGGCACACCGGACAGCGTGGCTGGCTTGCGCCGGTACTTCCGGCCGGGCCAGACGGTGGGCTTGAAGGTCAATGGGTTGGCCGGCCGCAATGCGGCCACGCATGTGGAATTGGTCGACGAATTGTCGGCATTGTTGCAGCAAATGGACATCGGCGGCCATCAGCAGGTGGTCTTTGATCGCTTCGCATCTGACTTGACCGCGTCGGGCTTCAAACTGAACGAGCGCGGGGACGCTTACTGCTGCACGGGCAACGATGCGCTTGGCTACGAAGAGGAGCCGACGGTCATGCCGTCGACAGCGTCTCGGCTGGCGCGCGTGCTGACCGAACGCGTGGACGTGGTCTTGAATCTGCCGGTGCTCAAACAACACATGTTGTCCGGCATGACGGGCGCGCTGAAGAACCAATTCGGCTGTATTCACAATCCCAACAAGATGCATCTGGACAAGTGCGACCCCTATATTTCCGAAGTCAACGCCTTGCCTGCGATCCGACAGAAACAGCGTCTGATTGTGATGGACGCGCTGCGCCCGGTGGTTGACAACGGCCCCAGCTACCAGCCCGGCATGGGCGAGGTGGCCAATGCGTTGCTGTTTGCCGTCGATCCTGTAGCGGTGGATGTCGTGGGATTGGAGCTGCTGGAGTACCTGCGCAAGAAGCGCGGCCTGCCTTCGCTCGACAAAGTCGATCTGGCGCCCACACATATTCAGACCAGCGCCCAGATGGGCCTGGGGGTTGGCCATCGCGGGGCGATCGACGTGGTGTCTATCGAGGTATGATCATGAAAGGCTTCACGCGACGCGATTTCTTTCGAGGCTGCGCCGGAACAGGGTGCGCATTGGCGGTAGGGGGATCGCTGGGCAGCCTGACTCTTTTCCAGTCCCGGCCAGCGCGTGCGGGGGAGGCGCCGCGGCCACACCCGGCGCGCTTCTGGAAGAAGCTCGACAACAAGCGCGTGCAATGCCAGCTCTGCCCGAAACAATGCTTGGTCGAAGACCGAGAACGCGGCTTCTGCGGCGTACGCGAGAACCGCGGGGGGGAGTACCTGACCCTGGTTTGGGGCCAGCCCTGTGCCGTGCACGTGGATCCCATCGAAAAGAAGCCGCTCTTCCATTTCCTGCCCGGCAGCCATGCCTTCTCGCTCGCCACCGCGGGATGCAACCTGGAATGCAAGTGTTGCCAGAACTGGGACATCTCCCAATCGCGACCGGAGGAGGTGGACTGGCACTGGATGCCGCCCGAGGAGGTCGCCCGTCGGGCGCAGGCGGAAGGTGCCTGTGTGACCTTCACCTATTCCGAGCCCATCGTCTTTCTCGAATACTGCATTGACACGGCCATCGCGGCCCACAAACTGGGCGTGCGCACCACCATGGTCACCGGCGGCTCGGGTGAAGTGGAGCCGATGAAGGAGGCATGCAAGGTCCTCGACGCCGTGAAGATCGATCTCAAGGGCTTCACCGAGGACTACTACCGCAAGCTGTGCAAGGGGAAATTGGCCCCTGTGTTGAAGACCATCGAAACGGTACACGAAAGCGGGGTTTGGCTGGAATTGGTGCACCTGTGTATTCC
>PMIX01000132.1 GCA_003158395.1 Myxococcales bacterium | reverse complement strand
CCACTTCAATCCGCAGCGATGGGTTAACATGTTGGCAGGCGCTTTATGCCCGACCTGAACCCTGAACAACGCGCCCGTGAGCAGATTGATGCCCAACTGCTTGCGTGTGGCTGGGTGGTTCAGGACTACTCGGCGGTGGATTTCTCGGCCGGCCGTGGCGTCGCCTTGCGCGAGGTCAAGCTCAAGACGGGGCGTTGCGACTACTTCCTGCTGGTGGACCGCAAACCCGTTGGCATGGTGGAGGCCAAGAAGGAAGGCACCACTCTTTCCGGCGTCGCCGAACAGTCAGCCCGCTACGCCAGCGGCCTGCCTGATTTCCTCGCCGCTGGTTTCACTGGTCCCCTGCCCTTTCTCTACGAGTCAACCGGAGTCGAAACCTTCTTCCGCGACCAGCGCGATCCCGATCCCCGATCCCGCCAGGTGTTTTCGTTTCATCGTCCCGAAACCCTCGCGGATTGGACGGCCGAGCCCAACACCCTGCGCGCCCGGTTGAAGGCCATGCCCACCGCGCACCCGCTCGTCACCAGCGGTATGCGCCAGTGCCAGATCGAGGCCATCACCGGCTTGGAGACCTCATTCGCCGAAAGCCGCCCGCGTGCCCTCATCCACATGGCGACCGGCGCGGGCAAGACCTTCACCGCTTGCGCCTTCACGTATCGCTTGATCAAGTATGCGGGGGCTCGCCGCATCCTGTTTCTGGTCGACCGCTCGAACCTCGGCAAACAGGCCCGCGACGAGTTCCATGGTTACCGCACGCCCGACACCGGCCGCCTCTTCACCGAGCTTTACAACGTCCAGCACCTGACCTCGCCCAACGTCGACGACGTTTGCCGCGTCACCATCTGCACCATCCAGCGCCTCTACTCGATCTTGCGCGGCGAGGAACTCGCGGAAGGCGCGGACGATCTCTCCGGCGCCGAGCTGGCCGCTGCTTTGGGCAGCACCCGCACCCGCGATGTCGCCTACAACCCGGCAGTGCCCATCGAGAAGTTCGACTTCATAGACATGATCGCCACCGGCACCGACATCAAGCCGCTGGAGGTTCTGATCTTCCTGCGCGATGTCCGCAGCCGCGTCTACTTTGAGCAGATGAAGGGCCGTGGCACCCGCGTCCTCTCTACAACTGATCTGCAATCCGTGTCCGGGGAAGACGCCCGCAGCAAAACCCGCTTCATCATCGTGGACGCCGTCGGCGTGTGCGAAGGCGACAAGACCGAATCGCGCCCGCTCGACCGCCAGCCCACGGTGCCGCTCAAGGCTCTTCTCCAGCGAGTGCTGTTCCCGGCGGGCCGCGACGAAGACACGCTGACTACCTTGGCCGCCCGACTGGCCCGGCTCGACCGCGAGCTTGAACCTGCCCAGCGCCAACAGATCAGCACCGCCTCTGGCGGGCAAACGCCTGCCACCCTGGCTGGTGCCCTACTCCGTGCCTTCGATCCCGATGCCATCGCCGAGCACGCCACGGGCCGCCCCGGCGCCGAGGCGCAAGAGATCGCCCCCGCGCAATTCGAGGCAGCCCGCCAGCAGCTCATCGCCGAAGCCTGCGCTCCTTTCGACAAACCCGCCCTCCGCCAGACCCTGGAAACCCTGAAAAAGGAGACCGAGCAAGCCCTCGACATCTACACGCCTGACGAGGTTCTCAGCCAGGGGTTCGACGAGGCCGCAAAGGCGAAAGCCGCCGGCCTGGTCCAGGAATTCCGCGACTACTTGGTGCAACACCACACCGAGATCGACGCCCTGCAAATCCTATACAGCCGCCCGTTCAAGCACCGCCTCACCGAGCTGATGCTCAAGGAGCTGGAAAAGAAACTCCGCGACCAACACGCCACGTGGACCGAGGATCGGCTCTGGGACGCCTTCGCCGTCACCGCGCCCGACCAGGTCAAGGGCCGCACCCAGGCCGGACGCTTTGCCGACCTCGTCGCTCTGGTCCGTTTTGCCCTGAAACAGCAGCCCGTGCTCGCGCCCTTTGCCGATTCCGTGTCCGAGCGGTTCGATGAATGGCTTGCGGGCAAGGCCAAGGCAGGAACAGTTTTCACACCCGAGCAGCTTGTCTGGCTTCGGTTGATCCGCGACCACATCGCCACCAGCCTGACCATTGAGACCGACGATTTCGACTTCGCCCCGTTCAGCCAACGCGGCGGCCTGGGCAAGGTGTATCAGCTCTTCGGTGAAAAGCTGCCCGCGCTGTTGGAGGAGCTTAACGAGGTGCTGGCGGCATGAGGTGGGACGGAAAGCTCACGCAGAGATGCGCAGGGCGCGGAGGCATTGGCCGAGGTCCAAGGGAGAGAGCCGGAACCCCTTCTCTCACGCGGAGACGCGGAGGGCGCGGAGGAGGAAGGAATTGTCTGAGCATCGTGCTGGCCACGCTGCTTCGTAATCTCAAGGAGGTACCTCGGGCATGAAGAAGATCATCACGAAGAAGGGCACCTCTGCTCCCGTGGCGGCGCGCGCCTATTCGGACTTGCTCGGCGGCGTCAGCCAACTGCTGGAATCCGCGCGCCGGGCCAGCGCTCGCGCCGTCAACACGTTCATGACGGCGACCTATTGGGATGTCGGGCGCCGGATCATCGAGTTCGAGCAGGCTGGCCAGGCCCGCGCCGAATATGGCGAAGAAGTGCTCCAGCGGTTGGCCGACGACCTGACCGCCCGGTTTGGTCGTGGCTTTTCTCGATTCAACCTCGGACGCTTCAGGCAATTCTATCTCGCAGCGCCGGCAGACCAGATACGAGCGACACTGTCGCTCAAATCTTCGGGCAGCCCAATACGAGCGACACCGTCGCTCGTATCTCGGGGCTCCTCGATTTCCCAGACAGTGTCTGGGAAATCTTCGCGAACCCATCGTTTCCCGGCCCCCATGCCTGGTCAGGCGATTGTGCAGGCGGCATCGGCACAATCTTCGCTGTTCTTGCCCCTGGCCGATCTGGCCCGTGCTTTCCCGCTGCCCTGGTCCCACTACGTTCTGCTCATGGGCCGCAGCCGCTCGCCCGAAGCCTTCGCTTTCTACCAGACCGAGGCTTTGCGTGGCGGCTGGTCTGTGCGCCAGCTCCAACGCCAGATGGACAGCCAGTTCTACGAGCGCACGGCCCTTTCGCGCAACAAGGCCGCCATGCTCACCAAGGGCGCCAAGCCACAGCCGGGCGACGCCGTCACGGCCAACGAGGAGATCCGCAATCCCCTGGTCCTCGAATTCCTCGGCCTGCGCGATGAGTATTCCGAGAGCGACCTGGAAGATGCCCTCATCCGCCACCTCGAAACCTTTCTTTTGGAACTGGGCAACGACTTCACCTTTGTCGGCCGCCAGCGCCGCCTGCGCATCGACGACGAATGGTATCGTGTGGATCTGCTCTTCTTCCACCGGCGTCTGCGCTGCTTGGTCATATTCGATCTGAAGCTGGGGCGTTTCACCCACGCTGACGCCGGCCAGATGCACATGTACCTCAACTATGCCCGCGAACACTGGGTGCAGCCCGGCGAAAACCCGCCCGTGGGCATAATCCTATGCAGCGGGAAAAGCGAGGCCCTGGTTCACTACGCCACCGATGCCTTGCCCAACAAGCTGCTCGTCCGCGAGTACCTCACCGCGCTGCCGAATGAAAAGCTCCTCTCTGCCGAGCTGGAGGAGACGCGAAGACAGATCGAGGGGCGGAAGTGAGGGCAACCCGGACCGCCGTTGCACAATCCGCGCCCGAAACGGGCGAAGAACTCCTCGCCCGCATCCTCACCGAACGCCGCAAGGCTTGGCAGGGACGGGGCGACTACAAAGAGCCCGCCCCGCCTAAAACCGCCGATCTCCCGTCGCTCCCTGACGGCTGGCGCTGGACTCGTCTCGAGCAACTCGGCTTCATCTTCGGCGGTCTCACCAAGAATCCCAAGCGAGCGCGACTCCCGAAGCAGCTTCCATACCTCCGCGTCGCGAATGTCTATGCGAACGAATTACGGCTCCAGGAGATTGAACATATCGGCGTTCAAGATTCTGAACTCGCTAAATTGCTCGTTCGAGCCGGCGACCTCCTCATCGTCGAGGGTAACGGCAGCAAGGACCACATTGGCCGGTTGGCGATTTGGGATGGCTCGATTGCTCTGTGCGTGCATCAGAATCATCTCATCAAGGTTCGACCTGTTGAGACTGGCATGCCCAAGTGGATGCTCCATTGGCTGCAATCACCGGGCGGTCGCCACTTTGTCGAACTAGTGGCGAGTTCCACATCTGGGCTCTACACGCTGAGCGTGAACAAGGTCGGCGATTTGCCCATTCCCCTTGCATCCCTTCCCGAGCAGCGACGGATTGTGGCGGAGATTGAGAAGCAACTCACGCGGCTGGAGGCGGGGGTGGCGGCGTTGCGGCGGGTACAGGCCAACCTCAAACGCTACCGCGCCGCCGTCCTCAAAGCCGCCTGCGAAGGCCGCCTCGTCCCCACCGAAGCCAAACTCGCCAAGACTGGCAAGCACAAATCGACCTTTGAAACTGGCGAAGCCCTCCTCGCCCGCATCCTCACCGAACGCCGCAAGAACTGGCAAGATCGAGTCCGATACACGGAGCCTCCACCTCCCGAAGTGGGCGATCTAGACAGCCTCCCGGATGGATGGAGCTGGTCATCATTGGCGCAACTATCTGCGCACATCACCGACGGCACACACAAGACCCCCAACTACCTGCAATCGGGGGTTCCCTTTCTCTCCGCAAAGGACATTGCTGGGTTCAAACTGTCCTTCGACGAATGCAGATACATTTCCGAATCGGAACATGCGGAGCTGAGCGGAAGATGCGCGGCACATCGAGGGAACGTACTGATTACAAAAAGCGGCACAATTGGCCGGGTCGCCGTGGTTGAGACGGACCGGGAGTTTTCCCTGTTTGAAAGCGTGGCAAATGTTCCCGTGACACCACCTCTGAACGCCAAGTTTGTAGCCTTTGCAGCGTATTTCAGCATTGGTGGGGTGTTCGGGGCGGCGAACCAAAAGGGCGTTGCCGTTCGGCACCTTCACCTGGAAGACTTGCGTCGCGTCCCAATCCCCCTTCCGCCCGTCCCCGAGCAGACGCGCATCGTGGCCGAAGTGGAGCGGCGGTTGAGCGTCGTGGAGGAGTTGGAAGCGGTGGTGGCCGCCAACCTCCAGCGCGCCACGCGCCTCCGACAGTCCATCCTCCAGAAGGCATTCACGGGAGAACTCGTATGAGCCCACTGGTTCCGAAGTCCCCCAAGCCCGAGGGCCAATTTGTCCTCTACCAGACCGAAGACGGTCGCACGCGGCTGCAGGTTCAATTCCAGGGCGAGACGGCGTGGCTGTCGCAGGCGCAGATGGCTGAGCTGTTCCAAACGACGATTCCAAATGTGAGCATGCACATCCGCAACGTCTTCGCGGAGGGGGAATTGCGGGCTGATTCAGTGGTTAAGGAATCCTTAACCACTGCCACCGACGGAAAGAACTACGCCACCAAGTTCTACAACCTCGACGTCATCATCTCGGTCGGCTACCGCGTGAAATCCCATCGCGGTACACAGTTTCGCATCTGGGCCACGCAGCGGTTGCGGGAGTACATCGTGAAGGGCTTTGCGATGGACGACGAGCGGCTAAAGCAGCGTGGCGGCGGCAACTACTTCGACGAGCTACTGGCGCGAATCCGTGACATCCGGTCATCGGAAAAGGTCTTCTGGCGCAAGGTGCTTGAGATCTACGCGACCAGCATCGACTACGACCCCACCACCAAGGCGTCGAAGGAGTTCTTCGCCACCGTGCAGAACAAGATGCATTGGGCGGCGCACGGGCAAACGGCGGCGGAAGTGATCCACGCGCGGGCCAACGCCGAGCAGCCGCAGATGGGGATGACAAATTGGGTCGGGACGAAGCCGAGCAAGTCCGAGGCGGTCATCGCCAAGAGCTACCTGTTGCCGGAGGAACTGAATGCGCTGAATCGCATTGTGACCACGTACCTGGAATTGGCGGAGCTGCAAGCGATGAACCGTCGACCCATGTACATGCGGGACTGGATTGCCAAGCTGAATGAGTTTCTGAGCTTGAGCGGGCGGGAAATTCTCAAGCATGCGGGAACAATTTCTCACGAAGAGGCCGTGCGCAAGGCGGAGCTGGAGTTCGAGAAGTTCCACCATGCGCAGATTGAGGAGACATCGCAGGTGGAGAGGGATTTCGAGGCAGCGGTGAAGGGGTTGAAGAAGTTGCCCGGGCCAAGCCGGAAGAAGACCAAGACATGACCAACCCCACCGCCCTGGTCCAGAGGCTCTGGAACTACTGCAACATCCTCCGCGACGACGGCCTGTCCTACGGCGACTACGTCGAGCAGTTGACGTTCCTCCTCTTCTTGAAGATGGCTGATGAGCAGTCCAAGCCGCCGTTCAACAAACTGTCGGCCGTCCCCAAGGGATTCGGCTGGGACGCGCTCTTGAAGCTTGACGGTGACGATCTCGAAGCCCACTACCGCAAGACCCTCGAAGAACTCGGCAAACAGCCCGGCATGCTTGGGGTCATTTTCCGCAAGGCGCAGAACAAGATCCAAGATCCGGCCAAGCTTCGCCGATTGATCGTGGACCTCATCGACAAGGAGAGACCGAGCGTTTCAAGTCCTTCACCTACGAAGAGCTGACGAAGCGCGACAAACTCAACCTCGACATCTTCTGGGTGAAGGACGAAGCCCTGGAGGAATCCGCCAACCTGCCAGCGCCAGAGGTCATCGCCGCCGACATCACCGCCGACCTCGAAGCCGCCCTGGAACAGTTCGCGACGATCGCCGAGGATCTGAAGACGGACGGGTAGTCCCGATGCAGTGGCTTCATAGTCGACGTCTCCGAGTTGGGCTGCTCTGCGAAACTCGGCTGGAGTGGCAGAATGCGGGTTTGGCAAACGCCACGGATGATCGAGTCATCACCATGATTCGCTGGCCCGACGGAAACCGAACATGAACGAGGACTTCCTTGTCTCGAAACGGACGGGGACTTCAAGCTCGTGGACGTTGACCACGCGTCTTGGACAAATGCTGCAAGAGGCCGAGAAGCGCTATGGCCGCCGCGATCGCGAATTCACCCTGCTTGGGATCGAGTCGCCCCGGGTATTGATTCAGTATACCGGCCCATCCCGGCCCGCCGCATCGACGGCGGGCGGGCACCAAAGACCGCATCGTCCACCAACGCAGCCAATAAACTCGCCTGTGCACCCCAAGTCTACGCATGGGCAAACGATGGGTTTCGGAAGCTGGTTAGGGCAGTACAATGCCCAAGCAGCTTGACTGGCTTCACATCTCTTCTTGCTTGATATCGGTCCGCCACAGCAATAGGTGCCGGTGCACTGGCTCGAATCTGTGGGGGCTTTCCCCCAGTTGCACGACGTGCAGTCGGCATCACTTGCGCAAGTGTCTAGGTCGGTGGTGGATACGGAACCGTCAGAAGCCGAAGTTGACCCGCCTGTGCCGGTTACGCCTCCTCCGGCTTGGGTGCCGCCGCTACCTGCCGCACCGCCTGAGCTCGTCGCGCCGCCGTTCACGTCCGCTCCTGCATCTATGCCGCTAGCCATGACGAAGGTCATGCACTGGCCGCTCACGCACTTCAGACCGACAGTGCCGCCCTGAGCTGTAGTCTTGCCATCGTCGGCCTGTTGGTAAACGGGACCAATGCAGAGAGTCGGTGTGCAGGGAGGCGCCGGGAACGTGCACGAGGAGGATGTGGCCAGACCCACCTGGCTGTTGCCGCAACACCCAGGCTTGGTCACCTGCTTGCAGTCACTCGCCAGGGTGCACACCCTGGCCGCGGTCGCGATGGCGCCGCTGGAATCGTAGCAAAAGCCGCCGCTGCCGCTCGAGGACGCACCGCCAGCCCCGGCTATTCCACCGTTTCCGCCTGTGGCCATGCTGCCGCCGACCGACGGGCCCTCCTGTTGGCACGCGAGCGTGCCCGTGATGTTGAGACACCGGTTCGGGGCGCAGCAGTCCGCACTGTTCGCGCAGGCATGGAAGAGCGAAAAGCAGGCCGTAGCGCCACTGCCACCCGTGCCCGCTATTCCACCCGCGCCGCCCAGCACACTGCCGCCAGCACCAACGGTGCCACCCGCGCCGCCCACCGCGCCGCTGCCGGCCTGACCTCCATTTGCCACGCTTCCGGCGCCTGCACTGCTCCCTCTATCCTTCAGACCGGAACTGCTACACGCCAAGCTGATCAGGCCAGCCACGAACAGGGCCGCAACGCGTGCAGACATCTTGAGCATGGAGTCCTCCATTTGATCTACAGCAGCAATCGGCGTGCCGAGTTCTAGCGCTGCTGATTTCCCCGCAACGACTTGGAGTTGAGCTTCGGCGGCAGGTCAGAACATGGCCATTGAGTCCGCCAACTCTCAGATTTCTGAGGGTGATCCTACACCTCTGGCCATGATCTGGCGCGCTCCCCGGTTGGGGGGCAGACTCGACCTTGGCCTCGAACTTGCTGATAACCTGCCCACTCGAGCCGGAGGCAGGCATGACTCGTTCGATACCAGCCAAGACCGCTTGTAGTATCCTCTCCGCTGCACTTGCTGGGTGTGGCGGTTCGAGCAGCTCACCACCGGATGGCTCTGTCTTGACAGGCGGCAGCGCGGGTGCGGGCGGGTCCATTGTTGCCAATGGGGGAGGATCTCCCAGTGGCCCATCGTGAGCATCGGCAGCTACCGCTCTGGCCGCCGGGAACTACGCGCGCTTCGCCAAGAAGAAACACACGAGGCGCGCTGAAGCACTTGCGCCAGCGCTGGCTTCCAACACAAGCCTCTACTCATCGATGGGGCGCATGTCGGCGTAGCGCTGGCCAACCGCCTGGCCAGCCTGGTCGAGAATCTGCAAGTCGGCGGGCAACAACTCTACCGAAACCGCGGCGGCGTTTTCTTCGAGATACTTGCGGCGCTTGGTGCCGGGGATGGGCACCACGTCCTCGCCATGCCCAAGCACCCAGGCCAGCGCGACCTGGGCAGGCTTGACGCCTCGGCCGGAAGCGACCTTGGCGACCACGTCTGCCACAGCCAGGTTCTTGGCGAAGTTCTCGGCCTGAAAGCGAGGAAAGCGCTGCACCCTGGTGTCGCCAGGCCCCAGGTCCTCGACCTTGCGAATGGCCCCGGTCAGAATCCCTCGCCCGAGCGGACTGTACGGCACGAACCCGATACCCAGTTCGCGCAGGGTCGGCAGGATTTCTCTTTCCACGTGGCGCTCGAAGATCGAAAACTCGGTTTGCAGCGCAGTGATGGGATGGACCTTGTGTGCGCGCCGGATGGTCGCAGGCGCGGCCTCGGACAGACCGAGAAAGAGCACCTTGCCCGCGCTGACCAAATCAGACATGGCGCCCACGGTTTCTTCAACGGGCACGTCCTTGTCCACGCGGTGCTGGTAGTAGAGATCGATGTGGTCGATGCCCAGGCGCATGAGCGAGTCGTCGCACGCCTTCTTCACGTAGTCCGGGCGCCCATTGATGCCGATCCAGGTGCCGTCCTCGCGGCGCTCGTTGCCGAACTTGGTGGCAATGACCACGTGCTTGCGCCGTCCCGCCAACGCACGCCCAACCAGACGCTCGTTGGTGAACGGGCCGTACATGTCGGCGGTGTCGAAGAAGTCGATACCCAACTCGACGGCGCGATGGATGGTCGCGATGGCCTCGCCATCGTCGTGTGGACCATAGAACTCGCTCATGCCCATGCAGCCCAGGCCGAGCGCCGACACTTGCAAACCTTGCGTGCCCAGTTTTCGTGTTTTCATGTAAATCATGATGGGGTTCGATGATCCGGGTGGCAAGAGCGTTGCAGGGCTGCCTGCCCAACCGCCGCTGTGCTCTGAAGTGTCCACCGCCCTAAAAGCAGCGATGGCCATCGCCACCTTCTCCACCTCGTCGGCTTGTGAGGCCATCCGGCGCGCGAGGTCACTCGGCATACGGCCGGCAACCTGCCTTTGAACGACTTCCGAAGCGTCTCCTGCGACAACGTGTCCCACCTGCGCCATGCCCAGGCTCACCGGCCTTGATGAGCTCGGCCTCGGGCACGACGAAGCGAGCGCCCGTGCAGGTGCATAGCTCGATCGAATGGGGTAGCGCAATGCATAGCTCGATCGAATGGGGTATTTCCGGTCTGGGAAGCCCATCCTCGGCGCGAGACTGCACTTCCGCAGGTGCCTGGGATCCCTCGATCGTCTTCCAGCCGCCTATGGTGGTTGGCCAGCGGCGCAGGGCCACCTCGCCTTTGCCCACCCGCGCGTACAGCGTGAGGGTCGGGCGGTCGCGACCGGGGGACGCCACTGCGTGTTCGTGTTGGTCACGGGCCGCTGTTGCCGCGAATGAACCCGGCTTGGGAAAAACAGAAGCTCTGTCCGTTCAAGCCCGTCTGGCAGCAGAAGTCAACCTGGCCTCCCGCGGGGGCAGACCAACCAGCGGGGCATGGGGTGCTACACCAATCCCCCTGACGGGTGCACAGCCCAATGCAAGGCGGCTGGCGCGTCTGGGCTGTAATTCCGATTCCGAATACGCAAAGCCATCTATCCATTAGAGGTGGGGGTGGGTATGCCCCGGGAGAGCAAGGGTTCAGGCAGTCGTTTTGCTGCCCGGCGTCTGGGGTTGAATCGACGCCTGGGGGCTGCACACAGGCTGTTTTGTTGTCGAGCAAACAGCATGCATTGGGGTCGGGATAGGCGAACTGCTCCGTTTCGCACACGCCAAAGGGATGCGTCAGATCCTCTGTGCAGACCGTTGCCTGGTAGGGGGCGCCCTGGCAGCAGATATTGGGGTGTTCGTAACCGGCAGCGCAAGGCGGCACGTCTGCGTCGAACAATTTGGTCACGCTGACGGCGATCGCAGCAGACCCTCCGTTGCCCGTTGTCCCACCGGCGCTCGTTGCGCCGCCCGTGCCATTAGAGCAGGGTCCAATCCCCGTGAACGGCTTCGAGGCCACCCCGCAGCCGACTAACACCATGCCGCCATCACATCCGCAGCCCACTGCGACACTGTTGCAGAACGCCTCGGTGATACAGTGGGCCTGAATGGAGCAGGTGAGGTCTGCCTCGTAGCCGCACACTTGGGATGATGGACAGTCCTGGTCGCTCGAACACGTACTGGCACCGCCATCGCTGGCGATTGCTCCACCATAGCCAGTCGCGCCACCCGTGCCGAACACGCCGCCGACTCCGGCCGCCCCGCCTTTTCCGCTCATTCCGCCTGAGACGACTGCGCCGCCGGAGCCGACCCTTCCGCCTGTGCTAATTGTGCCGCCGGAGCCGACCGCGCCACCGGCGCCAGTCGCGCCGCCGCCGGCCGAAGGCAACACCCCTACGCCACCAACGCCACCTGCGGCAGGCAAGCCACCGTCGTCTGCACGCAATTTCAACGCCGAGGAAGAGCAGGCGAGAGCAAAAGGTATGACCAAGACCAGACGTTTCATTCTTGCCTCTTTCCCGCGAAACATACGGGCTGCGAGAAAGCAGACCATGATGGTGCTTGCCACGCAAGCGGCTTGGGGTTGACCTTGGACCGGCGCGACTTCGCGGTCTTGCGCTGGCGCGAGCGCCGTGCCTTCCAGATCCACCCACAGTAAGTCCAGTCCTCAGCGAGTTGCCATCGCATCCGAGCCGAGGTCGCCGTGGTCGCTGCAACCAGTCCTCGCCCGATCTCATCCCCGCGCGTGGTGGTAGCGATCCGGCCGCTTGACCGAGCACAAAGTCGCGGTGAGTATCCAACCATGAAGACGAACCCTGGCCAAGGGAGATTCAATCGCTGGGCTCCCAGCTACGACCGCAGCATCTTGCAAAGGCTCATGTTCGAACCCGTGCACGAGGCTGTACTGAGCGCGTTCCGCGCGTCGAGCGCCCCTCCACACGACGTGCTCGACGTGGGTTGCGGGACCGGCCGCCTGCTGGAGACTGCCGCAGGACGCTGGGACGGCGTCCGCTTCACAGGGGTTGATGCCTCGGAGGAGATGGTCGAAGAGGCGCGGCGCAAGCACGAAGGAGACGCGCGGTTCGTCTTCAAGCAGGGGGATGCGTCGGCACTCCCAGTGGAGTCTGACTCCTTCGACGCGGTCTTCAGCACCATGTCGTTTCATCACTGGCGAGACCAGGCGGCCGGGATCTGCGAGGTCGCGCGAGTGCTGCGCCCCGGCGGGTTCTTTGTCCTCGCCGACATCGATGTGCCGTTCATGTTTTTCCTGCGGCCTCTTCTCAGGTGGACCGGCCATGCGAACTTCCAAGGGCCCAAGGACATCCCGCGGCTGCTTGAGCAAGCTGACTTGGCGGTGGTGACGCGCCGTCGGTTCTGGGCGCTCTTGCGAACCCAGCTCTTCCTCGCGCGGAAGGGAGTCCCGATTGCGCGCTTGTGAGGCGCGCTCAGGGGGGCAGCATGTCGGACATTGAAGGAAAGATCGTCGTCATCACTGGCGCCAGCAGCGGCCTCGGCGAGGCCACTGCGCGTCACCTGGCCCGCAAAGGCGCCAGCGTGTTCCTCGGCGCGCGTCGCATGGATCGGCTCCAGACAGTTGTGGCTGACATCCAGCGCGCTGGCGGTCAGGCCGCCGCTATGCAGGTCGACGTAACCAGGCGCGCCGAAGTGGATGCGTTCGTTCACGAGGAGAATGAGCCATGACAAAGCGAATACTTGGAAAGAGCAACCTCGAAGTCTCGGCCATCGGCCTCGGCTGCATGGGCATGAGCTTCGCCTATGGCACGCCGCCGGATCGCCAGGAGATGATCAAGCTCATCCGCGCGGCCGTCGACCGCGGCGTAACCCTCTTCGACACGGCCGAGGCTTACGGCCCGTTCACGAACGAAGATCTCGTGGGCGAAGCACTGGCGCCCGTCCGGAGCCAGGTTGTAATCGCGACGAAGTTCGGCATGAAGCTCGGCACCAACGCGATGGACAGCCGGCCGGAGCACATTCGCGAGGTGGCGGAGGCGTCGCTCAAGCGGCTGCGGACCGACCGCATCGACCTTTTCTACCAGCACCGGGTCGACCCTGAGGTTCCCATCGAAGACGTCGCGGGCACGGTGAAGGCGCTGATCCGCGAGGGCAAGGTGAAGCACTTCGGCATGTCGGAGGCTGGTGTGGCGACGATCCGTCGCGCCCACGCCGTGCAACCGCTCACGGCGGTTCAGAGCGAGTACTCGCTGTGGTGGCGCAAACCCGAGGTGGAGCTAATCCCGGCGCTCGAGAAGCTCGGCATCGGCTTCGTGCCGTTCAGCCCGCT